>NZ_JAKRFL010000001.1:0-440444 GCF_022348105.1 Halomonas sp. MMH1-48
GCCACTCGGAACTGGACACCGCGCCGGACGGTCTGGCTGAACCCGGACCGGGAAGACCCGCTGGTTCAACGCGATCAGCGATTAGAAGCCGCCTGATTCCAGGTTCCAACAAGCTTGACAGGCATCGCTTGACAGGCATCGGATGATAAGACTCGTGAAATCATCCTCCAAATGGCTGTGGATGAGCAAAAGCATACGCATGATATGCAAAAGACGGGCCTGACTGGGGCTATTGATAAAGATAAGCGTGGACAGCGTTATGGTCTTTCTATTGCGATTGGCGGTTTCATTACCGCTGCGGTGATCGCGCCGTTTAGCACTGTCGTTGCAGGTATTATCGGGGCTCTGGATCTGTTTGGTATGGTCGCTCTTTTTGTTGCGCCTCGCGTTTTGGAGGGGCGAGCTGCCAAACAACAGAAAGGTGATGACACTAACGAGCCTTCCGAAAAAGATAGTTAATCAGACTGACCCCGCCGTGCGAATTTTTCTGGGCGATTGGGAACACCTCCAGGCTGCTATGCAATCAGCCCTCATTATCCAGCGGACCAATGGCCCGCAATCAATAGCCAACTTCCGCAAGATTGGGAAAATAAAGTGCCCACCATGCCAATCACTTTGTCGCCTTAAAACGCTCGGTGGATCGTTTTCAAGACACATTCCCTGTCGGCTACCCACACGGGGGCTCGTGGTTAAGAAATATGTTCAAGGCCGGCCATTTGGCTTATGTTGATATCTCAACCAACAGGACGGTGCGTTTATGAAACGGGTATTAGCTCTAGCGATAGCGTTGGCCATGTCAGGTATTGCTCATGCAGAACCGACCATTGACGGCTCAAACCCGCGCTATTTCGACAGGTCACTTCAAGAAATTCGCGCCTCGTTAGATGAAGCAGAGGCAGAGCGCTTTAACGAAGCCGTCGAAGCTCTGTTGATGCGTCGATCTCAGCAAGGGATGACGATTGTCGAGATCAGCGAGCTAAGTGATGATGAACTTGAAGACATGGCCACAGAGGCTCGTCGCAGTTTGCACGGCCTTAGCGGCCCTGAGGTGCTCGAGCTCGCGGGAGAGCTCCCCGAGAAAAGCAAAGAGGCTGACGATCTTGACATTCCCATTGCGCAAGAGATGCTGGACCGCTTCGTTATCGAAAGCGCCGAGTACAAGCTAATTGATGATGACTCGTTGAATGCTGATCCCGTAATAACGTTGCGCGTGACCAACAACACTGGCGAGCCAGTCGCGAGGGCGCACTTCCGAGGTGTATTGCAAAGCCCAGGTCGTTCGGTGCCTTGGGTCGACGAGACGTTCTACTACACCATTTCTGGCGGTATCGAGCCGGGCGAAACGTTGGAATGGAATTTAGCGCCCGATAGCACTGGCCCATGGGGCAACCCATCGATTGGTGATGACGCCAGTCTAAGTATTGAGGTGCTTCGCCTGGACGATCCCTCAGGGAGCATGCTTTGGGAAAGACCATGACGTAAATGGTGCCTAAAAACCCGCTTCGGCGGGTTTTTTTGATGCCAATTAAGCTGTCCACGATTCCTAGCCAAACTTAGCGAATTGCGTTACGTTCACTTCTGGCTCAATCCAGCAGCGATTCCCCCGTGCGTGTTAACAGCGCTTTCAAGCTAGGCGACTCGAACCGGCGCTGGATGGTAATGGCGTAGAACTCTTCCCAGACGCCGGGGAGCGCGCCGTAATCTTTGAGCGTTCCGTTATTGAGCTCGTCACGCACGACGACCGGTGGCATGACGGCGATGTGCTGGGTATCCCGCGCCAGCAGACGCATCATGGCCATGTCGTCCACCTCGGCGGCGATTTTGGGCGTGAGACGATGATGGCCGCAAAGCTGATCGAACGCGTGGCGCGTAGCGTTTTCCACGCCGGGTAAGATGAAAGCATGCCCGTTTAGCGCGCTAGGAAATATGGGCGGGGGGGAAAGATGAGGCGTGGCGATCAGGCTCACAGGCTGGCGCGCCAGTCGCTGAGAGTGCCAGGGGTGTTCGCTATCGCCGCGAACGGGCTGGTTCGAGAGCACCACGTCGAGCTTATGGGCAGAAAGCCGTCTGAGCAGGTCGTCGAGCCCACCGCTTTGCAAAATCAAATCCAAATCGTCTCGACCTAGAAGCGGCCTTACGAACCCCTCCTGAAAGTTACGCGACAGCGTGGCGACCGCCCCCACGCGAACGACCTCGCGGTGGGCGTGGCCACCCTCGGCGAACAGCGCGCTGAGCTCTTCTCCCTGGGTAAAAATGGCCTCGGCGTAATCGAAGGCGAGCCTGCCGGCTTCGGAAAGATGCAGCTGGCGCCCCTCTCGAATGAACAGCGCTTGGCCCAAGCGCTCCTCTAACTGACGAATCTGCTGCGAGAGGGACGACTGAGAGACATGCAGCGCCTCGGCCGTGCGGGTGAGATGGCCTAATTTTGCCACTTGCCAAAAGTAGTAAAGATGGTGGTAGTTGAGCTTCATGGCAGGAGATCTCAGCAAGGTGGGTCTTTTCGTTCTTTTTTAGCGAACGTTTTATCAGATATAAACTATTTTTTATATGGTGACGAGGGCGGCATAGTCTTTGGGATACGACCAAGGGAGAACGGCTATGCCTCAATTCATCGACTTCGCGGTGCTGGCACTGCTCGCGTTATGGCTACTGATTCCGGTATCGCTACTGGTAGTGGCAGGCGCGAGCGCCCGAGCTGGCACCTCCAAATCGCTAGGCCGTGCATGGAAAGCGGGCCGTCTACTGACCCTAAGTGCGCTGGTAGCGAGCCTTGCCGTGGGCGCGCTGCTTTTGATGGATGCCTGGGGGTTACCGACCGGCCTGCCCGAAACCGCCCAGCCTTTAGGATTGTACCCCGACGGTTTGGCGGTGTGGATGGCGCTGCTCATCAGCCTGCTGGGTACCGTATTACTGCGCTTTGCCGAGGGCTACTTGAAAGGTGACCGGGGAGAGCGTCGCTTTTTGCCGTGGTGTCTGGTCGTCCTCGCCAGCGTGATGCTGTTGGTGTTTACCCATCACTTGGTCGTGATGTTGATTGCCTGGGTCGGCGTCAGTGTTGCCTTGCACCATCTCTTGACACTCTATCCCGAGCGTGTGGAGGCGCAGCGGGCGGCCTGGCAGAAATTCGTCGTCAGCCGTATCGGCGATATTGCGCTGATCGCAGCGGTAGCGCTGCTCTATGCGCGTTTTGGCACGTTCGAACTGCCCGAACTGTTTGCCGCGGCTGCCGCTGGCTCAGGTGGCTGGCAGGTAGAGGCGGCCTCCGTTGCCCTGGCGGTGGCGGCACTGTGTAAGTGTGCCCAGGTGCCCATGCACGGCTGGCTAATCAAAGTCATGGAAGCACCCACGCCCGTGTCGGCGCTGCTGCATGCAGGGGTGATCAACTTGGGGGGCTTCGTGTGGCTACGTCTATTTCCAGTCTTCGATGGCTTGACGCTGGGGCACTATCTGCTCATCGCCGTGGGTGGTTTCACGGCTCTGGTGGCCGTCATGACGATGCTGACCCAAACGTCTGTCAAGCACGCGCTGGCCTGGTCGACCTGTGCGCAGATGGGCTTCATGCTGTTCGAAATCGGCGTCGGTGCCTACACCCTGGCGTTGGCGCATCTGCTGGCGCACTCGCTCTACAAAGCTCACTCGTTCTTGGCGTCTGGCCGTACCGCCCGTGCGGCTCGCTGTGAGCGCTTGCCGCTGGCCCCGATCCGTCAGCGACTGGCCCTTGCGCTGCCTGCGGCTGCGCTTGCCGCAGTGGTATTGGCCGTGTTCCCCACGCTGGTAAGCCACAACCCGCTACTCGGGGCACTGCTGAGCTTGGCCGTGGGTAGCACGCTATTGGGCATGCCCGTGGGCACGGCAAAGCGCAAGCGTTTAGCGCTATTCGTCATGGCGCTGGGGCTGGTGCCACTGTATGCCTTGCTTCACAGCATGCTCGCGCCTGCGCTACCCAGTGCGTATGCCCCCTTGACGCTGATGGCGGGCTTGCTGGGCACGCTGATGCTGGCGAGTTTGGTGCTGGCCGCCGGAGCGGTCACGCTCTTTCCGCAGGCGGCTTGTGTGGCGCGCTGGCGGGTTCACTTTAGCCAAGGCCTCTACTTGGCGCTGCCGTTCCAGCGCGCCGTCGATGCCATTGCTCCCATTCATGATTGGTCACGTCCTGCACCGCTGGCCCACGGTTTGAAAGGAGAGTGGTCATGACGTCGTCGTACCTTGATGCTTTGAAGCGTGCCACCGACGCCATTGCCCCGGTATGGCCTCTGGATCAGTGGATTGCGGTCAACCCTTGGTGGGGGCTCAAACATCAGCCCATCGAGCAGGTGAGCCAAGCGTTGAGCCGCCGTGCTGGGGAGCCAATGACCATGCCCGCCGAGTTTTATCGCCATGCATGGGAGGCGGGGCGCATCACATCTCAGGATGTGCAGCAAGCGCTGCGTCAGGGCGGCTATGCTTACAGTGAACAGAGCCTAGTCGGCTACTTGGCATCTCCGCCGAAAGCAGCCACGCCGCTGCGCAGCGCCTGGGAGGTGCTGAAAGGGCACGATGGGTTCGTTGCGCTTGCAGAAAGCTGCGCCAGCTACTTCGACCAGCATCAGCAGCGCTGGTCAAATCCTACTGGGGAGTCGCTGTATCCCTTCTGGAAACATACGGTACAGCACGATTTACGCTGGCCTAAAACGCTTCGCCAGTCGCTACGGGCGCTGCCCGATGAGCCCATGGCCGCGGTCGAGCAGGTTGCGGCGGATTGGACGCTGACGCCAGAGGCCCTCGAGGCGTTGACCCATACGCTGCTATTGAGAGTCAACGGCTGGGCTTCCTGGTGTCAGGGGATTGGGTGGCACTCGGCTGATCAACAGCCGAGTGCTGGAATACACCAGCTGGCGGCCATGGCGCTGGTTTGGGAGTGGCTCGGAGTCGATCAGCTCACCACCGTTCAGCGAAGAGAATGGTTTTCCCAGTGGCAAACCGGGCAGAGCACGCTTGACCAACACGAGGCGCTGTGGTGCTGGCAGCACGCCTATGAGCTGGGGTATCAGCGCGCGCTTGCATCGGTGCTGGCGGCACCGAGTGAGCCGCTGCCCCACGTACCCAAGGTGCAAGCTGCGTTTTGTATCGACGTACGTTCGGAGCGCTTTCGTCGCCACTTGGAGAACGCCGACGCCTCGGTGGGCACGCTTGGGGTAGCCGGGTTTTTCGGCATGCCGGTCGCCGATGCGGACACCGGCCCCGAGCGGGCTCAACCCCGCGTGCCGGGGCTGCTGAAGCCCGCCTACCGCATCGGCACGCCTGATCCTCATGCACAAGGCATGCAGCGCTATCAGCAAGAGAGCCAGCGTCAAAGCGTACGCCATGCCAAATACGCGCCGCTCTCGACGTTCACGCTCGTCGAGACCACCGGGATTGCCTGGGGCTGGAAGCTGATCAAAGACAGTCTGCGCAAGCAGGCACCGGTGCCGCAGTGCGAGGCGCCCGCAGGATTGTTTCATTTTTACGACGGCGAGCCGATTGCACGCCATGACAAGGTGGCATTGGCGAAAAATTTGCTCACGCTCTTGGGGCGCCCAAGCGCTTCGCTGTTGGTACTGGTGGGGCACGATTCACAAAGTGACAACAACCCCCACCACGCCGGGCTGACCTGCGGTGCCTGTGGCGGCCAGGGTGGTGGCATGAATGCCCGGGTCGCCGCTGCGCTACTGAATGACACGGAGGTTCAGCAGGCGTTGCCACAGATGGGTATCGTGCTGCCTTCGCCATTTTTCGCGCTAGCGGCGACGCACTGTACGCTGACCGACCGGGTGCACGTCTATCACGACGAGCAGATGCCCGAGACGTTGGAAAGCGCACTGAGGGCTTTCGAAACTGCTGCCCAGCGCGCCGGTGCGGCCACTCGCTTGGAGCGTGCTCCCGCTCTGGGTGTTGAGAAAGAGGGCGCGATCGAACGTTTGAAAAGCATGGCCATGCGTGGCGCCGATTGGTCGCAGCCGCGCCCGGAGTGGGGTCTGGTCAATAACGCCGCGTTGATTCTCGCGCCCAGGGCGCGCACCCAAGGTAAAGCGTTGGATGGCCGCGCTTTTCTGCACGAGTACTACCCCGAGCAAGACCCGGAAGGCAGCGTACTGGAAGGATTGATGATGGCGCCAATGCTGGTCGCTAGTTGGATCAACCTGCAGTACTACGCCTCGACCGTGGTACCCGACCTGTACGGTGGGGGCAACAAGCTATTGCATTCGGTGGTGGGCGGTCACGTGGGCGTGATCGAAGGGAACTCTCCCCAGCTACGTATCGGTTTGCCAGAGCAGTCGCTGCGCGATGGCGATACGCTGCACCACGAACCGCTGCGTCTTACGGTGGTCGTGGATGCGCCCAAGGCGCGTATCGAGGCCATCATCGAGCGCCAGCCGGTCGTTGCCGAGTTGATTCACCACCGCTGGCTGTGGCTAACGCGATTGGGCGAAAATGGCCTGGAGCGCTACTCACCCCAAGGCTGGCAGCCCATCGCGGGCGAGCGCGAGTGAATACGGCTCATTTGCTCGTTGCGTAGCCGGTCATTTCTAGATAGCCGACTCCTAGCGCCTCTTGCGTGATGGTGTCTCGCACCGTCACATCCCCTTCCCAATAGGGCACGGTGGTCGGCATCCAGCGATTGGGATGGCGGGCCTCGATCGTGAGATCCAACCCGGCGTTGGGCATTTCCAATTGCCAGGTCGTCGGTATATCGCGCTGCGCGACGCGCTCGGTCGTAAGCGGGGCCAGGGTAATCTCCTGGGAGCCTATCTGCTCGGTGTGGCCATTCGCGTCGAACAGATGGGCAAACGAGTAGTCGCCGCCGTTCTCTCCGCCGCCCCGTAGCCGATAGGCCATTAGCTTGCGCCCATCGTTCAAGTGCAGGGAAAACCAATCCCAACCGGTCTGCTCCGCGGTGAGTAGTTGGCTACTCCACTCGCGGTCCAGCCAGCCCCTGCCGGTCACGCTCGTTTGTTCGCCATTGAGTGTGACGCTTCCTTCGATCTGTAGATAGGGCTGGCTGTAGTAATACGACCCCTGGCCTTGCACGGTTTTGGCATTGAATCCGTTGTCGCCGTGCCACACCAGCGGGCCTTTTGCCGACAGCGTTAGCGCGTAGCCAAAGCGCTCATTGCCCTCACCGCTGTAGGCGCTAAGGGTGAAGTGCTCGAAGTTCGCGGAGGCGGGACTTTGAAAGCGCCAATCGTCTATCCAAGCTTGAAACGGCGACGCCGTGACGCCCGCCTGACCCTGGGACTGTTCACTGTGGCTGCGAGCAAAGCGTTCCGCCGCCAAATGCGTGCCCCCTTTAGATAATCCCATGTGAGCCATCCAGACTTGGTCACTGGCCCACTCAATAGGCGCTGGACGCTCATCGGGGGGCATCAGTGCTTGGCGAAAGAGCGTCCATTGAAGGCCTAGCGGCTGGCCGACGCTATCCTCCAAATTGGCAGTAAGATACCACCACTCGATACGGTAGTCGGGATGGGGTCCGTGGTCGTCGGGGAAAACGAGCGGCGTCTCGGCACTAGCCTGGGCGTAACCTTCTGCCTCCGCTCCTAGTCCAGCAAAGCCCGCTTGGGGGGACGACATGTCACTTGGCTCACTGCAGCCCACCAGCAGGGTGGCCATGCCGATCATCCACGCGGTCAGCAACGCTTGCTGGGTGCGTTTGTTCATGTGACTCCTTCGTTGAGCAACGTGCTAGGCGCGCTGCGCCAGAGCTTCCAGCAGGGAAGGATGGCCGCAAGCAGTGCCACTCCGATCGCCGTCAACAACATCGTCATGATGTCGCTGGGAAACAGTTGGAGCGGTAATCGCCAGCCAAACGCCGCGACGTTGATGACGGCCACCAACAGCCAAGTGATCGCAATGCCCAGCGGTAGGGCTAATAGCCCGGTGAGAAGCGAGAGTCCGCCTAACTGCATCAACGGTAGCACCACCAACGTCCTGCGTGGCACTCCCAGCGCCCATAGCGCGGCGAGATGACGCTGGCGCTGATGCGCCTGGGCCAGCAGTGTGGCCAGCAGTGCCAAGGCGGCCACGCCGAGGGTAAGTGCATTGAGCGCGCGGGTAATAGTAAAGGTGCGCTCGAAAATTTGCCTCGCCGTTCGCTTGATCTCCTGCTGGTCCACCAGCGCCTCACCTGACAGGCCGAACGTATCCATGAGGTCGCGACGAAACCGCGCTTCGTCTGCGTCGGTTCGCAGAGCCACCCCCACGGTAGCCAGCTCACCCGCAAAGCGTTGGGTCAGCGCGTCGACGGTCATGACGATCTGCGACTGCGGGTTGCCATAATCAGGGTAGATCGCAGCGATGGTCGCTTCCTGGCTGCCCTGTCGAGTGGCGAGTGTCAGAGTGTCCCCGGGGACAAAGCCATAGGTAAACGCCATTTGCTCGTTGATGAATACGTCGTCTTCGCGCAGTGCTTGCCAAGCTGCAGAGATGCCTCGCTCGGTGGCTAGCAGGGGCCAGTAGTCGGTCAGTCTGGGTATGGGATGGATCCCGAAGAGCGAAACAGCGCCTGCTGGAGGGGCTTGATGCGCGGACGCCGTGCGCACGTCGAGTACCTCCGCCGTGCCTCTGGCGGTGGGAAGAGTGTCCAACACGCTCGCTTGTTCGTGAAGCCACATGTTGAGGGGCGCTAGGGTCGAGGGAGCGGCGTTAATGTATAGGGGAGCCGTGAGACGCTGGTCCAGCCACTCTAAAAAGGTCAGCCGAAAGCCGCCGACCATACTGCTCACCCCTAAATTCGTAGCCAGGGCGATGAGAAGTGCCATCATGGCCAGCGATAGTCGAGGAAGCTGCCGCTGCATATCGGCCACGGACCATTGCAGCAGGGCGGCGCGGCGAAAGATGCGCTGCAAGCAGCGTAGTAAGATGTCAAGAAGCGGCGGTAAGCAGAGCGCACAGGTCAGTAGCAGAGCCGCGACGAGTCCAAAACTCAGCAGTAAGCCGCTGCCGCTAGGAAGTCTGCTCAACCAGAGTGCCACCCCCAGTGTCGTGAGTGCTGCAGCGCCCCCCGCAATGGTGAGGCGGCGTAGCTGGCGCTGATAGCTGCTTCGCCAAGCGTGGTCATGGCCCAAGGCAAGCACATTGAGCGTGGCGGCACGCCATAGCGTACCGCTACCGGCAAGCAACAAGCCACCCAGTGTGATGGCGAGGCTTCCAAGCCAGTAATGCCAAGGCAGGCTCAAGGCGCTCTGCACCTCGGTGCTATAGAGTGTGTTTAGCGTACTAGCGACATCAGGCAGGAGTTTACCTGCCAGCCACAGCCCGCTGACCAATCCGGCGGCGGCACCAATGCCACCTAACACTAAAAGTTCCAACAATATGGCGGCAGTAAGTGTAGCGGCCGGTACTCCCAGTGCCCGTAGCGTGCGCATCGTCGCCAGCCGCTGCTCCATGGCCAAGCCAAGCGTGGCTTGGACGATAAATAGTCCAACGATCAGGGAAAGAAAAGCCAGTGCCGTCAGGTTGAGATGGAAGCTATCGGTCAACTGGCCCGGTGAGGCCACGCTGGCCGCCCGGGTCATTCGGTAGCCGCTAGGGGGTTGCCTAATGGCGTCTGGTTCGGCGACCAAGCTAAGCGTTGCCCGCTCGCCAAGCAGCGCAGATAGCGCGCCAATGTCCATGACCAGTGTGCCGGGAGGGAGATCATTACGCAGCGTTAAGGGCGGTAAGTGGTATCCACCAAGGAGGGGTGTTGCGCCTGGCGCGTCCGCGCGGTTCAGCCCAATGGAGGGTAGGGAGTCCGCTGCGAGCTGTGTCTGCCAAGGAGGTGTCATGAACGCTGTGAGCGAGCTAGTGCCGTCACCGGAGGGGAGCGTGAAGGGGTCGATACCCAGTAGCGTTAGGGTGGTGCCCTGGTGGAGGATCGTGGCTTCGAGCAGCGGTGAAACAGGCAGTCCCGCCCGGCGTAGCGCTAGGTAGTCGTCCATACTCAGCGGTGCGCCGTCCAAGCGGTCGAGCTGATCGCTGCTTGAAGTGAACAGTGCGCTAGCGCGGGCATAGCTCTCTTTTGCAGTGGTGTTAATCGCCTGCACGCTGCTCCATAGCGCGCTGGCGACCCATAAACCTATTAGTAGCATCGCCAACTGCGTCGGGTGGCGCTTATAGTGGCTGAGCAGTGTCCTCAGTACGTGTCCCATCATGCGACAGCGTCCTGAAGTTGGCCCCGATGTAAACGCAGGGAGCGGTCCAGTGGCGCAGCAACGCGGCCGCTGTGCGTCACCATCAACATCGCGCAGCGGGTCTCCTTGACCAGTTCAAGCAGCAGCTCCAGCACGCGCCCTGCCGTTTGCTCGTCTAAATTGCCGGTGGGCTCATCGGCCAGCAGTAGCGACGGGCGCACGGCGAGCGCTCGCCCAATGGCAAGCCGCTGCTGCTGGCCCCCGGAAAGCTGTTCGGGGTAGTGCGCTTCACGCCCGGCAAGCCCTAACCGCTCTATTAAATGACGGCTCCACCCAGGATCTTCTTTGTTTGCTAGCCTTGCCTGCAAGCTTAGGTTGTCGGCTACGTTCAGGCTCGGCACGAGGTGAAATTGCTGAAACACCAGCCCTAACTGCTGACGGCGGAGAAGGGCACACTGGGTTTCATTGAGCTCGGAGAGTGACTGGCCATCGATAACGACTTGACCGCTATCGGGTGTATCCAGGCCAGCGGCAAGATGGAGCAGGGTGGACTTGCCACTACCGGACTCGCCCATCAGCGCGAGGCTTTCGCCGCGGGCTAGATGGAGGTCGACCCCACCCAGTACCTGGAGTTTGCCCTGAGGCGTGCTGAAGGTTTTACGAAGCCGTTGCAGAGCAAGCATAGGTGTCTCCTAGGAGAGAGGAAGCCTGACTATAGCAAAGCACAGGGAATCCTCTCGGGCGTTACGGGTCTATCGTTGCGTGCATGACCCTATCGAAAAGTTTCAAAGTCACAAGGAGCGCATATGGAAAGGATTTACGCGTGGGATCATCGACATGAGCAGGTGGTGTATCGCATTCCTGGCCATACCCATAAAGACGGTCGTGAAGATAGTGATCTATCACCGGTTTGGCTGCCTGCATCACCAGAGGAGTTGCCAAGCGGGGTGGCCGTCGATGATTTACGTAAAGTCGATGTCGACGATTAGAACTGAGAAGAGCGCTCAACCGCCGTTTTTTATCGAAAATTTGCTAAGCTGATCGACGATTTTCTCGGCGGGTACTCATGGCATGCGCTCTTCCCCTTTCACTTTTCGTCCAACGCGTTGGCTACCCGGCGGGCATCTGCAAACGCTGTATAGCCCTCTTTTTCGAGCCACGCCTCGGCTCCAGCGTCATCGAGAGCGTATCACACTGGAGGACGGCGATTTCATCGATCTGGACTGGTACGGGCCACGAGGGGAAGCGACGCGCTGCGCTATTCTACTCCATGGCCTCACCGGGAGCTCGTCATCGCTGTACATTCTAGGCCAGCAGCAGGCGCTGGCCGAGCAGGGTTGGCAAAGTGTGGCGGTCAATTGGCGCGGCTGCTCCGGCGAACCCAATCATCGAGCCCGTGGTTATCATTCCGGTGCCAGCGAAGACCTTGCCGATATCGTCACGCAGTTAGCCGCACGCTATCCGAATAAGCCGCTCGTGGCCGTGGGCTACTCCCTAGGCGGCAACGTGCTGTTGAAATATCTCGGTGAGACAGGCAGCCAAAGCATGCTCCGAGCCGCCGTGGCGGTATCAGTACCGTTTCGGCTGGACCACTGTGCCGAACGAATTCGCCATGGCTTCTCGAGGGTTTACCAGGCGCGATTTCTACGCGGTTTGCGTCATTATGTGGAATCCAAACAGAGAGCTTTCCGTACGCAGGGCCGAGAGCAAGAGCTTGAGCGTTTGACGTCTCTGGAAACGTTGGACGGAATGGAAACGTTTTGGGATTTCGACGGTCGCGTCACGGCCCCTTTGCACGGCTTTGCCAGCGCTGAGGAGTATTACCGACGCTGCAGTAGCGCCTTCTTCGTATCAGCCATTCAAGTGCCGACGCTGATCGTGCACGCCCAAGACGATCCCTTCATTTACCCGCACAGCGTACCCGAGGCCGATATGATACCAGAGTGTGTGACGCTGGAACTCTGGGCCAGTGGCGGCCATGTTGGTTTCATCGAGGGCGCCCCTTGGCGGCCGCGATATTATCTCGAACACCGCTTGCCGGATTGGCTGGGGACACAGGTGCCTGTTTGTGCAATCTTGCAGTCCAGGCAGACGATAGCGTCGTGATCTTCCTATTGATGGTCTGCCTATTGAGTGAGGAGTGGTATGTCAGCGTTTTATGATCGTTTGAAAGAAGTGGCCTCGCCGCGCATTGGGCTTGGCTGTATGAATTTATCCCATGGCTATGGGCAACACGTGCCCGAGCAAGCGGGCATACGAGCACTCAACGAGGCCTTCGAAATGGGATACCGCCATTTTGATACGGCCACGCTATATGGTGCGACGGCTAACGAGCGCTTGCTGGGTAAGGCGCTCGCGTCCAAACGGCAAGGATTCTTTTTGGCTAGCAAGTGCGGCATGGCCATGGACCCAGAGAGCGGTAAAAGAGTGATCGACGGGCGGCCCGAGACGCTGCGCCGCCAATGTGAAGAGAGCCTGGCGCGCTTGCAAACCGATCATCTGGATCTTTATTACCTTCATCGTATGGATCGCCAAGTGCCCATCGAGGAGAGTGTGGGCGCACTGGGGCGGCTGGTCGAGGAGGGTAAAATCAGGGCCGTCGGTCTTTCAGAAATTTCGGCCGACACGCTGCGTAAGGCGCACGCCGAATATCCGATTGCGGCGGTGCAGTCCGAATACTCGCTATGGACGCGTAATCCCGAGATCGCCTTGAGCCAGACGTGCCAAATCCTAGGGACGGCGCTGGTGGCGTTTAGCCCTTTGGGTCGAGGGTTTCTCTCCGGCGCCATCGATGCCGATACCGTCTTTGCCGAAGGCGACATGCGCGCCGGAATGCCGCGTTTCAATGGCGATAATCGTCACCATAACCTCACGCTGCTGGCGCAGTTCACGGCCGTGGCAAGCCGCTTGGAGATCACTCCCGCCCAGTTGGCGTTGGCGTGGGTAAAAGCGCAGGGAAGGCATGTCGTGCCGATTCCCGGAACACGCTCTGTCACCCATATGCGGGAAAATCTACGAGCTGAACAGCTGGTGTTGAGCGAGCCAGACCTTGCGCTGCTCAACGAAATGATGCGTCCCAACGACGTCGCTGGCGCGCGCTACAACGAAGCACAGCAGGCGGATATCGACACCGAAGAATTCGCCTAGTAGACGCGCCATTTATTTTGAGCGCCGCGTTGCTTTCTATTGGCCCTGCGCTACTATTCTCATCATTCAGACGAGCGTTTCGTCTGGCAAAGGGCCACGACCATGTTAAAAGGCTTAATCGTTTGTTTTGCGGTGTTGTTTGCACAGTTAAGCGTGCTGAGTATTATCGATGCGCGTCTTTATAACGCTCAAGATGCTCGCCAAGTCACGTCGACGGTCGTCACACCGCAAAAAGAAGAAGATGGCGATGATCACGAGCCGCCGCTGCTGTAAGCATTTCATGGCATACAAGCCGAGCCTTCGGGCATCGAACAAGGGTAGCATCGGCTACCCTTTTTTATTCGGTGACCTTCTACCGTGTGTTTACAGCATCTCTTCTAGCCACTGATTGAACGTTGCCCAGGACTGCTCATCGGCACGCGGGTGGTAACGACCGCTGCCGAAGACACTGAACGCGTGCGGTGCACCCGAATAGATGCCGACTTCATACGTCACTCCCGCGGCTTCCAGTTCCTCCGCTAGAGTTGCCACATCGTCTAGGCTCACTGCCTCATCAGCACCGCCATGAGCAATGAAAATCGGCGGCGTGTCACTTGAATAGGCTTGCCCATCGGGTGTGTCTAGTCCGCCATGGAAACTCGTGTAAGCAGCAATATCGTTGGCTTCGCCCGAACGAGCGATCTCTAGGGCGACTGCACCCCCAAAGCAATACCCCATGATGACCGCCTGTGTGGCGGTGCCTGATGCTCGTGCTTGATCGAGCCCTGCCAGTGTCAGCGTTCGCATGCGTTCGCGGTCTTGATAAAGGGCTTGTGTGGCTGCCTGCTTGTCTTCAGTGGCCTGGGGACGATTGCCTGCCCCAAATAGGTCGACGGCAAACGCATCGTATCCTTGCTCTGCAAGCATATCGGCGCGCTGTCGTTCGTAATCATCTATACCGTCCCAATCGTGGACGATGATGACGCTCCCCTTGGCGTTGTCGCCCCCTGAGATGAAGTAGCCTTCGAAACGTTCGCCGTTTACATCGTAGCTAACGTCCTCTCCACTGGGCGTATACGCATTAGCCGTCGTGGCGAACGACAGCGACGCGAGTGTCAAAAGACCGAAGCAAGTAAATGAAGTAGGAATTTTATGGCGCATGGATCTGTCCAAGTGGGTGTAGGAGTTAAAGCATAGTCAACCCAATCGAAAGGAGAGACACGAACGCGGATGTTTAGCGTGGAAGACTAAGACTTGCGTCTGGAACTAGCTAACGGCATCCTTGTCCGTTGATAGTATGACCACTAGGGAGCATAGATACATGGCTTTTAACGATTCGAACACGGCGAGAACGCAACCCCAGAGTGTGGTGAGCGGCGCTAGTGCCAACAAGGTGTTGCGCAACACTTACGCTCTTTTGGCCATGACACTGCTGTTTTCGGCTGTCACGGCGGGCGCCTCTGTAGCCATGGGTATCCAGCAGATGAACATTTTCGTGTTCTTCATTGGGGCTTATGGCTTGATGTTCTTGGTCCACAAGACCGCCAACTCCGCAGCAGGTCTGCTGGCAACCTTTGCGTTTACGGGTTTCATGGGGTTCACCCTAGGGCCGATTATTTCTGCCTATTTAACGCTGCCAAACGGTGGCGCGTTGATCATGAACGCTTTGGCCATGACCGGCCTGACGTTCATTGGCCTGTCTGCTGTGGCGCTAACGACAAAAAAAGACTTCAGCTTCTTGAGTAATTTCCTGATGGCGGGTGCCATCGTGCTGATCCTCGCCATGGTGGCGGGTATCTTCTTCAACATCCCCGCGCTGTCGCTAATGGTGTCTGCAGGTTTCGTGCTATTTGCGTCTGCCGCGATCCTCTATCAAACGAGTGAAATCGTGCACCGCGCTGGTGAAACGAACTACATCCTCGCCACGGTGACGCTCTACGTCTCTATCTACAATCTGTTCGTCAGCCTGCTCTCTATTCTGGGTATCATGAGCAACGACTGATCGTTAGCATGCAGGCTGTCACTTGACACGGCATCCCCAACAGACCCTACTAGGTAGGGTCTGTTTTTTTTCACGGGTTCATTAAGAGACGATACAATGGAGTACGGCTTATTGGTCATGGGCGCGCCTTACGCCAGTGCAGCACCGCACTCGGCACTTCGCTTTGCCAAGGCGCTCATTGATACAGGTCACCGAGTGGCGGGAATTTTCTTCTATCAAGAGGGAGTTCATAACGCTTCACAGTTAATGACTCCGCCACAAGACGAACTCAACATGCGTGATGCGTGGATTGCGTTGCACCACGAGCATGGCGTTGCACTGGAAGTATGCATTGCTGCCGCGCTGCGCCGGGGGATAATGAGCGAGACCGAGGCCAAGCGCCATGGCCAAACGCACTTCAACCTACAAGCGCCGTTCGAATTGACCGGCCTGGGGCAATTGCTCGCCCTTCAACAGCGTTGCGATCGTGTGATCACCTTTGCGTAGGGAGCAGTACGATGAGTCATGAAAACGAGCGGCTGGTGATCATTCGTCATGCGCCGTATAGCTCCAATGCCCTGCGAGAGGGGCTGGACGTGGCTTTGGTAGCGGCCGCGTTTGGCCAAACGGTCAGGCTACTGTTTCTTGGGCAGGGCGTACTGGCCCTGCTAAAAGAGCAAAAAACGGGTGCGCCAGGGCAGAAAGCGACGCTACCGACCATCGATATGCTGGAGATGTACGACATCGATCAACTGTTAGTGCCACAAAGCGCGCTGGATGCGCTGCACTTGCAAGTCGACCAGCTAGTAGAGGGGGCGACTGTAGTGGCCGACGCGGGGTTGCCCGAGTTGTTACATCGCCACTCTCAAGTGATGAATTTTTGAATGGGCAGCGCCATGTTACATATTTTGAACAAGCCCACGCATAGCGAGCCCGCAGAACAGATGCTCCTCACCGTTGCCGAGGGCGATAGTATTTTGCTCATCGAAGATGCCGTTCAAGCGTTACTGCACGTTAATTGGCGGGGCTGGCACCTGGAAAATGATATCCACGTGTTCATATTGGAGGAAGACGCAATATCTCGGGGTTTATATCCAGCTTCCCCCGTTCCTCAAGATCGATGGCTGGATATGAGAGGGTTTGTTGCGTTGACCGAGCAGCATACGAAGATTTTATCGTGGTACTGACTAATGAACGATACAAGTTTATACCGTTATCTTAATGCAAACAAAAAAGTTCAAATTGATCCTGAGGGCTATTTAGTTAAGCAAAGCGACTGGGACGATGGTGTTGCCGCGTTATTAGCTGCGGATGAAGGGCTAGCACTGACGGAGGAGCATTGGGAGCTCATTCGTGTGGTTCGGGATTTTTATACGCGCTACGAAATGGCGCCGGCGATGCGCCCATTGGTCAAAGCCACCAAGCAAGCCCTAGGCGAGGAAAAAGGGCGCTCGGTCTATTTGATGCGTTTATTCCCCGGCAGCCCGCCAAAACGTTTGGCTCGTATTGCCGGGTTACCTAAGCCAACGAACTGTCTATAGCCGACTGAACAGGGTTATACCAGATCGCCGCGGGTGCATACTGATAGCACGACCGCATCTTCTTGGCTGGTAGAGACTAGGGCGTGGCCCATGTCACTGTCGAAGTAGATGCTGTCCCCCTCCGCTAGCACTAACGGTGCATAGAATTCCGTATAAAGCATGATGTCGCCGTGCAGTACCATCAAAAACTCTTCGCCATCGTGCCGTACCCACTGATGATATTCGTCAAAGCTGCGTGCTCGAACGATCGTTTTAAATGGGATCATGCGCTTTTGCGCGAGCTGATGGCCCAGCAGTTCATGCTCGTAGGTTGGGGTAGGGTGCAGTTGGCCTTTTCCTTTACGCGTCAGATCGCGACGTCCCATGGTGTAGCGCTCGCGCTTGGGAGGCGTAAAAAGCTGCGGTAGATCGATATCGAGACCGCTCATTAGCTTCTGTACTACGCTGAACGTTGGCGAGACTTGGTCGTTCTCGATTTTAGAAAGCGTAGAACGAGCAATACCTGTGCGCTGGCTCACGTCCTCCAGCGTCCATTGATTAGCTAGTCGAATCTGTTTGAGCCGTTCGCCCAACCGTAGTGGTTCGACGAACGGCTTTCGCCCTGACGCGATGCGCAGCGCTGCGTGCTCTTCAGAAGTGGCGGTCATAACGGTCACGTGAGGTAGAGTGCAACATGAACGCCGCATGGTACCACAGCTCTTGCGCTCAGGGCGCCACTAGGGAGCATCGGTGAAGGGGAGTCCCAAAAGCGCTTTGATATGCGCCTCGGCGCTGCTGGCAAGGGAGGTTGGGTTGTAACCTCCCTCTAGTACGGACACGACGCGATTGTCGGCATAAAGCGCCGCAATTTCCATGGCCAGGTGCGTTACCCAATAGAAGTCTTCATCTTCTAAGCAAATATCGCCCATTGGGTCCTCTTTATGAGCATCGAACCCTGCCGATAACATTACCAGGTCGGGTTTGAAGGCATGCAGTGCGGGGAGCCAATGACGTTCGATGACCCGTCGATACTCTTCACTGCCGGTACCGACTTCCAGCGGGGTATTCACCACGTTTTGCCATTCGCTGCGCAAGTAACGCCAAGGATAAAACGGGTATTGAAAGCTGGTGCAAATGAGCACGTCTGGATCGTTCTTAAAAATGTCGATGGTGCCGTTGCACTGGTGAACATCGAAATCGAGAATGGCGATCCGTCTAGCACCATAGGTTGCTTTTGCATGAGCGGCCCCGACGGCAATGTTGTTGTAAAAGCAGAAGCCCATGGCATCGGCTGCTTCGGCATGGTGGCCGGGGGGGCGCACGGCGCAAAAGACGTTATCCGCTTGCCGTTTGAACACCTGATCCACGCCCCGAATGACGGCACCTGCGGCTACACGCGCTGCTTTCAAGCTATCCGGGTTCATCATGGTGTCGCTATCCAGCGTCACGATTCCTTCGCTAGGCAGGCATTTCTCCAAGGCATGAAGGTGGCGCAAAGGATGAACTCTGGTCAACGCCTCGTCACTCGCCTCTTTGGCATCGCCCTGCATGGTTTGCTGTAACAGTCCAGAAAGTGACAGGCGCGCCCGAATCGCCTCTAGCCGCAAGGGGCTTTCAGGGTGCTCTGGCCCCATATGATGCAATACGCAGTCGGGGTGGGTAAGGTAGGCAGTGATCATTCGAGCGCTCCGGTAACGTTAGCATCACCTTAATCGCCTCGAGGGCTTGCGCGACAGTGTCAATAAGTCGTACACATTAGTCATTCATGTCAGAGGGAGACGCATAGTGAGCACACGCTTTCTGCATCATTTTTTCGAACCTCGCTCGGTGGCGGTGTTCGGTGCCTCTGAAAAGCCAGAATCTTTGGGTGGTTTGGTGTTGGGCAACCTGCAAGATGGCCAATTCAGAGGCAAGCTCTGGGCCGTTAACCTGAAAGGTTATGAAAAGGTGTTTGGCGTAGATTGCGTACGTACAGTGGAGGAACTGCCCGACATTCCTGATCTCGCCGTCGTGTGTTCGCCCATTGAGGGCGTTCCCAGACTGATTAAAAAGTTGGGTAAGTACGGTGTGAAGGCGGCTTTGGTGCTTTCCGGGGGTGCGTACCTAGACCGTGAGGAGGGCAGCAAGGGGTCGATACGCCAGCGCATGCTGCAGGCTGCCCGTGAATCCGGCATCCGCGTTCTAGGCCCGGAGTGTATGGGGCTAATCGTACCGGGAAAAAAACTCAATGCTTCGTATGCCAGCCAGCCGATCAAGGCGGGGCGCGTGGCATATCTAGGCCAATCAGGAATGCTGGCCAATGCGATGATCGACTGGGCAGCGGGCCGAGATGTGGGCTTCTCTCACCTCATTACCGTTGGCGATAGTGTCGATGTGTTATTGCCGGATCTCATCGACTACGTCAATCAGTATTCGCCTGCGCAAGCGATTCTTCTCCATCTCGAGCGGGTGACGGATGCCCAGCACTTTATGACGTCTGTCCGGGATGCCTCACGCAACCGACTCGTGGTAGCGATCAAAAGTGGTCGCACCGCTCAGTCGGACATATCTGGTATGCCGCCCACGCCGGGCATTGCCAATCGCGATGTCGTGTTCGATGCCGCCTTTGCACGTGCCGGCGTGGTGCGTGTCAACGATTCGGATGAAATGCTCGATGCCCTAGAAACGCTGTCACGTATGAAACCGCTACGCGGTGATCGCTTGGCAATCGTCTCCAATGGACTTGGGCCTGCCATGCTGGCCATCGATAAGTTAATTAGCGCGGGTGGCAAGCTGGCTGAATTCAGCCCCGAAACCCAAGCGGCGTTACATAAAAGTCAAGTCGATATGAGCAAGCCTGGCGAAAACCCGGTGGACTTGGGCGGAAACGCGACTCCGGAGCGGTTTGTTGAGGCGCTGCAAATCGTCACCGCTGACCCGAACGTCGATGCCGTCCTGGTCGTTCATGCACCTACACGTTTAGCGCCTTCCCAGGTCACGGCTCAAGCGCTCATCGATCACCGTCGCTCTTTCAAACGTAATTTACTCACGAGTTGGATGGGTTTGAAAGAGGCGCTCAATGCGCGACATGTCTGCAACCTCGCGGGTATTCCTACCTATACGTCACCTGAAAAAGCGGTGAAGGCCTTTATGCATATGGTGGATTATCAGCGCGTTCAGGCGTTGCTGCATGAAATACCGCCCAGCCTGCCGTTTTCCACGAGCCCAGAGATTCGCGCCGAGTGTCGTGCGCTGATCAAGCAAGCAAAAGAACAGGGCCGCCAAACTCTCGCTCACTCTGAAACCGCCCAAGTATTGGAAGCTTATGGTATACCCACTGCCCCCAGCGCCTACGTGAACTCACCAGAAGAAGCCTTGGTGGTCGCCGAACGCTTTCCAGGACCAAAGGCGCTGAAAGTGGTTCACGAAGGAAACTGTCGGCCGTATCGCTACCGCAAGCATCCGCATAAGATTTCCGCTGGGTTACTGCAAGATTTAGAGACGCCCGAACAAGTCGCCGACGGGGTGAGGCAATTAGGCGATAAAGTGCAGGAGAAATTTCCCGAGCATGCCATTCGCGAATACTGTTTGCAGCCGATGCAGCGGGGCAAACATTCGATGCAGATTTGTGCAGGCATCACCCGGGACCCGGTATTTGGGCCGCTGATCGTGTTTGGTATCGGGGGCTATAAGGTCAACGTGTTGGCTGACCGGCAGGTGGCGTTGCCCCCGCTCAATATGAGCCTCGCCTCCGACGTCGTGGGGCGCACCCATGCGGCCTCTTTGATCCGCGAGCACTCCGCCGACCCCGAGCGGGATATCCAGCATCTATGTCAGTTGCTAGTCAAACTTTCCCAAATGGCGTCGGATTTGACCGATTTACGTGGCCTGGAGCTCAATCCATTGCTGTTGAACCGCGACGGTATGTTGGCAGTGGATTTTGCCATGGATCTGGGGCACCCCGCGCGTTTTGCGATCATGCCGTACCCGGAAGAGCTTCGTCAGTGGGTGACGTTGAAAAATGGCTGGCAGGTAGAAGTGCGACCCATCCGCGCAGAGGATGCACCACTGATCACCACCTTTCACCGGCAGCTATCAGAGGAGAGCATCCGTTTCCGCTACTTCCATAACAAGTCGAACCTTACCCAGCGCGACTTGTCGATTTTGTCGCATATCAACTATGACCGTCAGATGGCATTCATCGCCGAGCATCAGCACGATGATGGCAGTAAGGAGATGTTGGGGGTGGTTCGGGTATGGAACGACCCTGACAATATCCGCACCGAGTTCTCCGTGATCATTCGGGATGATCTTCAGGGACTGGGCATTGGCAGTCTACTGATGAAGAAAATGATCGACTACTGCACCAGTATAGGCACGCTCGAAATGATCGGTAAGATCATGGTGGATAATCACCCCATGCGAGCGTTGATGAAACATCTTGGTTTTCGTTGCCGTTACAATATGGAAGAGCAGGTGATCGATGCCGTACTGCGACTGAATGAACCCGACAGCGAGTGGCAGCGCCATCGTTTGGAGAGTCAACCGGATTGACCCTTCCAATGAACGGTCTGTGGCTTGTCACCCGCAGACCGTTTGAGTGTTACGTCTTGCGCCTGGGCATCAGGGCGCTAAACGGAAGCGGCTCCACTCACCGCCGTCGCGCCGTTCGTAGCGCAGTCGGTCGTGCAAGCGGCTGGGCTGCCCCTGCCAAAACTCGATCATTTCCGGGTTTACCCGATAGCCTCCCCAGTGAATAGGGCGAGGAATATCTTGGCCTTCATAAGCTTGTTCGAAGCGCTTTTGACGCTCTTCGATCCAGTTCCTGTCAGGAATCACCACGCTTTGGGTGGCAATCCAAGCACCGAGCTGACTACCGCGTGGGCGACTGGCAAAGTATTCATCCGACTCTTCGGCGGAAACTTGCTCCACCGGGCCCTCTATCCGCACTTGACGTGATAGAGACGGCCACCAAAAGGTGAGAGCGGCATAGGGCACATTGCTCAGCTCGCTACCTTTATGGCTATGATAGTTGGTGAAAAACACCATGCCTCGCTCGTCGAACCCTTTCAGCAGCACAACGCGTGCATGGGGACGACCCTGACTGTCGACCGTAGAGAGCGTCATGGCATTGCCATCTTTACCTTCGCTGTCAAGGGCCAGACTGAACCACTCATCGAACGTCACGAATGGGTCGTCGGAGGTGTGCGTTTCGTCCAAACGCCCGCCCTCGTAGTCACGCCTGACGTCGGCAATGTTACGTGTCATCGGTGGAGCTCCCCTGAGGTGATAAATTACATTGAGGTCATGTTCGCTGGTCTAACGCTAAAGCTCAAGTGTTGTTCGTTCAGGATGGCCCAGTGACACAGCGTTGGAGCGCTCGCGGAATCCTTCTATGAGAATATTGCCATAAATGCGAAAATATACCCGTACGAAGATTGAGGATAGCGCGATGCAGAGCCGCACTACACGCATAGCCGTATGGGATGCGTTCATTCGCTTGTTTCATTGGTCCCTGGTGGCAGCGGTGATTATTTCTTTCTACACCACTAAAACAATGGGTCAGCCCTTTCTATTTCCGCTGGAAGTACATGCTCAGGCGGGCTATTTGATCATTGGGTTACTCGTTTTTCGCTTGATCTGGGGCTGGGTGGGCACCCCTTATGCTCGCTTTAGTACGTTCGTATATGGCCCTAGGACTACCGCACGCTATACCAAAGCGCTAATGGCACGGCGCGCATCTCCCTACGCCAGCCATAATCCGCTCGGCGGGTGGATGGTCGTGCTGTTGCTAGTGTCGCTTGGATTTCAAGCGTTAAGTGGGCTGTTCTTGAGCGATGATATTTTCTTTCAGGCACCGCTTTACGGAGTGTTAGGCGCTAACATGGGCGATCTGCTCGCTCAGTTACACTCACTCAATAGCGATCTACTGTTAGTGTTGATTGGTTTGCATGTCGCAGGGCTACTTTGGCACACGCTACAAGGCGAGCGGCTCATTCCCGCCATGTTGACGGGAGTGAAAAGATTTCATAGCCCGCCCGTCGACGCAAAACCCGTCTCGTCGCGCAGGCAAACTTGCTACGCCGTTGGGGCGCTGCTGATCGCAGCAGGCGTCAGTGGCTGGCTATGGTTTTATTGATATCGTTTAACCGTTAAGACGGAGTTGTCGGCTTCGAAAGCGCGCGTAGCCCATGCAGCCCGTAAAGAGCGCCAGCGATACAAGCGCTTCTAATACGCCTCTCATTCCCTGTTCTGGCAAGGTCGCCAACATCACACCCTGGGTGAAGTAGAGCAAGCTGACGAAGGCAAGCCAAGCGTGCCCACGGGCACGTTGACCAATGATCGATGGCAAGAACAGCACCAAAGGCAAAATGAACGCCACCACGGGTCGCCAATTGAACGTTTCGCCCTGTACGAAGAAGCCACGATAAATCACCAGCAGAAGCAGCACGCCAAAACTGACGAGCACTAACAGTCGTGCTTGTCGCGTCAACGTGTCGAGTCCGTGTTTCTCTTCCAGCGTCTCTAACCACTGTCTCATGATGACGACGTCTCCTGGCGCATTTTATGTAAGGCTAACGCGAGTTTGGCGAGCCGTCTTCCTTGTGCTTGGCACAACGCTCGTTCGTGCTCGTCAACCGGTCGGTCACTGCGTGTGCCAGCCACATGGCTGGCCCCGTAAGGCGTGCCGCCATGCTGAGTGCTCAGTAATTCCGTCTCGCTATAGGGGATGCCCGCATAGACCATACCGTGATGCAAAAGTGGCACCAGCATGGTCAGCAACGTGCTTTCTTGGCCGCCATGCAAGCTAGACGTCGAGGTAAACGCACAGGCGGGCTTGTCGATTAGCGCGCCGTTCATCCAAAGACTGCTAGTGGTGTCGAGAAAAAACTTGAGTGGCGCGGCCATATTGCCAAAGCGCGTAGGGCTACCCAACGCTAGTGCGCTGCAGTGGCGTAAATCGTCCAGGTCGGCGTAGACTGCCCCTTCAGCGGGAATCTCGGGGTCGACGGCTTCACAGGTGGGGGAAACCGAAGGTACCGTGCGCAGTCGCGCTTCTATACCGGGAATGCTCTCGACGCCCGCTGCTAGTTGGCGGGCCATGTCTGCCGTAGCTCCTGAACGGGAGTAATACAGAATCAAGACAAAGGGCTTGGCTTCACTCATGACGTATCCTAATTGGTGGGCAGAGCGACCAGGCGTTGAGCGGTCACTGGCAACGCCTCATATGGTAACAGAGCTATCCCATAGGCAGGAGCGCTATCCATCAGGCTGACTTCCGGAAGCCGAACATAAACCCATGCTGTGGTGCCATCGGCCAGTGTCTGCTCTATGCGCTCATAGCGAATGCCGAGCCGTTCATAACGATCGAGGCGCTCGAGCGCGCGTGGTGACACGGTCAACAATAGACCATCGACATGGCTATGATCACTCGGCGAGAGATCCAATCCATGACGCTCGAACCCTTCCAGGCGTGCCGGCTCTGGCGAGCCTGAGTCTCCCATGACAATCCAACGAACCGGCCAATAACGTAGCGTGCCGTAAACGAATACTTGGTGGGTGCGCTGTTCGATCGTGGGCAGCTCATCAGGCCGTTCATAGAACCATGGGCTGAGCATGGTCAGCCAGAGCCAAGCGGTCACGCCTACCGCGCCAGCCAGCAACCCGACGCTTAATCGCTTTCCCCAGCTCATATCTCTTTCCTTGGTGATAGGTAGATGTATAGGGTGCAGAACGGCCTGTGATAAGACAAGTCTTAAGCAGTGTCGGTGATTTTGCTAAGATACATTACGCTGTCTAGGCCTAGACCCTATCGGAGGAGCCTGTTATGAGCCAGTCACTTCGTGATGAAATGGACTTCCGCGCGTTAGTGGGTGATGTGAAGCCACTGCCAAAGCGCAATCGTGCAGATACAGGTCCCCAACGTCAGCGGCCATCGGAAGCACAGTTGGCCAGACGCGAAAGCGCCGAAGAGCGTTTGGATGAGCGTAACTTTCTCTCGGACGATTTCGTCGATTTACTGCCACCTTTCGATCCTATCGAGTTTCGCCGTGAAGGTATTCAACAAGGGGTGGTCGACAAATTGAAGCATGGCGGATACAGCGTGCAAGCCCAGCTTCATCTGCTTCGCCGACCGCTAGCAGAGTGTCGACGCATGCTCTTTCCCTTTATTCAGGAGGCCTATGCCCACGACCTCCGCTCGGTAATGGTCGTTCATGGGCGAGGGCGGGAGGTGGACAGCCCGGCCAACGTGTTGCGCTCCTATATCGCCAAGTGGCTCGCTCAGTTCGATGAGGTGCAGGCTTACGTGTCGGCCCAGCCCTCTGAAGGCGGGCTCGGCGCTACCTGGATCATGCTACGCAAAAGCGACCGTGCTAAAGCCAATAATCGCGAGCGCCAGCAGAAACGGCGCGGCTAAACAAAAAACGCCGACAAAGGCATGCCCTTGTCGGCGTTAGCGATGCAGCTTGTCTTTAGTGGGTAGTGGCTAAACGCTTTTCGAAGAGCGCCTGGCGTACTTCTACGTCGGTCTGGTAACGGACGCTAAACGCATTGAGGGCGCGCAGAGCATCTTCTGGGTGCTGATCATCTCGTAATGCCATGGTCGAAAAACCGCAGCGACGCATGTAATCCAACTGATCGACCAGAACGTCACCTACCGCACGTATCTCTCCCGTAAACCCGTAACGTTCTCTGAGTAGGCGGGCAATGGTGTACCCACGCCCGTCGGTGAAAGCGGGGAAGTCGACGGCGACGGCGGGTGCTGCCTTTAGTTCACTAGCCAGCTCAGCGTTGAGCTCTGTGTCGCTCGCTAGCAGCGGTGCCAGTTCTGTATCAGCCTGGTTGTTCTGCCATAGCGCAAGGGGGACGAAGGCAGGGCGCTGCTCGGGCAGTGTTTGCGCATCGTAGGAGACGCACCAAGCATTTTCCGCGGCCAGTTCGCCGTTGTCGATCAAGTGATCGACGTGAACAGGGGTCTGTTCCATTGCCTCGGCTTGGGTATCATTGCTGGGCATAAACACGCTCCTTGAAGGGTTTTAGGCCAATACGGCGATACGTATCCAGAAAGCGCTCATCTTCGTGACGTTCCGCTACGTAAACTTCGAGCACCTTCTCGACCACGCCCGGCACGTCCTCACGGAAGAAAGAGGGGCCTAGAATTTTACCCAGTGAGGCGTCGTCCGTTGAATTACCGCCAATCGAGACTTGGTAATACTCTTCGCCTTTTTTATCCACGCCAAGAATGCCGATATGGCCAACGTGGTGGTGTCCGCAGGCATTCATGCAGCCTGAGATGTTGAGGTCCAGGGGCCCCAGGTCGTACAGGAAATCCAAATCTTCAAAGCGCTCTTGTAACGCCTGAGCAATGGGAATGGAGACCGCATTGGCAAGACTGCAGTAGTCGCCACCAGGACAGCAGATGATGTCGTTCAGCGTGCCTACAGTGGGGTTGGCCATTCCCAGGGCATCCAGTTCTTTCCAAAGCGCTTCGAGCTCGTCGACTGGCACGTCGGATAGCACCAAGTTCTGCTCGTGAGTTACCCGCACTTCGCCAAAGCTATAGCGGTCGGCGAGGTCGGCCACGGCGTCCATCTGGTCGGCAGTCACGTCACCTGGAGCATGCTCGCGGCGCTTCAACGACAGCGTGACCGCTTTATAACCCGGCACTTTGTGGTCGGTCACATTATTGGTGACGAAACGCGCAAAGCTGCGATTGTCACGACGCAGTTGGTCGAACGCTTCCACCGAGCTGTCGGCCACCGGGCGGCGCTCAGGCTCGGGGAAGTGCGCTTTGGCCGCGTCGACGGCGGCTTGATTCAGTGTCTGGGGGCCATCTTTCAAATGCGCCCACTCTTCGTCGACACGTCGGCGGAACTCTTCGATACCGAGTGCCTTCACCAATATTTTGATACGCGCCTTGAACTTGTTGTCACGGCGACCGAACTGGTTATAAACCCGCACGCACGCTTCGAGATAGGTCAGCAGGTGCTGCCAGGGCAGGTCCTCACGCACCACGTCGCCAATCATCGGCGTGCGGCCTAAACCGCCACCCGCCAATACTTTGACGCGAAGCTCGCCGTCAGCGTTGCGCCACAAGCGCAGGCCAATGTCATGAACCTGAATCGCTGCCCGATCTTGGGCGGCGCCGCTGACGGCAATTTTGAATTTGCGCGGCAGGTAAGCAAACTCGGGGTGCAGCGTCGACCACTGGCGGATCAGCTCGCACCAGGGGCGGGGGTCTTCGACTTCATCGTTGGCAATCCCCGCAAACTGGTCGCTGGTGGTATTGCGGATACAGTTACCGCTGGTTTGGATGGCGTGCATCTGCACTTTGGCCAGCTCGGCCAAGATATCCGGCACGTCTTCCAGTGCAGGCCAGTTGAGCTGCAGGTTTTGTCGCGTGGTGAAGTGGCCGTAGCCGCGGTCGTAGCGGCGAGTGATCTCGGCCAAAGCACGCAGCTGATGGCCCGCCAGCATACCGTAAGGTATAGCAATACGCAGCATCGGCGCATGCCTTTGAATGTACAGGCCGTTTTGCAGCCGCAGCGGGCGAAACTCTTCTTCTCCCAAACGACCGGCTTGGTAGCGCTCCATCTGATCGCGGAACTGCGCTACGCGCTCGTCAACCAGCGTTTGGTCGTGAATATCATAACGGTACATGTGGCACGATCCTGCTAAAAGCGAAATGGTCACGTCGAGACGGACGGTAATATACCGTCACTCTAACGCGGGCGTTATATTCTACAAAAGAATATATAATTATCTTTTTATCGTTAAATGCTATTTGAACTGCGAGTGAGTGTCATGGACTAACCAGCGGCGGCGCTGCCACACCCATAAAAAGCCAGTGGAGTTGAGCAGCCGGTAAAAGAGCTGTGTCAACCAGACCCCGACTAACCCGTAACCGAGCCAAATACCGACCCACCACGCCAGAGGTAAAAAGAGTAGCCACTGCATCCCTAGCGTGAGCAGCATGACGGTACGCTGAGCACCAGCGCCCATCAACGCCTGCGCTAGTACTAGCGCGGCGGCGTCGAACACGATCATCAGGCCAGTAATTTGCAGGGGCAGTCTCCCTAACTGAACCAACGCTTCATTGGTAAAGAAAATGCCTAGAATCGTGTCGGGTATCACCAGCATTGGTAACGCTAAAACAGTCAGCAGCATACCGGCAACGCTCAAGGCGTCAATGCCCCAGCGGTGTGCCGCCTGCCGATCGTCACGGCCCAGCGCCTCGCCGACAAGACTCATGGCCGCCACTCCAACGCCCACGCCTGGTAGAATCAGCAGAAGAGATAGATTCACTAAGACATGACCGACCGCAACGCTCGGCGTGCCGAGTTTACCCAGTAGCCAAAAGAGCACGACATAACCAGCGGCAAACCAAAGCTGCTGTAGCGAATGGGGAAACGCTAGCGTCAGCGTCGACAAAATGCTCTGCCAGGAGGGTATCGAAAGCGCGTTTGGCTGACACTGTCGCCACGTGATGACTCCCCAGATCCCCAGTCCCAAGAGCAGTGACAAGGTCGTACCGATGGCGGCTCCGTTCACCCCTAAGCCTGGCAGTCCAGCGACCCCATAAATGAGAGCCGCGCTCAGTGCAACGTTAGTTGTGTGGACGACGACGACGATACGAAGGTAGAGGTGCGTTTGCTGTCGCCCGTTCCAGTAGCCGCGCAGGCATAGCGTCAGCGCGATGGCGGTCAGTGCGACGATCCGCAAGCGAAAGTAGTCGACGGCAATGTGCGTGACCGCTTGCGAGGGAGCAATCCATCGGATTAGCTCCGACGCCTGCCACCAAGCGATGCAAGAGATGGGTAAACCGACAGCCACACCAATGACCAACCCGGACCCTAGGGGACGTGTAAGACAACTTTGATTGGCACCTACTGCCTGGGCGGTTTGCGACTGGACGCTGGAAGAGAGACCGAACACCAGCGCTGTCATCATGAACATGGCATAGCCGCCGAGTCCGACCCCTGCCAACGCCTCTTGTCCCAGATGACTCACTAGGGCAGCATCGATCAAGTTGAGCACGCTCTGAGAAAGCATGCCCAACATGATCGGAAGGGCCAAACGCATGACCTTACCTTGACGGCGCACTACCGGCGTCATGGATGAGTCGATCAACTAGGGTCGTAAGAGAGCACCGGCGAGAGCCAACGCTCCATTTCGGTCAGCGGCATCTGCTTGCGCTCGGCCAGCACCTCGACCTGATCTCGGGTGATTTTGCCGGTGGAGAAGTACTTCGACTGGGGGTGCGCAAAGTACCAGCCCGACACGGCGGCCGCTGGCCACATAGCAAAGTTTTCCGTGAGCGTTAGGCCAGTATTCTCCGTGGCGTTTAACAGGCGGAACAACGTCGCTTTTTCAGTATGGTCAGGGCACGCAGGATAGCCGGGGGCAGGGCGAATACCCTGATATTTCTCGGCAATCAGCGCATCGTTATCCAGCGCCTCTTCGGGCACGTAGCCCCAAAACTCTTTACGCACCCGCTCGTGCATGCGTTCGGCAAAGGCTTCGGCTAGCCGATCGGTCAGCGCCTGGACCATGATGGCGTTGTAATCGTCACCGGCGGCCTCGTAGGCTTTGGAGAGTTCATCCACGCCATGTCCGGTGGTCACCGCAAAGCCCCCAATCCAGTCGGGTTTGCCGCTCTCTTTCGGGGCGATGAAATCAGCCAGGCTGTAGCAGATACCGTCACGGCCCTTAGTGGTTTGCTGACGGATGTGGTGCAAACGCTCGATAACCTTGGTGCGACTCTCATCGGCGTAGACCTCGATCACGTCGTCATCCACGCTGTTGGCGGGCCATAAACCAATGACCCCGCGGGCATGCACGCGCTGTTCATCGATCAATTTGCGTAGCATCACTTGCGCATCGGCAAACAGGCTCTGGGCGGCTTCGCCCACCACTTCGTCATTGAGGATTTTTGGGTACTTCCCGGCAAGTTGCCAACTCATGAAGAAGGGCGTCCAGTCGATACGTTCGACCAGCTCTTCCAGGTCGTAATCGTCGAAGGTCATCAGACCCAGGGTATTCGGCTTGGCGGGCGTGTGATTTACCCAATCGGTGCGAAAGCGTCGTTTACGCGCCTGGGTATAGTCCAGGTCTGCCGCTTTGGGGCGGCGTTTGGCGTTGCGCTCGCGGACTTTCTCGTACTCTTCACGGATCTCGGCCACGTAGGCCGACTTCAAATTGGGGGCTAGCAGTCTGCCTGCCACGCCCACGGCGCGAGATGCGTCGGTGACATAAATCACGGGGTGCTCATACTGCGGTTCGATTTTCACCGCCGTGTGTGCTTTTGAGGTGGTGGCGCCGCCAATCAGCAGCGGCAGGTTCATACCGCGGCGCTGCATCTCTTTGGCAACGTGTACCATCTCGTCCAGCGACGGGGTAATCAAACCAGAGAGGCCGATGATATCGGCATCGTTGTCGATGGCGGCCTGGAGAATTTTCTCGGTCGGTACCATGACGCCCAGGTCGATGACTTCGTAGTTGTTACACTGCAGTACCACGCCGACGATGTTCTTGCCGATGTCGTGGACGTCACCCTTGACCGTGGCCATCACGATTTTGCCCTTGGCCTGAGTGTCCTCACTTTTTTCCGCTTCGATGAAGGGAATCAGATACGCCACCGCCTGCTTCATGACACGGGCGGACTTGACCACCTGGGGCAAAAACATCTTACCCGCCCCAAACAGGTCGCCGACCACGTTCATGCCATCCATCAACGGACCTTCGATCACCTCGATAGGACGTTCCGCCTGGGCTCGGGCTTCCTCGGTATCCTCTTCGATGTATGCGGTGACCCCTTTCACCAGCGCATGCTCGATACGCTTGTTGACCGGCCAACTGCGCCACTCGAGATCCTCTTTCTTGGCGGCGCCGCTGCCGTCGCCCTTGTACTGATCGGCGATCTCCAGCAATCGCTCGGTACCGTCGCTGCGGCGATTGAGCACGACGTCTTCGACGGCTTCACGCAGCTCGGTGGGCAGGTCGTCATAGACTGCGAGCTGCCCCGCGTTGACGATGCCCATGGTGAGGCCCGCACGAATGGCGTGGTAGAGAAAGACCGAGTGAATCGCCTCCCGCACGGGGTTGTTGCCTCGAAACGAGAAAGACACGTTGGACACGCCCCCAGAGACCATGGCGTGGGGTAGGTGTTCACGAATCCATTGGGTGGCTTCGATGAAATCGACGGCGTAGTTGTTGTGCTCTTCAATACCCGTGGCGATGGCAAAGATGTTAGGGTCGAAAATGATGTCTTCTGGCGGGAAGCCAATCTCGTCGACGAGCAGCCGGTAGGCACGCTCGCAGATCTCGGTCTTGCGCGCAAACGTATCGGCCTGGCCCTCTTCGTCGAACGCCATGACGACAATGGCGGCGCCAAAACGACGGCACTTGGTGGCCTGTTCGCGGAAGGCGGCTTCCCCCTCCTTGAGCGAGATCGAGTTGACCACTGCCTTGCCCTGAACGCACTTCAGGCCCGCTTCGATGATGTCCCACTTTGAGGAGTCGATCATGATGGGCACGCGGGCGATGTCCGGCTCGCCTGCGATCAGGTTCAAAAAGCGCACCATGGCTTCTTGCGACTCCAACATCCCCTCATCCATGTTGATGTCGATGATCTGCGCGCCGTTTTCGACCTGCTCTAAAGCCACTTCCAGAGCCGTGGTGAAATCTTCCTCTACGATCAAGCGCTTGAAGCGAGCAGAGCCGGTGACGTTGGTGCGCTCGCCTACGTTGACGAACAGCGAGTCGGCTTCGATGTTGAACGGCTCGAGACCCGACAGCCGGCACGCTTTGCTGCGCTCAGGCACTTGACGGGGCGCCATAGAATGCACGGCTTCGGCAATGGCGCGGATATGGTCAGGCGTCGAGCCGCAGCAGCCGCCAATGATGTTGACCAAGCCGCTCTGGGCAAACTCACCAACGATCGCCGCCATCTCTTCTGGAGTTTGGTCGTACTCGCCAAACTCATTCGGCAAACCCGCGTTAGGGTGGGCAGAGACGAACGTATCGGCTTTGGTGGCGAGTTCTTCCAGATAGGGGCGCAGCTCCTCGGCCCCCAGGGCGCAGTTCAAGCCCACCGACAGCGGGTTAGCATGACGCACGGAATTCCAGAAGGCCTCTGTCGTTTGGCCGGACAGCGTGCGGCCCGAGGCATCGGTGATCGTGCCGGAGATCATCACCGGCAAACGACGATCGAGATCATCGAATAACTCCTCGAGGGCGTAAATGGCGGCTTTGGCGTTGAGCGTGTCGAAAATCGTTTCGATCATGATCAAATCGGCACCGCCTTCGATCAGAGCGCTGGCCGCTTCGTAATAGTTGTCACGCAACTCGTCGAAGGTGACGTTACGTTTGGCGGGGTCGTTGACGTCGGGCGAAAGCGATGCCGTGCGCGACGTTGGCCCCAGCACCCCGGCCACATAACGCGGGACATCGGTCTCCGCCGCCACGGCGTCGCACACCTCGCGCGCCAGGCGAGCCGACTCGCGGTTGAGTTCCGGCACCAGGTCTTCCATGCCGTAATCGGCTTGAGAGAGCCGAGTACTGTTGAACGTGTTCGTTTCCAGGATGTCTGCGCCCGCTTCCAGATAGTCGCGGTGGATACGGGCGACCACATCGGGGCAGGTCAACGCAAGTAGATCGTTATTACCTTTCAGATCCGATGGCCAAGCGCGGAAGCGTTCTCCGCGGAAATCCTCCTCGCTGAGTTGGGCATTCTGCAGCATGGTGCCCATACCGCCATCCAGAATGAGAATGCGTTGGGAAAGGCGATGGGTGAGGGAAGCAGTCAAATCACTAGCAGCCATGGCAGGGGACATTCTCCAGCGTCGCAGTCGGAAAGGATGTTTTTTATAGTCGTCGATAGGTGAGCGGGGCTTATCATACCAAAGGGCACCCTGTAGGGCAGCAAACGTGGGCGTGAAGTTATTGCAGTCTCTCTATTAAGCTTTCTCATGCACACCGCAATAGCCGACTAAAATACTCGGGATTGTGTCGGCAGGCGGTTTTGCTTACCATAGTGGCAAATGACATGTGATGTGGCGTTGCCACTACCACGGGAGGACAGTGTCCCATATGACCACGACTATCGAAGCGCCTGGTATCGACATTACCGACAGCGCACAAACATATCTCGCCGAACTGCTCGAAAAACAGAACGTCGAGGGAATAGCCGTCCGCATTTTCATCACTCAACCCGGCACTCCCTACGCAGAAACTTGCTTGGCGTACTGCCGTCCTGGTGAAGAAGAGCCCACTGACGTCAAACTCGAGCTCGAGAAAATCAACGTTTTTCTCGACAAAAACAGCCTTGCCTTTTTGGAAGAAGCGGTGGTCGATTTCAACGCCGACCGCATGGGTGGTCAACTGACCATCAAGGCCCCCAATGCCAAAATGCCCAAGGTCAATGCCGACAGTCCGCTCGAAGATCGCATCAATTACACGCTCTACAGCGAAATCAATCCTGGACTGGCGGCTCATGGCGGTGAAATCAAACTCGTCGAACTGACCGACGACAAAGTGGCCATCTTGGCCTTTGGCGGGGGGTGCCAAGGGTGTGCCGCGGTGGATCTTACGCTCAAGGACGGTGTCGAGAAGACCCTGATGGAGCGTATTCCCGAACTGGCAGGTATCCGTGACGTGACCGATCACACCGATACCACGAACGCCTACTACCGCTGAGCGTACCCGGCAGATGCCAAAAAGAGCGTGGTCGCATGAGCTAGGTTTACTAACCTGCCAGCGCTAAACGTTGCTCTTGATAGCGAATAGCCATCCCGCTATTGGGGTGGCTTTTTTGGTTGGGCCGGGTCACTGGCAGGCGGCGTGAGTGCTTCTGGTAGTGCCGCCAACTGAGCTTGCAAGGACGCCATACGCTGCCATAGCTGTTCTTGCCACTGATCGCTATCGCGTGCTTGCTGTTGCTGTGCCTCTAATGCCTGATTCGCCCTGTCCAGCGCTACCTGCAGTTCGCTGCGCTGCGTTTGTAGCTCGGCATTGTGGCGCTTGAGCTCTGCCAAGCGCTGCTGCTGAGAGGCGCTTTCCTGCTGATAGCGATGTAGTTCATCGGTCACCTGCCGAACCTCTTTGGATAGCGCTTCTGCTCGCTCTTCCCGCTGCTGTAGACGCTTTTGCAGCACTTTCTCTTCTTGTGCCCGCTCTTGACGCAGCGTGTCCAATAACGCCATCAATTTGCCTTCTGACGCCTCATTGCGCTGTTCCTCTTGGGCCAAGCGCTGCTCCCAGGCAGTTTGCTGCGCGGCCTGTTGCTCACTAAAACGCTGCTGATCCGCTTTGAGAGTTTGCTGGGCTTGCTCGAATTGCCCTCGATAGTGGCTAACTTCTTCAGCGGCTTTCTCTGCCTGCTGCTGCCAGTGACGTTCATGGGTCTGGCTTTCGCCCAGGTCACGCTGAAGCACCTCCAGGCGTAGTTCTATGTGGCGAAGGTGCTCGGCCAGGGCGCTCTCACGCTGTTCGGCATTGGCAGCCTGTTGACGTGCTTCGGCCGCTTCTTGCTGCGCGCCCTCCACCTGACGATTGGCCTCTTCTCGGTAGTGCACTAGGGCTTGGTAGGCCGACTCTTGCGCTTCCCGCCATAGCTCACTGGCTACATTGACGACGACTTCTGGTACCCCTTTGGGAGGCGGTACATCGCGATTTTGCTCACGCTCGGTGCGCCATTGCCGGAAGTGTTCGCTGATGGTGGTAAAACTGCCGGTTCCAAGCACTTCGCGGATACGCTGCACGCTGGGGGAGTCCCCTTGAGCAAGCAGCGTGTCGATTGCTTGCTGAACGTCACTGTACTGAACTCCGTTGCGCGCCATGGCGTCCTCCTCATGCGTTGAGTGGCGTTACTTGAGGGGCATTGTCCTGTCTTTGTGAGAAAAAAACAATTATTACGTAAAACATAAAACGTAATATTATTTATCTAATAATAATAAAATTCAAGATTACGCTCATTATCTTGAATTTATAACGCTGTAACGCCACACTGCTCACAGCGATATAGACCACGGCTAGCAAGGAGCCAGCATGCCCCCTTCAATGACTCGATTTAGCCTAGACGAACACGCACCCATTGGTGCGGAGACTGGCATCAGCGATAAGAGGGAGGGGAGTCACTGGCCAGCGAGCCAACGAGCGCTGTCTCCTCATCTGCGTTCACGAATCGAAGCGGACAACGACCACCAGGCCGTGCTGCTGTGGTTAACGGAGTATCGAGACAGCCCACAAACACTCAAAAGCTACCGGCGAGAAGCCGAACGACTGCTGCTTTGGCTAGCCAGCCAGGACAAAGGGCTGCCCGATATGAATCGTGAATTACTGCGCCAGTTCGAAGCTTTCCTAGAGAACCCGCAGCCCCGGGCAGTATGGGTGGGGCCTTCAAAACCCCGAGAGCATCCTGAGTGGCGGCCGTTTAGAAACGGTCTTTCTCCCACGAGTCGTCGGCAGACCTTGATCATTCTGCAGGGCTTGTTTACCTGGCTGGTGGAGGCCGGCTGGGTAGGGCACAACCCCTTTGCGCTGATGCGCGACAAAGCGCGGCGAATGAACAATCAGGGGCAGCGCATAGAGCGCTATCTGGAGCAGCCGCTATGGGCTTGGTTATGGCAGTGGCTGAACCAGCCGAGCCATAGCAACGACGCTCGGCTCGTTTATGAGGGCGCCCGAAGACGGTTTATCTTTAGCTTTGCCTACCTACTAGCGCCACGCGTTAGCGAGATGGCCAATGCTCAAATGAGTGACTTTCACGAAGTCGAAGGTCGCTGGTGGTGGCGCGTGATAGGGAAGGGCAGTAAGCAAGCCCGCATACCCGTGCCCGTAGACATGCTCGAGAGCCTGCAAGCCTGGCGAGAAGCGCTAGGTCTCGTATCGTTGCCAAGCTATCACGAGCCAACTCCGGTGATTCGCGCACTGGATAAACGCAGAGGTATAAGCGACAACCAGCTTTACCGATTGATCAAAGAGACGTTGGCCAACGCTGCTGACGCACTCGAAGAGAAGGGCGGCAAGCCTGCTTATGTCGAGGCGCTCCGGCGAGCAACGCCTCACTGGCTGCGGCATACGGCGATTACCCACCAAGCGCAATCAGGCGTAAGCTTACGCTACTTGGCGGAAAGCGCCCGCCACGCAAAGCTGGATACCACCCGACGCTATTTGCACACCGAAGCCGACGAGTGGCATCACGAGCAGCAGCGACACCGCTTGAAAACGCCCCCAAAAGAATGGGCTGAACCGTTATAATAGCGGCGACAAAGACTCATCAACCCAAAGGATACGCCATGGCGACTTCAGGCGCAGAGCTAGCCCAGCAGGAGCTGGTGGAAGAGTTCGAGATGTTCGATAACTGGATGGACCGCTATCAATACATCATCGATATGGGCAAGCAGCTTCCTGACTTTCCCGAAGAGCGGCGAACCGACGAGTTCAAAATTCAGGGCTGTCAATCCAATGTATGGATGTGCCATGAAAAGGCGGGTGACAAGCTCGTGTTTAAAGCGACCTCGGATGCGGCCATCGTCTCTGGACTGATCGCCGTGCTGCTACGCATCTATAGCGAGCGTACGCCAGAAGAGATCAGTCAGACCGAGCCGCATTTCTTGAAAGACTTGGGGCTTGATAAACATCTTTCGCCAACGCGCAGTAATGGCTTACACGCGATGCTAGAGCGTATTTATCAAGTAGCCAAGCAGTGATAAACGAAGAGCACGCGATTAGTGATGGCCGCAGGTCGAGCAGCAGCGCTTTGACGTTTGCTCCTGATCATCACGGCATAACGCTTCGCTGCGTCCGCCGGGTACCGGATCCATGCCCCCTGGATGGCCAGGGTGGCATTTTACGATGCGCTTGGCGGCCATCCAGCCTCCTTTGATCGGACCATGCACCTGGAGCGCTTCGATGGCGTAGGCAGAGCAGCTTGGCCAAAAGCGGCACCGCGGGCCCAATAATGGGCTGAGAGTGTATTGGTAGATGCGTATGCAGCCCACCAATATGACGGTCAGTAATCTATGACAGCCTCGCTGCAGGAGCCGCCATACGTTTTTCACGGTGTTTTTTTACCGTAAAGCATTGCCGGATCGATCATCGGCTCGCTGGTGATCTTTGCGCCGTCTGCCCCTAACGAGACATAGAAGCAGCTGCGACGTCCAGTGTGACAGGCAGGCCCCGTTTGATCAACCTGTACGAGCAGCGTATCGCCGTCACAGTCCAGCGCCGCGTTAATAAGGCGCTGTTGTTGGCCCGAGGTTTCGCCTTTGCGCCAAAGCTTCTGGCGTGAGCGCGAGTAGTAGCATACTCGCTGCGTGGTCAACGTCTCCTCCAGGGCTTCGCGGTTCATCCATGCCATCATCAGCACCTCTTTAGTATCGTGCTGCTGGGCGATGGCGGGGATTAGACCATCTTCGTTGAATTGGACAGCATCTAACAGCGTGGCCAATGGGGGCAAGCTATCGGTGGGCGAGGCGGACTCTAGCGCCTTGAAAAATTGCTTGGGAGTCATTGAGTCAAGTTGAGACATTAGGCATTACTCGCTGTTCGGCACGCTTGGCACAAACCCTGAAGCTCGATGGTTTGACGCTCGACGTTGAAGCCTTGACGCTTTGCCAGGGCCGCAAGCTGATCGCTGATTTCATCCAAGTGTAGTTCTTCGACGTAACCACATTGACGGCAGATGAGCAGCTGGAAGCCGTGGGTATGCTCAGGGCAGGCGCAGGCGACATACGCATTCTGCGATTCGATACGGTGCACCAACCCCTGCTCGATAAGAAATTCCAGGGCGCGGTAGACGGTGGGCGGGCGAGCGGCGGCGTGCTCCGTAGAAAGCTGGTCCAGCAGGTCATACGCTTTCAGCCCTCCGCCATGCTCTGCGATGAGCTCAAGCACCCTGCGGCGTATCGGGGTGAACCGAACACCGCGGGTGTGGCACTGAGATTCTGCTTGCTGCAATAGCGTATTGGCTTCTGTCATTGGATCACTCGTTGGGCATTAGACAAGCAGTCTACGCCGTTGCCGAAGGTGTGTCAGGGGTATCGACCAGCTCGCTCTTGCGCGCAAAGTGGTGCTGGGCAAACGCGACACGCTTGGCCACCGGGACGTTGTCGGGTTGACGCTCGATGAGATCCAAGCGACGGCGCAAGCCTTCGCCGTTGGTCATCTGAATCGCCAAGCCGGGTCGGGCATTGAGCTCCAGCAGCATTGGTCCGTGTTGACGATCCAACACCATATCGGTCCCCAGGTAGCCAAGGCCGGTCATCTCGTAGCAGCCCGCCGCTAGGTGCAGCAGTGTTTCCCACTGGGGTACGACCAGACTGGCCAAGTCGTGCCCCGTATCGGGATGGCTGTAACAAGGACGGTCGAACTGCACGCCACGCAGCGCTGCCCCGGTGGCAATGTTCAACCCCACGCCGACGGCGCCTTGGTGAAGATTCGCTTTACCATCGGAGGCGGCGGTGGAGAGGCGCATCATCGCCATGACTGGGTAACCCTTGAAGACGATGACGCGAATATCGGGAACGCCTTCGTAGGTATACTCCAATAAGCTCTCTTCGAAATTGATCAGCGTTTCGATCACGGCCACGTCGGGTGAACCACCAAGCGAATACAACCCCGAGAGGAGGTTGGAGACGTGACGTTCGATATCGCTGATCGTTAGGCTCGCACCGCTGGGTTTGTAGAACAAACCATTCTCTACTTTCTCGATGACCAAAATACCTTTGCCACCGCTCCCTTTGGCAGGCTTGATCACGAATCCCGCATGGCCCTCTAGCATTTCGCTAATGTGTTGAACACCAAACTGTGTCGTGACCGTGCCAATCAGCTCAGGGGTGGTAATGCCGTACTGCTGAGCCAGCAGTTTCGTCTTTAACTTATCATCTACCAGCGGATAGAGCCGACGTGCGTTATACCGCCCTATGTAACGAATGTTACGCCGGTTCATACCCACGATGCCTTTATCCCGAAGACGGGTAGGCCACGTCCAGTTTTTCAGCCAACTCATGACGGCTTCTCGTCTTCGGTGATGGGTTTGAAACGGCGCAACTCCAGCAGGCGATAGCCGGTGTAATTACCCAGCAGCAAAATGAATGCCATCAAGATGAGCTGCACGCCCAGGAAGTTGAACGTAATATGGCGCACCCACGGGTTGTTCATGGCCAGGAAAGCCAACACGGCGGTCAGCAGGCTACCACCGCCCTGGATTAGTACCTGCTTGGGGCCTTCCTCCTCCCAAAGGATCGACATCCGCTCGATGGTCCACGCTAGGATGATCATCGGGAAGAACGTGACCGTCAATCCGGCACTCAAACCCATACGGTAGGCCAGCACAGTGAAGATCGAGATGATCGCGATGACCGTAATGATGACCGCCGACACCCTCGCCACCAACAGCAAATTCAAGTAAGAAAGGTAGTTACGGATGATCAAGCCAACGGCGACGATCAGCAAGAACCCAATCAAACCGGTCAGTAGCGTCGTTTGAATGAAGGCCAGCGCAATCAGTACCGGCATGAACGTGCCCGATGTCTTTACGCCCACCAGCACACGTAGGAACACCACGACCAGCGCGCCAATCGGTATCAAAAGGATCGTTTGGAACAGCGCTTGCTCTTCTAATGGTAGGCTGTGAATCGAGAAATTCAGCAGCGTATCGTCCGAGTAGTGGTTACGGACCGCCGCGGATGCTGGCTGATAATGGGTCAACATCGAGAACGATACGCGAGAGTTAGTGCCACCTTGCACTTCGAGTACGGCACGACCACCGGTTTCCCACAGCAGCAGGTTATCAGGCTGTCCCTGCTCGCCAGTGGCAGGGTTGAACAGCGCCCACTCTTCGGCGGTTTGGTCGAACACTTGAATCCAACTACTCAGCGTTTGGCGGCGGCGACCGTCCTCGAGGAGCAAACCGCTGACTTCTCTTGCCTGCACGCCTGCCTGATTCAAAAGGCGAACGATCAGCGCGGAAGGCTGCATCTGAGTTAGCAGCAAGCGGGCGTTTTCACCTTGTCGCTCGCCATTGATATCCAAGATAAGTTCACGAGCGAACGTGGCGTTATTGGCGCTACGCCCCCAGGCGCGCTCGATTAGCTGGTTGGCCGCCGTGTCGTAGGGGCTTTCCCAGGGAGTGACGGCTGGAATGCCGGGCGGCGTTTGTACGGGCGCACGCGAATCAGGGGATACCAGCATCTGCACGGAGTAATAAAGTTGCTGGCTGCCTGCTGCCTCACGGATGGTCCACTGGGCTTGCCGACCCAGCTCATCCGCCTGATAGGCAAGCCCATAACCGGATGAGGCGGTGTTTTCAGTCAGTACGCGAAACCCGGCCTGGTGAGATGGCAACGCCAAATCGACCTGCACTGGACCATTTTGTGCGTTGAAGTTAATGACTGCTTCAATTTCCCACACTTGGCGCTGTTCTCCTGGAAACCAGGGAATCTCGAACTGTAAATGGCGATGCACGCTGGCGACGATCCCGACCAGCAGTAGTAACCCAACGATAAAATAAAACGGCAACCGGGACATGGTGATTCCTTTCAGCGTAAAGCGGCAGGGGAGTGGTATTACTCTTCGGTATCGTCTTGATCGGCCGCTTCATCGTCAGCCGCTTCTTCAGAGGGCTCACCACCTGGAAATTCCGGGCGGTCATGCAGATACGTTTCGGCCACATCGATCGTGGCAATATCCATCATGAAGCGACGACCCAGTAGCACCGGGTAATCCAAATGCGTACGGTCGTTCAAGGTGAATTCGACATTTTCGCGGATGGGGCCCAATGTCATGAGTAGAGAAATGACAGGACGGGACTCTTCGCCAGAAGCCTGCACGATTTTGACGCGTCGCTCGATAGGCGCCTCGATCCACTCATCGCGCACTTGATCGACGACGACGTCGTCATCATTGAGCGCTAACTTGAAACGCACCCAGTCTTCACCGTCACGCTCAAAACGCGTGATGTCAGCGGCAGACAGGGAAGACGTGTTGGCCCCTGAGTCCACCCGAGCCTTCAGATAAGTACCAATGCTGGGTAATCCCACCCATTCGCTGCGTCCCAGCAGCGTTTTGTTGTCTGCAGGCTCTGTGACACTGCACTCTTCACGTATGATGACGGGCTCTTCACCGCGTGCTTCCAAGCTCGCAATATCTTGGCGCATTAGCCGCAACAAGCTGCCTACCTCGCGAACGTCGGCCGTTAGCACCTGCTGCTGACTACTTTGCTGTTCATGCAATTGCGTCGTCGCTTCACAACGTTGTGAAAGGGACGCTTCAAGTTCAAGGATGCGGTTATTGAACGAGGCCTCGCTCAACGGCGGCGGTTCATTCGACTCTGGCTGTGTCACTGCGCAGCCTGCAAACGACATTGACAAACCGGCCATTAGCCATAAAACACCTGAGCGCATAACGAGGGATATCCTTGGACAGTAAGAGCACGAATGATAAGGAGAAGGCAGTCCGCTTGTCCAACATGGTAGCGGTTTTTCATCAGACCATTTCATCCGATTTAACATAATATATATTATGCGAACTTAGGATAACGTCTAGCATGGCATAGCGCTAACGGCATCTATTGAACCGCCATATTTTCTCCTACAATAACTATACACTTCGACATTGATATCAAGGATTTCCTCAATGAAACTCTCACGAAAGCGCCTGCGTGACTTCTTGCTCGTATCTAGTGTTGTGCTGCTTACTGGCTGTACCAGCGTCAACATCGAGGAGTATGCTGATACCGCCCCCCGCTTAGACATTGCGGAGTACTTTACGGGCCAAACTCGCGCTTGGGGAATGGTGCAAGACTACTCAGGTGAAGTACAGCGGCGTTTTACAGTCGATATCACGGGTACTTTCGAGGGCGACACGCTAACGCTAGATGAAGCCTTCGTATTTTCCGATGGTGAAACCGACCAGCGCGTTTGGGAATTCGAGCGTGTCGACGAGCACCGCTGGATTGGTACCGCCAATGACGTCGAGGGCCAAGTCGATGCCCGGCAATATGGCCACGCGTTTCACATGCGCTACCCACTCGACATCGACGTGGGAGGACGTACGCTCAGTTTCACCATGGATGACTGGATGTACCTTCAGCCCGACGGGCGACTCATTAACCGCACCGCCATGCGCAAATTTGGCCTGACACTGGGAGAAATAACGCTCGTATTCGAACAAGTCGACCGCTAGGCAGCCATTAAAAAAGCAGCTTGGCGGCACGCCAAGCTGCTTTCACTAGCGACATCAAAGCAAGAGTTTATTCATCAGCAGGCGCGTAAGAGCCATCTTCACGATGAACTTCGTTGCCAGTGATCGGCGGCGTGAAAACACAGGCCAGATGCATCGTCTTATGGGCACGCAGCAGATGTTCATCGTGCTGATCCAGTATATAGATATCGCCTGGTTTGATGGGCCAAATTTTGCCATCCGCCAGGGTTTCTACCTCGCCTTCCCCTTCGATGCAGTAAACGGACTCGTAATGATGCTTGTAGTGAATATGCGTCTCGGTGCCTTCGAAAATACGCGTGATGTGGAACGAGAAGTTTCCGCCATCGTTGGCCAGCACGAGACGGGTGCTATCCCAGTTGCCGTTTTCCGCGGTGACTAGGCGGTCCGTTTGACGAGCTTCTTCAATATTACGAACGATCATATAACGTGCTCCGTTGCATGGCAGCCCGTAAAGGCTGCCCGTTCCTATTCAAGGACGTAATGGCGTTAGGACGGTTAGACTAACGCTAAACTACGCGCTAATGACAGTCTTAACTGACGTTTCCAGAATATCCAGTGCTTCCAACAAGTCTGCGTCGGTAATGGTGAGCGGACATAGGCACTTCACGACTTCCCCGTCTTGCCCGCTGGTTTCAATGATCAGACCATGTTCGAAGGCCGTGCTGGTAATCTTATCGGCGATATCACCCGACACGACATCGATACCGCGCATCAAACCGCGACCGCGCTCAGTTGCTGGCATGCCGTTTTCAGTCAGCAATGCCGCTAGCTTCTGAAAACGCTCTTCAACGATACGCGCCTTACGCTGCACGTCACGCTCGAAGGTATCGTTTGACCAATATTTTTTCAGCGCTGCAGTCGCCGTCACCATGGCTAGGTTAAAGCCGCGGAAAGTTCCGTTGTACTGACCGGGCTTCCACTTATCCAGTTCAGGACGCATCAACACATGAGCAAATGGCAGCCCAAAGCCGGATAGCGATTTCGAATTGGTTACGATATCCGGCGTGATACCTGCATGCTCGAAGCTGAAGAATTTACCCGTACGGCCACACCCTGCCTGGATGTCATCGACGATCAATAGAATATCGTGGGCGTGGCAAATGCCCTCCAAGCGCTTGAGCCAATCCAGACCCGCAACGTTGATGCCGCCCTCGCCTTGCACGGTTTCGACGATGACACCTGCAGGAATGTCCAAACCGCCTGACTTGTCATTCAGTAGTTTCTCAAAATAGTCCAATGTATCCGCGTGCTCGCCCATGTAGCCATCGAACGGCAGGAAGCTGGCACCTTGGGTGGGAATCCCACCGGTAGCTTCACGGAACTTGCGGTTGCCGGTGGTGGCCAGTGCGCCCATGGTCACACCGTGGAAGCCGTTGGTGAAGGTCACAATGTTATGGCGACCTTTAGCAACACGCGCCAAGCGGATGGCTGCCTCAACGGCGTTCGTGCCCGTCGGACCTGGCAGATGCACTTTGTAATCGAGCCCGCGGGGCTTGAGGATCACGTTCTCCAGTGTTTCCAGATAGTCGCGTTTGGCACTGGTCCACATATCCAAGCCGTGAACCACACCGTCACTGGACAGGTAGTCAATCATGGCTTCTTTTAGGTGCGGATTGTTGTGACCGTAGTTCAGCGTGCCGGCACCGGCCAGAAAGTCGATGTACTCTCGGCCATTTTCGTCGGTCAAACGTGAATTCTGTGCCTTTGTGAAGACAACGGGAAACGAACGTGAGTAGGTACGAACGTTGGATTCCATGCGTTCGAGTGTCTGGGTCTGCATTTGCGACCTCCTTATCAGTGTTGTAAGCCAAGCGAGAAAAGCAGCTAGGTCAACACGAGCGGGAAAACGCTCGCTCAAGACGACAGATCAAATATGGTTAGTCTGAAACGGCCCGATGCGGACGAGGTTTTCCGGGTCGTGCTCTCCACCTAACTGCTCAGTGGAAAAGTATTCCCGGCTATTGAGGGGAGCCTGCCAGCGCGCTGCCAAGCGTCGAAACAGCCCCCAAGAAGCCTGGTTATCAGGTGTGATGGTGGTTTCGAGGTGGTGGACATCATCCAGTTCGGGGCGCGACATGATGGCTTCTACCAAACGGCGTGCTAACCCCGTTCCACGCGCTTTCTCACCCACCGCTACTTGCCATAAGAAATAGGTATCTGGCGCGTTGTCTTTGACATAACCCGAAACGAATCCCACGACTTCACCCTCTTCATTGGTGGCAACGGCGCAGGTATCTCGGAACTGGGTCGCCAGCAACAGGTACGCATAGGCAGAGTTCACGTCGAGCGGTGGGCACGCTTTGATCAATTCGTAAATGCCCCAACCGTCGTCGGCATTAGGCTTACGAATGAACAGTGGCATTTCTGCATGGCCTACCACGGCGTCTGCAACGGTAGGTCGAGCCAGCTCGGCAGAGGGTGTAAACGGCTTGATGGGCGTACTCATGGTTATGCTTCGCTGTAGCGAATTTGAGCTTCATTATAACAGCTGATTATGAGCAATTCAAAAGCCATATTATTCATCTCCCTACTTTCCATAAATTTTGGTTATCAAACAGGCCAACTCTTCCACGCCTGCACTTGGCGAGATCACTCAATGAGTTTAGATCAGGCTGACCGCTACGCGAGACAAAAAAGGCGAGCCGATGCTCGCCTTGCATAAACAAAAGGCCGTTCAATAACGCGAGGGAGTGCGCATGGTCACGAACTCCTCTGCTCCGGTGGGATGAATGCCAACGGTAAGGTCAAAATCTTCTTTGGTCAGCCCAGCGCGTACCGCGATGGCGATACCTTGAATCAATTCACCGGCCTCCTCGCCCACCATATGAGCACCTACGACTACGTCGCTGGCGTCATCGACGATCAGTTTCATCAGCATGCGTTCCTGACTTCCGGAAAGCGTATGCTTCATGGCTCTAAAATCGGTACGGTAGACGCGGATTTTATCGAATTTTTCCCTTGCAGCCTCTTCCGAAAGTCCCACCGTGCCAATGTTAGGATGGCAAAAAACGGCGGTGGGGATGGTGTCGTAATTCAACGGCCTTGGCGCTTTTTGGTGGAAGTGAATGTCTACTAATTGCATGGCTTCTACCAGCGCTACCGGCGTCAATTCAGGCCCCTCGATCAGATCTCCCAAGGCGAGAATCGAAGGCACCGTGGTTTCATAACGCTCATTGACCGGCAGTTTGCCATCACCATTTAATGTGATACCCCACGACTCGACGCCCAGACCGGTCACGTTGGCTTGGCGGCCAGTGGCCGCCAAAACGGCATCTACTTCCAGCGTTTCACCCGTGGTGAGTGCCACTTGCAGCGCGCCGTTCGACTGTTCGATACGCGCAATGTTGGCAGCAAAATGTAATTTCACACCTTTCTTAGCCATCTCGTCTCGGGTGAATTCTCGTACTTCCTGATCGAAGCCTTTCAAAAAAAGATCGCCTCGATAAATCAGGTGCGTCTCACTGCCTAAACCGTTAAAAATGCTCGCAAACTCAACGGCGATATAGCCCCCGCCCAGCACCAAAAAACGTTCGGGGAAGGTTTCCAGGTCGAATATCTGGTTGGAGGTCAAGGCAAGGTCGCTGCCAGGGAACTCAGGCACCCAAGGCCAGCCGCCGGTGGCCAGCAAAATCTTGTCGGCACTGATGCTGACGTCGCCCTCGGCATTGGACAAAGTAACCGTATGCGGATCGGTCACCCGGGCGCGCGCGTTGAAGAGCGTCACCCCTGCTCCCTCCAACATGCGCTGATAGATACCGTTGAGTCGTTTGATCTCGCTGGTTTTGTTGTCTCTCAGAGTCGGCCAATCAAAGGTTGCAGGGGATGGCAGCTGCCAGCCAAACCCCGCTGCGTCATCGAAACTGTCATGAAAGTGTGCCGCATATGAATAGAGCTTCTTGGGCACGCAGCCCACGTTCACACAGGTGCCTCCTAAGTAACGATCTTCTGCAATCGCCACGCGAGCTCCGGCCGCCGCCGCCATACGTGCCGCGCGAACGCCGCCGGAGCCTGCGCCAATCACGAATAAATCGAAGTCATATGCAGCCTCTGCTGACATGGTTATCTCCTGTCCTCTGCCGAACTTACCACGGTTGGGTAAGCGCTAATAAGATTGACCTTGCGGGCAAGGGAGGTTAAAAACGCCTTCCTTAGTTTGTTAACAACAGTTTGTTAACAACGCCGTTGGCCCCCGAATAAACTCAACTAACAATGCCGCCTGGAGATTGGATGCCTCATCGAATTGCAACGCTGCTAGAGAACAACCGCACATGGGCTGAGCGCATGCGCAAAGAGGATCCGGACTTTTTCAAACGGTTGGAGAACCAACAATCCCCAGACTATTTATGGATCGGCTGCTCGGATAGTCGCGTACCGGCCAACCAGATCATTGCTCTGCCGCCTGGCGAAGTGTTCGTTCACCGTAACGTCGCCAACCTGCTTCACCATACCGATATGAACGCGCTCTCGGTGGTCCAGTACGCAGTCGATGTGCTCAACGTGCGCCATATCATGATCGTGGGCCACTACGGGTGTGGCGGCATCAAAGCAGCCGTGACCGGCGGAGAATGCGGGGTGGTGGACTACTGGCTACACTCGGTCCGCGAACAGTACACACGGCATCGTGACACCCTGGAGCATCTGCCGTTAGAGGAGCAGATCGACCGCATGTGTGAGCTAAACGTCAACGCCCAGGTCAGTAGCCTATGCCGGACGAAAATCTTGCAGCGAGCTTGGCAACGCGGCCAGTCGATCTCGGTACACGGCTGGGTATACGGCTTGAGCGACGGCCGCGTCAAAGACTTGAACTGTACGGTCAGTGGCCTCGATCAAGTCGAAACGCTGTATCGCATCGACCGTGTTCAGCCTAGCGACTGATGGCGATTTTCCTCTCGGTCCCTAATGCAACAGCTCCACCATCGCCACGATCCGTTGCCGTCAGTCGTAGCGGTAAGCTCGGTGGCAGCTACGACAGCTCAGTCCAACATCGGAAAACGCGCGCGTCGCTGCTCGGTAATCTTCCCGTTCTGCCGCTTCTACCAAAACGCTCACTTTCTCTTCCAGGTCGGTGAACCCGGCAGCAAAATCTTCCCACTCTTCCCAGATGTCTGGCTTGGCGTCAGAGCCACGTCCATCGGTTCCTGCAATAAAGGCTGGCAAAAAATGGGCTTGGGTCGCTTTCTCTTGCAACTCTGCCAGTCGCGGGGCTGCTCCACGAGCATCCTGATTGTTGACCAAGTCGAAGCGAAGCTGCCGGAGCAGACGCTCCAGGTCTTTGAGTTCGTCTTGGCGCCAAATGACCGCCTCACGTTCGCTCGCAAACGGCGTATCTTCTGCCGTCTGCGGCATTGCAGGGAGAGACTGCTCAGCCTTTGCACTCATGGCAAAAAGCCCTAGTAGCGTCATGACGCATGCCCACTGGGGGGCTCTTCGCCCCCTTGAAGATCGATGCTGCATAATGATGTCCTTCACCCTATGGCGCAGGTGACGCCTGTGCCTTTCAAGCCGCAGTATCCCCCCGGATTTTTATCGAGGTACTGCTGATGATACGCCTCGGCATAATAGAAAACGTCCAGCGGTCTGATTTCTGTGGTGATAGTGCCTTTACCGGCTTGTGTAAGGGCCTGCTGAAAGGCTTCGGCACTCTGCCGAGCGACCGCCAGCTGCGCGTCCGTAGTGGTAAAGATGGCTGAACGGTACTGGCTGCCGATATCGTTACCCTGGCGATTACCTTGCGTTGGGTCGTGCTGCTCCCAGAAAATTTGCAGCAGAGTCTCTAGAGGGACCTGTTTGGGATCAAAAATGACCCGGACGACTTCGGTGTGGCCGGTCAGGCCAGTGCAGGTTTCTTTGTAGGTCGGGTTGGGCGTCGTGCCACCGGCATAGCCAGCCGCCGTGACATATACCCCCGGCTGCTGCCAAAAAAGGCGCTCAACTCCCCAAAAGCAACCCATACCGAACACGATCTCTTCATGTCCTTCCGGATAAGGAGGATGGATCGAGTGTCCGGTAATGGTATGAAGGTCGCTTGTCTCGATAGGTGTGTCGCGCCCTTCTGGTGCGCTCTTTTTCGTCAATAGCGTCATAACACCCTCTCTATTGCTGGGGATAAATATAAGGATCGCCCGAACGGGTGAATCTATAGATCAGGTCCACTGCCTGGTTAGCTCCAGACACTGCTTGAACATACAGGTTCCGCCAAAGCGTGTAGCGTAACGTGAGTTCCGCGATGGGAGAGAAAATACCTACACCATAGCTAATGCGTAAGTCATCAGTGAGCTGACCGCTCACGGCGACCTGGCTATCATCACCGGCACCGGTGGTATCCAGCGTAAGATCGTCGATACCGAATGCTTCCCCAATCGAGCCCACGGCGCCGCCCGTCCGTCCTAATGACATTCCGATCAGCGCCGTGGTCAACGCGCTGTCGATCCCGCCACCCGACGCATCCGGTGCCCGGCCGCGCAGCAGGTAAGAAAGGGAGCGCGTTTCGTCCATCGCAGGTTCGGAGAAGATCATGACGTTCGGCTGCTCTGCGTTGCCGGTGACCCGCAAGCCAGCAATCACGTCATCTTCGGTGACCTCAGGGTTTCGAATGGCCTCGAAGTCCAATACCGGAAGTCCAGGTGGCCCACTGAAAATAAGCTGACCACGACGAATCAACAGATCCTGGCCAAAGGCTTGGAAACGGCCATCGACGAGATTGACATCGCCAAATAGCTGCAGCGCGCCGCTGTCTTGGCGAACTTCGAGACTGCCGCTCAGCCCTGATTCCAGCCCGTAAGCTGAAATCTGCATATCCCGGCCAAGATTGAGCGTGATCAGAACGTCAAGCACCATGCCGGTGGATGCTAACTCGTCGGCCGCGCTGGGGTCGTTGCCTGCTTCTGCGGCCAGACGTGCTTGGCGCTCGGCCTCGCGGTCATCTCGCTCGGTGATGATGATCTCATCGGGGCTAGGTGATGTTGCTGACGCTGGTAAATCACCGACCTCCAGACGCGCCCAGGGGAGGTCCACGTTACCACGAACTTGAAGACGCTCAGGAGTGACGCGTATGCGAATGTCCGGCGCTGCCTCCAAGCGGCCAAACTGCGGGAGAACGACGAGCAAGGGTTCTTGTGTTGCATTGAGATCGACCCCGATTCGCCAGGCGTCACCGGTGGGCCAATAGGCGTTACCGCTGATGTTAAGGCGTCCGCGTTCTGCGGCAATGAATCCATCGATCTCCCCCTCTTCACCATCGAAGGCAACGGCTAGTTCACCATCCACGATCGCAATGGGAATGTCTGGCCCGCTCACTTTTAAACGACGCAGAGCAAGCTCACCCTGTAAGTCCGGCTGGCTAGTCGAGCCGCCAATGGTAACGGTGCCATTCAGGCCGCCTTCTAACTCGTCCATACCCACTACCATGGGGCGATACGGCGCTAGAGTGACGTTATTGGCGCGCAGCTGACCGTCTAGGGCACCCTGACCTAGAGGGTCGTTAACCGCCAAGTTGAGCGTCAATTCTCCCGCTTCGGAGAGGGATAACAGCACGTCTGCCTGCGCTTGCGCTTGATTGGCTTCGATTCGTGTATCGAGATCGATCACCGGTAGCTCGACGGGCTGGCCATAATCGTTAACCGCAGTGATGGCCAACTCACTCAATAATTGAAGATTGGCTTGCCACTGTGCGCCGCCCTGACGCCAACTAGCGACTAGATCGGCCGTGGTGTCCCCCTGGAAGCTCCACTCCTCTGGCAGGAACGGCTCCAACATTTCCATAGGCACCTCGCGCACGCTCAGCACGGCGCGCCCTTGGTCAGCAGAGGCCGTTATTGGCTCTTCAGAGCACACTAGCCCTCCCTGCAAGCGACGCAGACAAAACGGGCTGAGGTTGGCCTGCCCATTGGCCAGGTTGTAAGTAATGTCCAGAGGCTCTTCCAGTCGGATGTCCCCAGCCTCCGAATCGACTTCCAGAGGTGTCAGCCGGGCTTGATAACGCTGAGCTTGTTGGTTGAAACGGCCATTAAGCGCCACGTTCGCGCGGCTTAGAACATTGTTGGTGTCGCCGGTGGCATCAAGGCGTAGGGCATGCTCTGAGAGTCGGCCGGTCAGAACCAACGCGACAGAGGCCAATGATTGACCTGCTGCGTTGACGCCTTGGGCATCCAGGTCGATGCGTAGGTCAGGATCATCCAGACCTTCCACTCTTCCAGATAGCGAAAGCACCGCTAAGCGGTTCTCGGCAAAACGCAGATTGCGGCCGTTCACATTCGCTACGATGTTAGGCTGCGTAAAGCTGCCTTGTGCCTGAATGTCGCCGGTCAGCTCCCCGGCTAGATCAGGATGGAGGCTTTGCAATTGGTTGAGCGCGATATTGGCCTCTAGGGACATTGCCTCTTGGCTCATTTGACCAGACGCGGTCAGGCGATTATGGCCTTGGGTGAATAGCAGCGTTTGGATATCGACTTCTAGATCACTGTTGGCGGCGAGTTCTGCTTGAAGAGTGAGAGGATACTCCTGCAATCGCCCCTGAATATCGAGTTCAGGCACGCTGACGTCCCAGCGCGCTCCCCGCTGGCGGACACTCGCCACGATGCTGCCGCTGAGATTGCCTTCCAACTGGGGGACGAAGAGTGAAGGATCCAACGCATCCAAACGTACCTGTGCGTCCACGGCGATGGCCTCGGACCAGTTCACTTCGCCTTCACTGCTCACAACGCTCTCATCGACGGTGATCGCGAGCGGGAGCCAGCGGAAAGAGGACAAATCCCCTTCACCCTCCAATTCGATGGCGGTCGTTGGAACTTGAGGGCCTTGCGCCACCGTGGCCAAGTTCACTCGATACGACGCTAGGCTTCCACTGACAGCGAGATCGAGGTTCTCCAGTATATAGGGGTCGCTTTGGCTTTCATTGCCACTATCGGTCTCTTCGCTGCCTGCACCTTCGCTGGAAGGGTCGCTCAACGGCCACTGCAAGCGATCACTTTCGAGACGTGCCTCGAAAGGCAGCGTGGGCGCAAGCGCATCGACTTGAGCTGTCAACGTAGCTCCCACCTGACCGGATAACCTTAGATCAGCCGTCAAGTCGGCAAGGCTACCGGAGAGATCGAGGGCTACCTGCTCTCCCCTTAGCGCGGGAAAAATGTCGGGCAACCATAGCTCTGCGCGAAGCGCCGCATCCAGGGGATAATCACCGCTCAAGCTGATGTCAGCCGTTAAACTGGCATCGGCATCTGGGGTGGCAAGCTCCAATGTACTGAGCGTGATACGGCTTTCCCGTGCCTGCGCTTCTAACAACAGTCGCTCGACCTGGTACTCGAAGGCACCTGAAATATCGACATCCGTGACGAGCAAGGAGGCCAACTCGACGTCGATTGGCATGGTGAATTCGGGTAGCGACAGGCGCTCCCGATCGCTCAGCGCAAGTGACGGCGCTCCATCGTCAGCTTCGACGGGGCGAGTGGCCTGCACGGCAGCGTCAATGGCAGTTGCGCTCAATGCTGTGTTGGTGTCTTGCGTCAGCAGTACACCTGGAGATGGCGGCACGTAGATCGACGGCGATTCGAGCGTCGTGGGTGCAATGGTGACCTGCTGCCCTTCAGCAGAGATCAAGGTGGTAAATGCTGTCCATTCGATACGAGTACCATCGCCCAGGGTAAGCCGCACGTCATTCAGTGCGATGTCGCGCAGCTCAATGGGAAACGGCAGCGTTATATTTAAAGGCCCCGGTTCTTCTTGAGGCGGCTCTTCCGCCCCTGACCCGCTGGAGAGACGAATGTCAGCCTGTTCTATCCGCAGTGACTCCAGGCAAAGCTTACCGGAGAGTAAACAGTCTTCTGCCCACGCAAGCTCGACATCATCAATCTCGATCCGAGTGCCTGCAACGGCCATCTGAAAGCCTTCAAGACGAAAACGATCGAGAAGCGCGCCCTCTTGTTGTTCATAGGTAAAGAAACCGCGCTGTTCGCCCTGCGAGAACAGCTGCTCCGTCCCCCAAGGCGACAAGGCAACGCCGAGCATAACGATGATTATGCCCAGCACCCATAGCGGGAAGACGATGAGCAGACGCAGCAAGCTCCATAGGGCTAACCAGAGGCGGCGTTTGGCCGAGAGCGGCTGACGCTGTGGGGCTGTTGGTTTATCGACCTGAGTCAAGGCGCTCTCCTAGAATTCCGGACCGATAGAGAAGTGCACGCGGAAAGCGTCGTCCACATCGAAGGGGTGGGCTATATCGAAGCGAATAGGCCCTACAGGAGAGATCCAGCGAACCCCTACCCCTGCGCCTGTTTTGAGATCATTGGGCCCCCAATTATCGAATGCATCACCGGCATCGATGAAGGTGGCGCCCCACCAGTCTCCGGTCACACGGCGCTGGTACTCAAGCGTCGACGTCAGCATTTGCTGGCCACCGCGTAAACGCCCTTCTGGGTTGCGGGGGGACAAACTCTCGTAGGAGTAGCCACGTACGCTGCGGTCACCGCCGGCAAAGAAACGTAGCGAAGGCGGTAGTTTGTCAAAGTCATCCGTCTCAATGGCCCCTATGCTCAACCGTGCAGAAAAGCGATTATCGTTACCGATCATACGAATCCACTCAGTATCCCCCGTGAGCCGGGTGAATCGCGCATCGGATCCCCAGGCGCGGTCGGAGTATTCGATCGACAGCTGCTGGCGGTCGCCCCATAACGGAAAACGTTGAGGGCGCGTGCGGGTTCTCGACCACTGAATACCGGGATAGAACAGCCAAACTTCGTCTGCCTGACCACCTTGAGTAAAATCTTCATAGGTCGTTCTGAAGTAAAGCGTTTGCACCCAGCGGTTATCGAACTCCCAGCGCCGCGCCACTTCCACCGTGCCTTCTAACGACTGGGTGTCGCTATCATCGACGTTTCGCACGCCGTATTGGAGACGGTAGCTGTCACGTAGGGGATCTTCGAGCGGAATGTTGTACACACCGGTAAACCGCTGCTCTGGAGCAGATACATAGAGATCATGGTTGAGGCTATGGCCAAACCGGTTGATCCAGGGCTGTTGCCACCCAAAGCGGAGACGGGGGCCCACGTCGGTAGCAAAGCCCACACCCACTTCGAATTGGTGTCGATCAGCGGGCTCTACATTGATGTCGATGGGAAGCCGAGTGTCATTGTGGCTGTGAATGCTCAGTGCGCTGGCCAGTGCTGCGCTGCTCAGTCGCGGGCGCTGGGGTTGCGATGCCGTCGCTTCGTTCCACCAGGGAGATCCACCGCTGGGAGGAGCGATCGTCAATTCTTGCGCGGTTTCCAAGCGTGGCCTCACAGAAACAGAACTGAACCAACCTGTTTCCGCCAGCCGCTGATTATAGCGGGCTAGCGACTCGGCGAGGTAAGGGTCCCCTGTTTCGAAGGTTTGCATTTCACGTAACCGCTCGGGCTGGATATGGCTGCCCGTGATCAACGTCTCGCCAAACTGATAACGAGGGCCGCTATCGAAGGTCATGTAGAGACGCGCGCTTTCCAAATAAGGACGGACTTCCATTCTGCGGTCGGAGAAGCCCCAGTCGAAATAGCCGCGTTCGATCGCTAACCCAGCGAACTGCGAGCGCAAGTTATCCCATGGAGCATGACGTAAAGGGTCGCCTTCTTTGAGAGGAAAGTCATCTAGCGCTTCTTGGAACGGTGGATCGTCGTTGGCATCTCCATTGAGGGTGATGTCGAGCACTTCGATCGTGACTTGTGGGCCTGGTTCTATGCTTATGGAAATAGGCGTCGCGTTTAGATCCACCGTGACGTCGGGCTCATAGTAGCCATATACACGCATGGCCTCTTGGCTACGCTGGCGAATTTCCCCCTCTAAACGCGTGTCGGTGTATTGTTCGGCGTCGATAGTTTCCAAGTAAGCACCGATGTTATCGGAGACTTGACCGCTGACACCGCTAATAGCCGCCTCTAACGCCCATGTGGAGGTGGCAACCGATAAAAGTGGCAGTGTCACTACACAGGCCATTTGTTTGGCCGAGGGCCAATGCCGTTGTCTTCCCATACCGTGATATCCCTAACCCCATGACCGGCTGTGTGGCGACTACACTTGACCGCATAAACAGGTACTTAATTTCTCAGCATCTCCATCTGCGCGCTAAAGGCAAGCTGCGCTTGGCGGACCTGCCTGACGTCGCTTTCGAGTGTACTCAAGCGTTGAGACCACTGCTCCTGAAGGGCCGATAGCTCCGCCTGAGTGGCAGATTCATCGGCTGATGCAACGGCCGTCACGTCGTTTGATAGCTGAGTCAACTGCTGCTCGACCTCTGCCTGCCAGTTTTGAAACTGTGCCTCTAGTGCTTCTCGGTCGCTGGAAACTTGGCGCTCCATGGAGGTCAGACGCTGCCCCAGAACGTTCTCCAAATGCGCTACTTCTTCGACCAAATTTTGCCGCCCTGACGTTCCTGCTTGCTCCAACGCATCCAACGAAGAGCGTATCGAGGCGAGCTGGCGGTCGCGTAACTCGGCTTGCTCTTGGACTTGTTCCAACTGTAAAGCGAGTGGCTCCAGTGCTTCATCGGAGACTAGCTCCTCATTATCCGTCAGCAGCCCATAGAGCTCTTCCCGGGTATTGGTGAGCGCAATGGAGAGCTGCTCCTGCTCTTGAAACAGCGTCGTCATTTGAGCTTGTACAAAGGTTAACGCATCCTGAGCATCCGTGTCACCTGAGTCCAGCCTGGCGTGTAGATTAGAGACTTCACCACTAACGCGATGTACTTCGCCCAGCAGCCGTTCTCTCTCGTACCACAATCCCGCCGCCGCAGCTCCCAAGAGAAGTAGAATCAACACTAACATGAGCCACAGGGGCCAAAGCTTCGGGCCTCTGCGATGACGTAAATGATGCGCCGTCAGGCTTTGATCCACATCGGGAACGATACGCTGAGATGAAGTCGCGTCAGACATGATGTTTCCTTAAAGCGTCGTTGGATCGGCGCGGCGCCCAATCCCTCGGTAATGCAGGCCACAGCTCGCCACAAAAGCCGGATCGTAAATGTTACGACCATCCAAAATAAGCCTTGCGTTGAGGAGACTCGCTAAGCGATGCCAATCGGGGTTCCAGTAGGCCTTCCATTCGGTCACTAACATCAACGCATCCGCATCTTGGCAAGCCAAATAGGGATCTGCGTCGAAAGTCATTAGACCGTCCCGCTGGCCAACGGTAGCGTGCAGCGCATGAGTGGCGGCCGGGTCGTGGAGCTTGACCGTGACGCCCTGTGCCCACAAGGCTTCGAGCAACGTGAGCACCGGCGCGTGGTCGATGCGTGCGGTGCCGGGCTTGAAGGCCGCTCCCCATATCGCCACGGTTTTACCCGCTAGATCGCCTTCGAAGAACCCCCATAGTTTTCTGAACAGAGTCTCTTTCTTCTGCTCATTGATGTCCATGACTTGCTCGAGCAACGCCGAGTAACGTCCGCTAGCGGACTGTACGTCGGCTAGGCGCATCAAATCCCTCGAAAAATTGGGCCCGCCGAAGCCGCAGCCCGGATAGAGGTACTCAAAACCGATACGTGTATCGGCCCCCATTCCCTGGCGAACGTGTTCGACATCGACTCCCAGCGTGTCCGCCAACCCAGCAATCTCATTCATGTAGCTAATGCGTGTCGCGAGCATGCCATTGATGGCCAGCTTGGTCAGTTCCGCTGCCCGACAAGGCATACACTGAAACACTTCGCTACGACGGTTGAAAGCGCGCAGTAGCTCTCGAGTCACCTGTTCGCCCTTGGCGTCATCACAACCCAGCAGCCAGCGCATGGGCCGCGTAAACGATTGCCATGCACGTCCTTCCTCTAATGTATCAGGCAGGGCAACACGACTATGCTGCTGCCCCATGAGAGAGTGCAGCCGTTCCGTCTCGCCTACCGGGAACGTCGAGTTATTGACCAATACTGCCCCACTGTAGGCGTCGAACATGCCGTGCCCGAGAAGCGTGCTGGCCGCTTGTCGCTGGCTAGGAGAGAGCCCTAGCCAAACAACATCGGGCGTCTTACACATCTCCGGGGCGTCGATGACACGTAAGTTACCAGCAGCCATGGCCTGTTCGATATGCCCCATGAGAGAAGGCTCGCGCCGCAGCCAATCTGCATTGACCAGAGTGGACCACGGAACGCTGTCGTGGAGCAGCCAATCTACACGGTGTCCGACCCAGGCCAGGGCGGCCGCCGCCGTGGCCGCGCTGAGCTCACTTCCATGCAGCAGTACCTTCATCAGCGGCTCTCCTTATCCGATAAGCGCCGGTAAAATAAAGTGTTAGGCCTCATGCTGCGTTCCTTTCCATGCGTTCCACGCCAGGAGTGGTTAGAATAACCATCATACTCAACGTAAGAGTGGATGGCACCTCGCCTAACAATGGCCAAGGGCGCATCGACTACTCACCATTCATCGCTGATAGGGGTTACACCATGCCAGAGACACTTCAGGATAGCACTACTGGGCGCCACCAAGACAACGTCGACGCCGCAGAAGTTGCGAAATTTGAAGCACTTGCCAGTCGCTGGTGGGATCCAAACAGTGAATTCAAACCGCTCCACGATATCAATCCACTGCGACTTGATTTTATCGATGCCAGAGCGGGGCTTGCCGGAAAAAAGGTCTTAGACGTTGGCTGCGGTGGCGGCATTCTGAGTGAAGCGATGGCCCATCGAGGTGCCCATGTGACGGGTATCGACCTGGGCGAAGCACCGCTTGGCGTTGCCCGCTTGCATGCTGAAGAAAGTGGGGTCGAGGTCGATTATCGCCATGTTAGCGTCGAAGGCTTAGCAGCCGAACAGCCTGGTCATTACGATGTGGTGACCTGCATGGAGATGCTGGAGCACGTCCCTGATCCTGCTTCGGTCATTCGTGCCTGTAGCGTACTGGTGCGTCCCGGTGGTTATGTGTTTTTCTCTACGTTGAACCGAACACCAAAATCCTACGCGTTTGCCATTGTAGGCGCAGAGTACGTGCTCAAATTATTGCCCCGCGGCACTCACGATTACTCGAAATTCATCCGCCCTTCTGAGATGGCCCAATGGGCACGCTCGTCAGCGCTAGAAGTACGCGAACAAACAGGGCTGACGTATAACCCCATTACGCGTCATTATCGCTTGGTGCCCCACGATGTGTCGGTTAACTATATGATGTATTGCCGTAAAGTGAGCGAATGATGACGTCAGCTACTCCCCCCATTGCGATTCTATTCGACTTGGACGGCACGCTGGTCGACACCGCACCGGATCTCGCGGCGGCGACGAATGCACTGCGTACGCATCACGGTTTAGATCCTTTGCCGTTTCACGTCATACGCGCCCAAGTCTCGAATGGCGGCAGTGCATTGGTGACGTTGGCACTCGGGCTGGAGGCGGGTAGTGCTGAGCACGATGCGGCCAGGCAGTTCTTGTTGGATGCGTACGAGCAGGCCTTGGCCGTCGATAGCAGACTGTTCGCTCCCCTAGATGAGTGGTTGATTACCTGGGAGGGGGAAGCACGTAAGTGGGGAATCGTCACCAACAAACCACGCCGCTATACCGAACCATTGATCGAGGCGCTGGCGCTTACCCCGGGGGCTTTGTTGTGTGCTGATGACTTGAGGGTCAAAAAACCAGCGCCTGAACCACTTTGGGAAGCAGCAAAGCGATTGGGCATTCCACCCGAGGCGTGTTGGTACGTCGGTGATCATGTGAGAGACATGGAAGCCGCCAAAGCGGCTGGCATGACCGCCGTGGCCGTGGGCTATGGCTATATCAGTGAAGAGGATGACTATCAGCAGTGGCCCGCCGACCTATGGTTTGCGACCTGCGCCGAGCTGGTGGCCGCTTTGCACGGCCACCGAACGACTTAAAAAGAGAAACGGTCAGGCGCGTGGCGGCTGGGCATCGAATTTCTGGCCGCTGACGCCTTTACTATCGGGCCCCATGAGCCATAGATATGTTGGCATGATCTCTTCAGGCGTGCGCAGCGTGAAGGGATCTTCTCCAGGGTAAGCGGTACGGCGCATTTGTGTCCGCGTTGCCCCAGGGTTCAACGTATTGACCCGCACGTTGGGCTGCTTATCCAGCTCGTCAGCGAGCACTTCCACAAAGCCTTCCGTTGCAAATTTGGAGACCGAATAGGCTCCCCAGTAAGCGCGGCCCTTCCGCCCTACGCTAGACGACGTAAAAACTACCGAAGCATCATCGGATGCTTGCAGCAACGGCAGCAGCGCCTGTGTCATCCAAATGGGACCATTGATATTGACCTGCATCACCTGTTCCCACAGCTCAGGATTATACTGCTCGAAAGGGGTAATACGGCCCAGCAATCCCGCATTATGCAATAGGCCATCCAAACGCCCGAACTCTTTGTCCAGCGTTTCTGCCATATCATGGAAGTCCTTGAGGGTCGCGCCTTCGAAGTTGAGCGGAAAAATGGCGGGCTGTGGGCCTCCCGCTGCTTCGATTTCATCATAAACGCGTTCAAGCTTGGCAATCGTGCGCCCTAACAGCACCACGGTAGCCCCATGGCGGGCATAGGCTAATGCCGCCGCGCGACCAATCCCATCTCCCGCACCGGTTACCAACACGACGCGATTTTCGAGCAGATTGGGCGCTGGTTGATAGTCGATTTTACAGCTCATGAGGTTTCCTTGAGGCGTTTCTCTTCACACTTGTTAACCTGCGGATTGGCGTAAGAAATCGTTGGCCAACCCTGCGGCACTGCTTTGCGGATAGTCGTCGCGGACCTGCTCTAACAGTTCACGACTGCGTTGAGCTTCCCCTTGACGTGCTTTGACCAAGCCAAGCTTGTAGAGCGCATCGGGCACTTTGGTACTGCCGCTGTACTGCTCGATGACACGGGTAAACGCTTGGTCTGCAGCGTCCAGCTCACCCTCCGCAGCGTAGAGCTCGCCAAGCCAGTAATGACCGTTCGCGGTCAAGCTGCTATCGGGGTGGTTGGACACAAAGGCCTCGAACGCCGCAATAGCGTCCCCAAATTGGCGGGCTTGTACATGGGCAAAGGCAGCTTGATAGTCGGCCTGGGCATCTTCGGAAACGTTTCGCGAGGAAGGTGCCTGTACGACCTGCTCTGCAGCCTCGGGCTCGACCTCAGGAGTGGCCTGCTCGATTTGACTTGGCGCGCTGCTCATCAAGCGATCTTCGATATCCAGGTATTGCTGCTGCGACTGGTTTCGCAATTGCTCCAATTGATGCCGCAGCTCTTCGATTTGGCCCCGTAGCTGCTGGATTTCCTGCTGATGTTCCTGCACTTGATTGAACAGCACCAGATTGCCACCCGATGCTTCTTGCCGCTGCGTTTGCTGATAAAAGCCGCTGGAAGAACCAGAAGAGAGATCTTGCACGAGGGGCTGTTGTGCCAACGCTGTACCGGACAAAAATGATAAGGGCAATACGGAAAGCGGGAGCGCCAGGGCTCCCGCACCGCACAGCCTCTCAACATAGCGCTTGAGACTGTGATTCATATTAGCTCCGAGCGATGCGATTGGCGTGCCTGCACACGCCAATACGATCAGTAGTTAAAGACGACGCGACGGTTCTGCGAGTAAGCACTTTCGTTTTGGCCGCTCGCTGCCGGACGCTCTTCACCGTAGCTAACTACGCTCATTTGTGACGGAGAAACGCCCTGAATGTTCAGGAAGCGCTGCACGGCGCCGGCACGACGCTCGCCTAGTGCCATGTTGTATTCACGAGTACCACGTTCGTCGGTGTGGCCGTGCAAAACCACACGGGCATTCGGGTTGGCACGCAGGTAGCGCGCATGCGCCATCACGACGGATTCATACTCGCTCTTGATCGTGTCACGATCGTAATCGAAGTAGATCGTACGCACTTCAGGAATGCGCGAATCGGCCTGCTGGCCAGCGCCTGAACCCGATGTTGAACCATACTGACCACCTGTGCCCACACCCGACGTGTTAGCACCCATACTGCTGCCATCCTGGCTTCCGTACGAGTCACCGTCCTGGGTTCCGCCGGTGCTGGAACAGCCAGCGATCACTACGATAGATAACGCGACTGCCAATGAGCGAGCCAACGGCTTAAGTTGCATAATCAGACTCCTTGCCTGAAAACAGAGATTAGTGCTGTTCATCTATTAATTTAAGAAAGGCGACCACGCAGGGTCACGTACATCACCTTGTGCTGCGGGCAACCTAAATGACGAGCGGCCATCGGCTGAAACGGCACTTAGTACTCCGCTATTACCCTGTTGGGTAGCGAAGATTACCATGGTCCCGTTCGGTGCAACACTAGGAGATTCATCTCTTGTGGATTCGCTCAACACCACCAAGCGACCGCCATCAAGATTTTGCTTGGCCACTTGGAAACCGCGGCTCGAACGGTGAATCATAAAGATCTCTTCACCGTCAGGTGAAAAGCGTGCACGGGCGTTATAGTTACCCGTGAAGGTCAATCGGTTGGTCTCTCCACTACCCAGCGAGGTCTGATAGATTTGTGGGCCGCCGCTGCGATCGGAGGTAAAAATCAGGCTACGCCCATCCGGAGACCAAGCGGGTTCGGTGTCGATACTATTGCTTTGAGTGATACGCTCCAAAGAACGATTGGCCACGTCCAGCACGTAAATTTCTGGCTGACCGTCTTTAGAAAGTGACATGGCGATACGGCGGCCATCGGGAGACCACGTCGGTGCGCCATTGATGCCGTCGAACGAGGTGGCTTGAACGCGCTGGCCTGTATTGACATCCTGGATGTAAATAGATGGCTTGCCAGTCTCGAACGAGACGTAGGCAAGTTTGCGGCCATCCGGGGACCATGCCGGTGACATAATCGGCTGATCGGATGTCAATACTTGCTGACTGCGGCGGCCATCGGCATCGGCAACGTACAGGCCAAACTGCATGTTGTCGCCCAGCCCCTGAGCCGTCACATAGGCAATGCGCGTCGAAAATGCACCGCGAATATCCGTAATGGCTTCGAAGATTTGATCGCTGATGTAGTGCGCTGCGCCGCGAAGATCGTTACTGCTCGCCGTGACGGTTTCACTGATCATGGGGCGCTGGCCACTAATGTCGACCAAATCGAACTGTAACTCATATCCCCCACCTGTTTGCTGGGCACGCCCCACGACGAGGTAGCGAACGTCCAGCGACCTCCAGGTGCCAAACTCGACGTCCGACGCTTGGCTGGGACGGTCAAACATGGCGCTACGCTCGAGCGGTGCGAAAAAACCGCTACGCTCGAGGTCGTCTTGCACGATTTGAGCAACGTCCTCGGGTAATCCTTCGTTGCCTGCAAAGGGAACGACGCCAATGGGCAGCGCTTGATCACTGCCGCGGGTAATTTCAATGGTTAGATTGGCACTTGCTACGCTGCTGATCAGTAGCAGTACGCAAAAGAGCCACACTTTGCTTAACGTTTCCATCAGCGAACATCCCCCGGGGTAAATCGCAGATTAAATTGACGTAAAGAACGCTGCTGCTCCGCTGGCAAGTCACGTAACTCGCTGAACGGGGCAGCATGCTCGACCGCTTGCATGGCCGAACGATCAAATGCACTGTCGCCGCTGGAGGCGGCCACAGAAGTCGCTAACAGCTCACCCGATGGGCCAAGCCGTACTTGTATCGTAGCACTCATCGAATCACTCGCAGCGGGCGGAATCAGCCACGCCTGCTCAACGGCACGGCGCACGATGTTGATGAAGCTATTGGCTGCTTGCTGTGCTTGCTGAGCATTGGCAGCCGCCTCTGCTTCTCCAGCGAGCTGGCGCTGCATAGCGGCTTCTGCCGCCTCTGCGGCGCGACGCTCTTCGGCTTCCCGTTGGCGCTGGGCTTCTGCCTCACGCGCGCGCTGCTCCTCTGCTTCTCGTTGGCGACGAGCTTCCTCTTCGCGCTGACGCTCCGCCTCTGCCTCCCGAGCACGTTGCGCTTCGGCTTCTTCACGTGCGCGCTGCTCTTCGGCTTCGCGCTGACGTCTAGCCTCCTCTTCGCGAGCACGCTGCTCTTCCGCCTCGCGCTGACGTTGAGCTTCTTCCTCGCGTTGGCGCTGCTCCTCGGCCTCACGCTGACGCTGAGCCTCCGCTTCCGCTCGTGCACGCTCTGCTTCCACCTCTCGCTGACGCTGGGCTTCTGCTTCTTCGCGAGCACGCTGCGCTTCGGCTTCGCGAGCCTGAGCTTCGGCTGCCTGCTGTTCGGCCAACCGTTCAGCCTCTTCAGCACGACGCTGCGCCTCGGCTTCGGCCTCTGCTTGCGCTTGTTCGAGGGCGCGGGCTTGTTCAGCCGCTTCGGCCTCCGCTTGTCGCTGGGCTTCGGCGGCGGCCTGCTCCTCTGCAGAGGGCTCTTCGCTGGGCGGTTCTGGATCGGGCGTTTCAGGCTCAGTGGCACTGTTCATAGCCGCCTGCTGCTCGGTGACTTGCTGAGCCTGATCGGTAAACGTTTCCGTGCTCACGAACGTCGCTTGTACGATCGAAGAGGAGTCAGGCTCGGCCGTCATACTGGGTAGCTTTATCAAGCTAAACACGATGACGAGCAGGTGCACGGCAATGGCCAAAATCGTCGGCCACGTATAGCCAACGTCTTGAGGGTCACGCGGTGGTTTCACAGCCATGTGCGACTCGCCCTTAACCATCTTGCGGCGGCTCGGAAAGCAGCCCCACGTTGGCGACACCCGAGCGCTGCAGCGTGCTCATCAGAAGAACGATCTGGCCATAGGGTACATTGCGGTCACCCCTCACCATGACCGGTGTTCCCGGGCGGCGCTGCAGAATGGCCACGACCCTTTCCGACATCTCGTCGAGCGTCACGGCCGTCGAGTCCTCACCCAACGTAATGAAGTAGCCGCCCTCTCGATCGACTGAGATGATGATCGGGTCATTATCTTCCTGCGTCTCAATAGGCTCGGAGGTGACCTGTGGAAGGTCGACCTGAACACCCTGCGTCAGCATAGGAGCGGTAATCATAAAGATGACCAACAGCACGAGCATGACGTCGATGAAGGGGACGACATTGATTTCCCCCATCGGCTTGCTTTTGCCACTACGATTGAACGGACCTTGCATGGCAGACTCCCTTAACCAGCGCTAGGTTTGCCGTCACGCCCTTGCAGATTACGATGCAAAATGGCGTGAAACTCCTCAGCAAAGTCTTCGTATTTGCCCAGTAGGCGGGACGCATTGTTGGAGAGACGGTTATAAAAAATAACGGCGGGAATCGCAGCGAAGAGCCCCATGGCGGTGGCAATCAGCGCCTCTGCAATCCAGGGGGCCACCGTGGCGAGCGTGGCTTGTTGCGTCATGGAGAGCGACTGGAACGACCCCATGATGCCCCACACCGTGCCAAATAGGCCGATATAGGGACTGGCAGAGGCGACCGTTGCCAAGAACACGAGATGCTGAGTCAGACGATCCTCTTCCCGCGACCAGGCAACGCGCATGCTGCGTTGAACGCCTTCGAGTACGGTGTCAGCACTGCGAGTCTTGGGCATCAAGCGATTGAACTCACGAAAACCAGCTTGAAAAATATGCTCTGCGCCGTGCCGAGGATCGTCCGCAGGAATCTCACGGTAGAGTTCGTTCAAGTCAACGCCAGACCAAAACGACTCTTCGAACTGGTTGTACTCCTGCTTGGCTCGTCGTAGCGCGATACTGCGCTGAAAAATCACCACCCACGAGAGAATTGACCCCACCACGAGCAGCAACATGACCAGCTGTACGACCGTGCTGGCGCTCATTATCAAGTGGGGAATGGACATGGCGTTATCGTTCACAGTTGCCCTCTTCAATCAATTAGTGTCGTTATCGACGGGATACGGTGTTAAGTGATGATGGCCACGCTTTGGGGCGCAGTGTTGCTGCGTGCAAGCAGGCTATCTCGACTGTGGCAGAGCACAAGAGTTCCTTTTCACGAAAAACCTGCTGCGCGAAAGTCATTCGGCAGCGTCCCTGCTCCGCGATGCTGGCCGTCACCGTGAGCGCCTCATCTAACCGGGCCGGTTTGGCATAGTGACAGGCCATGCGGTATACCACTAGCTGCGTACCTTCGTCTAGCAGCGTTTGCTGGTCGAGGCCTAAATCTCTCAACCACTCACTGCGTGCACGCTCCATAAACTTCAAGTAGTTAACGTAGTAGACAATTCCCCCCGCGTCAGTATCTTCCATATAAACCCGCACGGGGATGCTAAATGTTTCGCTCATGGTCGACGCTCTCCCTCGGCATTGATCGAATGCTCGTGGGGCACGCGGTCGAAGTGCAACCAAGCTTGGCGGGTAACCACGCGTCCCCTGGGGGTACGCATCATTAGGCCTTGCTGAATCAAATACGGCTCGATAACGTCTTCGATGGTATCGCGCTCTTCGCCAATGGCGGCAGACAGTGAGTCGACCCCGACCGGACCGCCATCGAACTTGTCGATCATGGCCAGCAGCAGGCGTCGGTCCATATGATCCAACCCGTGATGATCGACGTTTAGCATATTGAGTGCCGCATCGGCGAGCGTCACGTCCACCACGCCGTCGCCCTTGATGTCGGCGTAGTCGCGTACCCTGCGCAGCAACCGATTGGCAATACGAGGCGTCCCACGAGAGCGCCGGGCGACTTCGATGGCCCCTTCACGGCTGGTTTCCACGCCAAGCAAACGGGCGGAGCGCGCGACGATTTCGGTTAGCTCTTCGAGGTTATAAAATTCGAGGCGTTGCACGATGCCAAAGCGGTCGCGTAGCGGAGACGTGAGCAGTCCTGCTCGTGTCGTGGCACCTACCAGTGTGAACTTTGGGAGATCCAGCTTGATGGATCGCGCTGCGGGGCCTTCACCGATCATGATATCGAGTTGAAAATCCTCCATCGCCGGATACAGAACTTCCTCTACCACGGGAGAGAGGCGGTGGATTTCATCGATGAACAGCACATCGCCAGGCTCGAGATTCGTGAGCATGGCGGCAAGGTCGCCGGCGCGCTCGAGCACCGGACCAGACGTCGATTTCAACCCGACGCCCATTTCGGTGGCAATGATGTTTGCGAGCGTCGTTTTGCCCAACCCTGGCGGGCCGAAGACCAGGGTGTGGTCCAGACTCTCCTCGCGCAGCCGTGCCGCCCCAATGAAAATCTCCAACTGCTCGCGCACCCGTGGCTGGCCAATATAATCCTTGAGGTGCTTGGGACGAATCGCATGGTCGATGCGCACTTCGCCTTGCTCGGGCTCGGCGGCAATTAATCGGTCGTGTTCTAACATAGTGACTCTTCTGGAGTGCTTACCAAGGCGTACTCATGATACCCGTACAGCTCAACCAGACATTCGCTTGGTCAATGCGGCTTTGATGAGGGCTTCGGTGCTCTGGTTCGGATCAACATCGGCGAGCATTTTGGCCGCCTCGGTCAACTTATAACCCAGGCTGACGAGAGCGGCTTCTGCGTCTGCCAAATGGTCTCTAGGCGCGGCTCGTCCACTGGTAGCTTCTAAAGCGAGGGGAGCATGACTGCCCTGCTCCCAATCCGGAAAGCGGTCGCGCATTTCGATGATCAAACGCTCCGCCGTTTTTTTACCCACTCCTGGCAGCTTCGTCAGTGCTTTGCTGTCGTCGTCTCGCACGCAGCGCATAAAAGCGTCTTCATCCATACCGGATAGAATCGCCAAGGCGAGCTTGGGGCCGACGCCGTTGACTTTGATTAGCGCACGAAATAATGCCCGTTCATGCTCGCGTCCAAAGCCATAAAGCAAATGGGCATCGTCACGTATTGTCAGATGGGTATATAGCATCACCTGCTCGCCAGGGGCTGGCAGCGCCACGAAGGTGTTCATTGAGGCTTCGAGCTCGTAACCTACCCCGTGAACGTCAACCACCATCCACGGCGGCTGTTTTTCCAGCAATAAGCCCGTCAAACGTCCAATCATCCTTTGCCTCACAGCCATTCGAAGTAGCGGTCACTATAAAGCTACTCTGTACAGATGACCAGTAACCCTAAAGCCGCCAACGACCGGTAGCGCGGCGTTTACTGCGAGATGGCGTCGCCATGACGAGCGCACTCCCTGCATAGGCGTGTGTCAAGGCAATCGCCAGCGCGTCGGCAGCATCCGCTTGGGGGGTGTCCGATAGGCCAAGCAGCGTAGTGACCATGTGCTGAACTTGGCTTTTATCGGCTCCCCCTTGCCCGGTTACCGCCTGTTTGATCTGCCGCGCTGCGTACTCGGCAATGCTTAATCCATGGTTCGCTAGGCAGACCAGCGCCGCTCCACGGGCTTGACCGAGTTTCAGCGCGGAGTCTGCATTTTTGGCCATAAACACCCGCTCGACGGCGACGGCATCGGGGCGATGAAGCCCTATCACCTCGCCAATCCCTGCATAAATCTGAGCCAGGCGCTGCTCTAGCGCTCCCTCAGCCGTTCGAATGCAGCCGCTGGCTACATAGCGTGGCTTCATCCCTACTAGGTCAATCACTCCATACCCGGTGATCCTGGAACCTGGATCGATCCCCAGAATTCTAATCGTCGCAGGGGGCTGTCTTTCGTCCATGGACACTTCTCTTCGCCCTCTTCCTTTAGTACTACCTGAAACAAAAACACCGACGCTGGCGCGTCGGTGTTTGACTCGTCAATGCGATAAGGCGATCTTATTCGCCCGCAGCATCCGCCTTTACTTTTTGGCGCAAGCGAATGTTGAGCTCTTTGAGCTGGTCAGCGCTGACCTCACCCGGGGCGTCGGTCATCAAACAAGCCGCACTTTGCGTTTTCGGGAAGGCAATGACTTCACGAATGGTTTTTGCGCCCGCCATGAGCATGACCAGACGATCCAAACCAAAGGCAAGGCCGCCGTGGGGCGGTGCGCCGTACTGCAGCGCATCCAGCAAGAAGCCGAACTTCTCTTGCGCTTCTTCTTGCCCAATACCCAAAATCTCGAACACGGTGCTCTGCATGGTTTGGTCATGGATACGGATAGAGCCACCGCCAAGTTCCGTACCATTAAGCACCATGTCGTAAGCGCGGGAGAGCGCTTTGGCCGGGTCGGCCTTCAACGCTTCCGGCGAACAAGACGGTGCCGTAAACGGGTGATGAAGCGGGCTTAAGCGGCCATTGTCGTCGGCTTCGAACATGGGGAAGTCAACGACCCACAGGGGCGCCCACGCCTGGGTGTAGAGGTCAAGATCGGCCCCGAGCTTGACGCGCAGCGCACCAATGGCTTCATTGACGATACGCGCTTTGTCGGCACCGAAGAAGATGATGTCGCCATCCTCGGCCCCCACACGGTCCAGCAGCTCTTCGACGACGTTCTCCATGAACTTGACGATCGGCGACTGCAAGCCATCCAGCCCTTTGGCACGTTCGTTGATCTTGATCCACGCCAGGCCTTTCGCACCATAAATACCCACGAACTTGGTGTATTCATCGATCTCTTTACGAGAAAGCTTGGCGCCACCCGGCACTTTGAGCGCCGCCACACGACCGTCGTCTGCGCTGGCCGGGCCGGAAAAGACCTTGAAATCCACCTGCTTCATGAGGTCATCGACATCCGTCAGCTCCAGCGGAATACGCAGGTCGGGCTTGTCGGAACCAAAGCGGTCCATGGCTTCATGCCAGGTCATGCGCGGGAACTCGGGAAGTTCGACGCTCAACACTTCCTGGAACAACTGACGAATCATGGCTTCGGTAATGCCCATGATGTCGTTCTCTTCCACGAAAGAGGCTTCGATATCGATCTGCGTAAACTCCGGCTGACGGTCAGCACGCAGGTCCTCGTCACGGAAACACTTGGCAATTTGGTAGTAGCGATCGAAACCCGCCACCATCAACAGCTGCTTGAACAGCTGGGGGGACTGCGGCAGCGCAAAGAAGCTGCCTGCATGGGTGCGGCTAGGTACCAGATAGTCTCGCGCGCCTTCAGGTGTGGCACGGGTCAGTACCGGCGTTTCGATGTCCAAGAACCCTTGGTTTTCCAGGTAGGCACGAACGCTATGTGAAATACGCGAACGAAGACGCAGTTTCTCGATCATATCGGGCCGACGTAAATCGATATAGCGATGCTTCAAACGCACTTCTTCACCAACTTTGCCATGCTCGTCGAGCTGGAAAGGCGGCGTTGCGGCGGTATTGAGCACCTCGACGTCTTTTGCCAGCACTTCGATCATGCCGGTGGGCATGTTGGGGTTCTGAGTGCCTTCGGGGCGCAGCCGAACGCGGCCAGTGATGCGCAGAACGTATTCACTGCGAGCACGATCGGCATTAGCAAACGCCTCGGCGGTATCGGGGTCGACGACGAACTGGGCGATACCGTCACGGTCGCGCATGTCGAGAAAAATAACCCCACCGTGGTCACGACGGCGGTGAACCCAACCGCAAACGGTGACCGTTTGATCCACCAATGTTTCGTTAAGCTGGCCGCAATAATGGCTGCGCATGTCACATCCTGTTCTGTTTCGTGGCAATTAAGTTGTCTTGGGCCATGGCCCTGACAGCCGCGGCTATGCCGCGGCGCCTTTGTTTGTTGACGTGCTGCTGGCATCGCTTTTCGCGCTACCGGAAGCTTGTCCTTCAGCAGCAAGATTCTTTTTGCTGCCTGTCTTGAAATCAGTTTCGTACCAACCGCCACCCGCTAAGCGGAACCCGGCTGCAGAGACCAAGCGCTCCAGATCATCTTGCTGACATGCAGGGCAGCTTTTTAACGGATCTGCGCTAATTTTCTGAAGTTTTTCCATGCGATGGCCGCAGGCCTTGCACTCGTACTCATAGATGGGCATGTTGATGGCTCCTGAAAAAGCTCAACTCCAACAGGTTTCGTCTTGTCGGTATCGCGGTTCACCCGACGTTACCAGGCTGACAATATGTGGCCTGCCAGGATAAATTCCAAGACTGCGGTCGATAGAGCGGTCATTATACCCTTTTGTGCCCCCTGCCGAGCAAGGCCAAGCGGCTTTCGGCAATGAATGGAGAACATGCAATGCCCAACGCGGTCATACTGGATGCCCAAAGCCTTGGCCCAGACATCGATTTGACGGCGATTCGTAACGCTGTCACGCACTTAGAGATCCATCAGCAGAGCACCACGACGCAAGCTCGTGAACGCTTGGTCGAAGCAGAGATCGCGATCGTCAACAAGGTCAAACTCGACGCCGACACGCTCGCTCAGCTACCTTCGTTGCGACTCATTTGTGTGCTGGCCACTGGGCTGAACAACATCGATCTGGAGGCCGCTAAAGCGCATAACATCGCCGTCAAGAACGTCTCGGCCTATGGCACAGCCAGTGTCTCGCAACATACCCTCATGCTCATGCTGTCATTGGCCAATCGCCTCCCCCGCTATCAAGCGGACATTGCCGATGGAAAATGGCAGGACAGTGACTTTTTCTGCTTGCAGGAACATCCCACACTGCAGTTGTCTGGCAAGCAACTGGTCATGGTCGGCCAAGGGGAACTGGGGTCTGAAGTGGCACGTTTAGCCGAAGCCTTTGGTATGCAGGTCACGTTTGCCGCCCGACCCGGCAATGAGCACAACGATCAGCGGCCGTCCTTGGACGAACTGCTGCCCACCGCCGACGTCATCAGCCTACACTGTCCGCTGAACGAGGCTACGAAACACCTTCTCAACAAGGAGCGTCTTGCCAAGGCCAAGCCGTCACTCTTGATCGTCAACTGTGCCCGTGGCGGCATCATCGACGAAGTGGCGGCGCTCGAGGCCCTTCGTAACGGGGACATTGGTGGGTTAGCGGTCGATGTGCTGCCTACCGAGCCGCCCAAAGACGGGCATCCGCTCCTCGATGCTCTGGCAAAAGCAGAACCGCTCAATTTGATCGTAACGCCTCACAACGCTTGGATAACGCCTGAAGCACGGCAAAACATCGTTGGCCTCACTGCCGACAATATCCGCGCTTGGCAAACCGAGGCTCACTAACTTTTTCACCCAGTGCCAGTAGCACGTATCTAGTAGGTCGAGAAGTGGTCAGGGGCGTGTTGGTTCTCGAGTGTCTCCAGCGTGACATGAGTGACCTGCGCCCCTTGTGGACCTTGCCATAGCCATTGACCAAGCTCTGAGACAGCCGCAACCTGGCCACACATGAGCACTTCCACACGACCATCAGGCAAGTTTTTCGCATAGCCGGTGACGCCTCTCAAGAGTGCTTGCTCTTGAGTAGCACGGCGATACCAGACGCCCTGCACTTTTCCCGTTACGAATGCACGTACACAGCATTGAGCCATCGTCCACTCCTTAACATCAAAGCAGTTCTCGCTTGACCAGTACGGCGCTATTGCGTGGCACTAGCGGACGTCCACGGCGTAACAGCAGCGAGCGCGTAAAAGCAGCACCAAACAGCAAAATAAGCGAGCTATAGTACACCCACAAAAGAATCATGACGACGGACCCCGCCGCTCCATAGGTCGACGCCGTCGCGGTATAAGCCAAGTAGATCGCAATCACGCTGCGCCCAATGGTGAAAAGCACGGCAGTGACGACAGCGCCAATCAATACATCCTGCCAGCGTAACACGACATCCGGCAGTACTTTAAAGATAGTGGCAAAGAGTAAAGCGACCATGGCCAGTGAAATCAAAGACTCTGCGGTCGTCGTCAGTAGACTCGCGAAAGGGAGAAGGTCATTAGCAGCGTGAAGCATACCTCTGAGCATGACACCGAGCACAAGCGAGACGAGCAGAATAAAGCCAATCGAAAGTACGACGGTCAACGAGAGCAGTCGGTTTTTGATGAAAATAAATGCACTGTTACTGGTCGGTTTAGCGGTCACTCCCCAAATGGTATTGAGCGAGAACTGCATCTGGGCAAAGACGGTCGTGGCACCGACGAGTAACGCAATAAAGCCAAGTAAGGTCGGCAGGATACCCGACTCTTCAATGCGCGATTGCGCCACGGCTTGCTCGATCGCCAAGGCCGCATCCACTCCTAAAGTGCCTTGTAATTGGGCGACAATTTGGCCCTGGGCGGCCTCTTCTCCTAACACCACACCAATCACGGTAACGGCAATGATAACCGTCGGTGCGAGCGAAAACAGCGTATAAAATGCCAATGATCCGGCATAACTGAACGCATTGCGCTCGAGCCATAACGACGTTGCATCCTGAACCACGTTCCACCAAAACGTGAGTGTCTTTTTAATCATAGTGTTTCCCTTCAACGCAGTGTATAGCGTTCTTTTGCAACGCCGGTCTGACAACGAATGAATAAGCATACCTAATCAAAGCGTTGAGCGCAGTCATGATTGCATTGCAGGGATGTAGGGTGGCGATCATAATGGCACCGCTCTATTCTTCATTTTCCGCAATCAGGAAATGCGATGAACTCAGATGCAGCCCGATCTGCCACATCTTACGACTTTGATTGCTTAGTGTTCATAGGTCGATTTCAGCCACCCCACTTGGGGCATCTGGCCATTATTCGAGAAGCGCTCAAAAAAGCGCGCCAAGTGATCGTCATGGTGGGCTCATCCTGGCAAGCACGGTCGTTACGCAATCCCTGGCATTTCAATGAGCGCCAATCGATGCTTCGCTCAGGATTTGACGATGCGGACAATCAGCGGCTTGAAATCACTCCCCTGTTGGATGCGCTTTATAATGATGATGTGTGGGTGAGAGACGTACAGCGCAAGGTGCGCCATCTGGCTACCCCCGCCAATGCACGCTTACCGCGTATTGGGCTCATTGGTGCGAGTCGCGGCCAATCAAGCTACTATCTCTCGCTTTTCCCCCAGTGGGAGTCCGTCAGTGTCCCGTTGGTCGAAGGTATTTCAGCTAGTCACATTCGTGAGCGGCTGTTTCGTTCCCCTGGCTCTACCGATGACTACTTGAGTACCGGTGCTTACCATGACTTGCCACCCGGCGTCGTAGAGAGCGTCAGAGATTTTTGCAAAGGAAATGCTTACCATCGGCTGCTGGAAGAGCAGCAGCTTCTAGACCAATATCGTCACGCCTGGTCCCAGGCACCCTATCCGCCTATTTTCGTCACGGTGAACGCTGTTGTCGTTCAGTCGGGTCATGTGCTGTTAGTCAAGCGTACGGCGGCGCCGGGCAAAGGATTGTTCGCCCTCCCCGGTGGTTTCATCAACCCCCATGAGCGTTTGCTAGATGCTTGCTTGCGTGAACTTCGCGAACGGCTCCGGCTGAAAGTACCAGAGCCCGTTTTGAAAGGCTCGCTAAAGGGTCAGCGGCTGTTCGATGAGCCACACCGCAGCTGGCGAGGTCGCACGTTGGCCGAGGCGTTTTACTTTGCTTTGCGGCCCGACCAGCAGTTGCCCCGCCTTAAACCCGTCAAGGGCGGCGATCACGCACGCTGGGTGGCGCTTGCCGACCTGGAGCCCGAAAGCCTCTTTGAAGACCATTTTTTCATTATCCAAAACTTCCTCGGCCTGCCCGCAGATTTTGGCTCTCTTTAGAGCTACACGTTTAGGCCTGCAAGAAATCACGCGGCAGTTTCATCATCTGCCGCCACAGCCGCTCTACCCCCGGCTTGTGCACTAGCGAACAGCGATAGAGACGTATTTCTAGCGGTATATCCCAACTCTCATCCCCAGCTCTCACGAGCTTGCCGGTTTTTAACTCGTCGCGTATACAAAAATCAGGTATCCAAGCAACACCAACGCCTTGTAATACCATGCCCTTCAAACCTTCGGCCATCGCCGTCTCATAAACGGTTCGAAGTTTCATTCGTAATGGGTCATTTTTCAGCAGCATGCGCACGCTGCGGCCTAGAAAGGCCCCTTGGGTATAAGCCAAATAAGGAATCGAGCTATCACGCTGCAGCGAAAATAGCGGCTTACCCTGCGTATCAGGTAGCGAGACGGGCAACATCTTGACCTTACCGATGGAGAATGATGGAAAGACCTCTGCATCTAACTGCATCGTCGCGAAAGGGTCGTAGTAGGCCAGCATCAGGTCGCAGTTACCCTCGCGCAGCACATGAATGGCTTCACCGACATTCATGGCGACCAAGCGCGTCGGCAACTCCCCCAGCCCTTTTTGCAGTCTTGAGATCCAGGGGGGGTAGAAACTCAGCGCGAGCGAATGCGCCGCGACGATGTCCAGCGCTTCGTTGGCAATCGACAAGCCGCGTAAATGACTCAGCGATTCATTAAGCTGTTCGACTAAATTGCGTGCAGTCACCAAAAAGAGTTGCCCTTCTGAGGTCAACCCAATGGGGGTGGTGGATCGATCCACCAGGGTGACGCCAACGGCCTGCTCCAAGGCCCTGATACGCCGACTGAACGCGGGCTGGGTGACATGGCGCTGTCGAGCAGAGGCTGAAAAACTCCGAGTGTTTGCAAGGGCGACAAAGTCTTCCAGCCATTTTGTTTCTAGGTTCACCCATGTCTCCTATTGTTTGTTCGTTGAGAGTTTCGTCCGTTGGTGACGCTGAGACTCTATTGCACGGGGGCCATTAAATAAGCAGCGCGAGAAACGACCTTTTTCCACATAGGTCGCTGGCTCACTTCATCGAGCGTTACACGGCGACACCTTGCAAAATCGGTTTCTAACATGGTGGCCACATCGGCAGCAAAATCAGCACTTGGCACGAATGCCGTAATCTCAAAATTTAGCCGAAACGAACGATTATCTAAGTTTACTGTACCGACTGTTGCTGAAGAGTCATCGATGAGCATGATCTTTTGGTGCAAGAACCCAGGCTGATAACGGTATATTTTTACGCCTGCTCTTAACATGTCAGGCAAAAACGAAAAGGCGGAAAGAAACACCAGTAAATGATCTGGCCGTTCTGGAATCATCACACGTACATCAACACCACGCATGGCGGCTAGTCGTAGCGAGTCTTGTACGCCTTGATCGGGTACGAAATAGGGACTTGTAACCCAAAAGCGGTGATTGGCACTATGGATCAGCTGCTGTACGAGTAACCCTGCGGTATCCTGCTTGTCGGCTGGGCCAGAAGGCACGATGACTACTTGCTGATCTTGCTGTGGGTGGCACTCTGCATGCCAGTTCAAGGTAATGACGTCTCCCGTTGCCCAGTGCCAATCTTCCCAAAAGGCTTCTTGTAATCCCAACACGCAAGGGCCTTGCACGTTTAAATGGGTATCTCGCCAAGGGCCATGTTTGGCGCTCTTACCTAGATACTCGTTCCCCACATTGAAGCCGCCAATCCACCCTTGCTTACCATCTACTACAGCAATCTTGCGATGGTTTCGGAAATTGAGCTGGAAACGGTGTTTGAGTCCGCGTGACGAACGGAATGGCGATACTTCGACGCCGCTTTCTCTCAACTCGTTAAAGTAGCTGTCGTTGAGTTTACGGCTGCCAATTTCGTCATACAGAAAATAGACGCGCACTCCTCGCTTGGCCGCCGCGCTCAATTGTCGAAGGAGCTGTCGACCCAACTCGTCGTCACGGACGATGAAGAACTGGATGAGCAGGTAGTCCTGCGCTTGTTCGATACCTTGGAACAAACTCTCGAACGTTGCTTTGCCATCGATCAAAAGCTTGGTGCTATTGCCCTTCGTCAACGGCATCATGGCCAACTGCTCGACGGCCTGTATGTCGGTATTGTTAGAGTGTGCAACGTGAGGTTTTACGTTATGCCTATAACGTACGAGCACCCGGCGCAGTACCGAATCGCGAGCGCCTCTTGCGGTCACATAACCATAAAAACGTGGACGACCAAATAGCCAGTAGGCAGGGACTGCGGCGTAGGGAAACGTCAGTAATGAAATGATCCACGCGACTGCACCTTGTGACGTGCGACTCGACATCAGAGCCATCACGGCCGAGATCATACCCAGCACGTGAATCAACATAATCCCTGTCCCTAGCAACCAAGAGGTCATGGGCTATTCCTCAACATCCGTTAGGTCTCACGACGTCGCTCCATACACAGGAGCCCCGCTAAAACGGGGCTCCTGTCGTGATACAACGTCTATTGCATCAGCCTATCACGCTTTTTCAGCAATGATCTCTTTCCATTTGGCCGGACCGGTCTGGTGCACCGATGTGCCTTGGCTATCCACCGCAACGGTAACGGGCATGTCTTCCACTTCGAATTCGTAGATGGCTTCCATTCCTAGGTCCTCGAACCCTACGACCCGCGATTTCTTGATGGCCTGCGCCACTAAGTAGGCAGAGCCACCCACCGCCATGAGATAGACGGCTTGGTTATCACGAATCGCCTCGATGGCAGCTTGACCACGCTCGGCCTTACCCACCATGCCCAATAGCCCCGTCTCCTCCAACATCGTACGGGTAAATTTGTCCATTCGCGTCCCCGTCGTAGGGCCAGCCGGGCCGACCACCTCGTCACCCACCGGATCGACCGGCCCAACGTAGTAGATGAAACGACCTTTCATATCGACAGGCAGCGGCTCGCCTTTGGCGATCATATCGACCATGCGCTTGTGAGCCGCATCACGGCCCGTGAGCAGTTTACCGTTCAATAACAGCGTGTCGCCAGGCTGCCAGGTTTTCACTTCCTCGGGGGTGACGGTATCCAGATTGACACGCTTCACGTTGTCGCCCGCTTCACGGGTAATTTCCGGCCAGTCTTCGAGCTTAGGCGCCGGTAAGGCCACAGGGCCGGATCCGTCCAGCGTGAAATGGGCGTGGCGGGTAGCGGCACAGTTGGGAATGATCGCCACTGGCTTGTTCGCCGCGTGGGTGGGGTAATCTTTGACTTTGATATCCAGCACGGTGGTCAAGCCCCCCAGCCCCTGCGCGCCGATACCACTCTTGTTCACCTTGTCGAATAGCTCGAGACGCAGCTCTTCGGCACGGTTGCTGGCACCGCGAGCCTGTAGTTCTTGGATATCGATAGGGTCGAGCAGCGCTTCTTTGGCAATCTCCATCGCTTTTTCAGCGGTGCCACCAATCCCAATACCCAGCATGCCCGGTGGGCACCAGCCCGCCCCCATTTTGGGAAGCTGCTCCATTACCCAATCGACTACGCTGTCGGAAGGGTTAAGCATGGCGAATTTCGATTTTGCTTCGCTACCGCCTCCCTTCGCGGCCACATGGATGTCGACTTTATCGCCCGGCACGATTTTATGGTGGATGATGGCGGGCGTGTTGTCTTTGGTGTTTTGACGCTTGCCGTCCGGATCGGCCAGAACCGAGGCTCGCAATACGTTATCCGGCAACTGGTATGCACGACGCACGCCTTCGTTGACCATGTCGTCAAGGCTCATCTCGGCGTCCCATGTGACGTTCATGCCCACATGTACGAAGACCGTCACGATGCCGGTGTCTTGGCAAATCGGGCGGTGACCCGTAGCGCACATGCGGGAATTGATCAAAATCTGTGCGATGGCATCTTTGGCTGCCGGGTTCTCTTCCCGCTCGTAGGCCGCCGCCATGGCGTCAATGAAATCTTTGGGATGGTAGTAAGAGATGTACTGCAGAGCATCGGCAACGCTTTGGATCACGTCGTCCTGGCGAATCACGGTCATGGATTAACAGCTCCTCGGTTAACGTCTAGGCTGCAGCCTTGGCGGCCGTCTAAGTGTGCGGGAAGTATACCGTATTGAGGCCCAAGGCGGCAGCCAATCCAGTGGGCTACGCGCTTTGTTCACTTAGCTCTTTGGTAGGATTATGAATCATCAAAATTGAGATAACGGTATAAAATTTACGGCGATGGAGGTGGCTGACACCGAGGGCACCAATAGAGTCGCCGTGACCCTATTGTCGTACGCTCAATCACATAACCACAGCGGTGGCACGATAATCCGGCACGCTCGAACACGCTGAACCGCCATTGGCGGCGAGACTCACCAGAGGCAACGGCTTGTTCGATCCACGCGTCCTGATTGGTGACACCTGCTGTTCGGTAAGCCGTGCGGGTAATATCGATGATGCGCGACGACAACACCGCTAGCTGCTCACTCGTGAGGTCACAAGGACGCTGCTTGGGATGCAACTGGGAAAAAAACAGAATCTCAGAACGTAAGTAGTTACCCAGGCCGGCGACCAGCCCCTGGTCGAGCAGTAGTGCTCCCAAACTTCTGCGCCTAAACGCCGGTAACAAAAGACGTTGCTCTACGTCGGCAGCACTGACTTGCTGGCTCAGCAAGTCAGGTCCTAAACGGGATAAAAACGGATGATGCGCCAGCCTGTCCTCTTCCCAAAGCGAAACGTCAGAAGCACTGTATAAACTGGCAGCACGCCCTTCCGCCACCAAACGAACTCGTAAGGAGCGCGACGTATTGGGTGGCTTGTCGTCAGCATGCAGTTTCCATACGCCATAAAGCTGGTTGTGCGAGTAAAGCACACGACGGTCGGCAAACCGAATCAGCATGGCTTTTCCCCACGAGTCCACTGCCGACACCCTGACACCGATCAGCGAGCTGGCTTGACTGGCAAGCTCGGGAAAGGCGAACCAGGCATCCTCGAGAATTTTTCCACCAATCTGCTTTTCAATGCGATCCGCCGCTCGGCGGATCTCGGGACCTTCGGGCATCGGTTATCCTAGCGCCAGCTGTTTTTCTTTCATTTGATGCAGCTGGTCGCGGAGCCGGGCAGCCTCTTCGAACTCCAGGTTTTGCGCTGCTTCGAACATGGCATCTTCGATCTTGCTGATGGCGGCCAGAAGCTCCTGCTGGTTCATGGACGCCACATCGTATCCGCCTGATGGCTCAGCCACTTTACGCTCGCTACCCTTACGGCGATTGCCCTTTTTACCCGGCGTTTGGGCCGCTTCGAGGATGTCCGCCACGGAGCGCGTGACCGTTGTGGGCGTAATACCATGCTTTTCATTATGCGCCATCTGTTTGGCACGGCGTCGCTCGGTCTCATCGATCGCTTTACGCATGGAATCGGTGATTCGATCACCGTACAGAATCGCCTTGCCGTTGGCATTGCGTGCGGCACGACCAATGGTTTGGATCAACGAGCGTTCAGCGCGCAGGAAGCCTTCTTTGTCGGCATCCAAAATGGCGACCAGCGATACCTCAGGAATGTCCAACCCTTCCCGAAGCAGGTTGATACCCACCAGGACATCGAACTTACCCAGCCGCAGGTCTCGGATGATCTCGACACGCTCGACCGTATCGATATCGGAGTGCAGGTAGCGCACCCGGATATCGTGCTCGTCGAGGTAATCCGTCAGGTCTTCCGCCATGCGCTTGGTCAGCGTTGTCACCAGCACGCGCTCGCCAACGGCGTTACGTAAGCCAATCTCCGACAGCAGGTCGTCCACCTGCGAACTGGCCGGGCGCACTTCGATCTGCGGATCCAACAAGCCCGTTGGTCGCACGACCTGCTCGACGATTTGACCTGCGTGCTCGGCCTCGTAAGGCCCAGGTGTCGCCGACACGAAAATCGTTTGGGGTGAGATCGCCTCCCACTCCTCGAACTTCATCGGCCGGTTATCCAACGCGGACGGCAAGCGAAATCCATACTCCACCAGCGTTTCTTTACGCGAACGGTCGCCTTTGTACATCCCTCCCACTTGAGGCACGCTGACGTGTGACTCGTCGATAAACAGCAGCGCATCATCCGGCAAGTAGTCGAAAAACGTGGGAGGCGGCTCGCCAGGAGCACGGCCTGAGAGGTAGCGCGAGTAGTTTTCAATCCCGTTGCAGTAGCCCAATTCGAGCATCATCTCGATGTCGTAGAGCGTTCGCTGCTCTAGCCGCTGAGCCTCTACCAGACGCTCGTGATGACGCAGCCACTCCAAGCGCTCTTTGAGCTCGGCTTTGATGGCGTCGATAGCTTCAAGAATGGTTTCTCGGGGCGTCACGTAGTGGGACTTCGGGTAGATCGTCATGCGAGGTACTTGACCACGAACATCGCCGGTCAGCGGGTCAAACAAACGAATAGAGTCGATTTCGTCGTCGAACAGCTCGACGCGCACCGCCTCTTCGTCCGAGTCCGCTGGAAAAATATCGATGACATCGCCCCGCACGCGGTAGGTACCGCGACGGAAATCCATATCATTACGGGTGTACTGAAGCTCGGCCAAACGGCGCAAAAACGCACGCTGATCGATCAGTTCACCGCGTGTAAAATGAAGACGCATCTTCAAGTACTGATCGGGGTCCCCCAAACCATAGATCGCCGATACGGAAACGACGATCAGCGCATCCCGACGCTCTAACAGGGCTTTAGTAGCGGACAAGCGCATCTGCTCGATATGGTCATTGATCGAAGCGTCTTTCTCGATGAACGTATCTGAAGAAGGCACGTAGGCCTCTGGCTGGTAGTAGTCGTAATACGAAACGAAGTACTCGACGGCGTTATCAGGAAAGAACGACTTGAACTCCCCGTAAAGCTGGGCTGCTAGCGTTTTGTTGGGCGCCATGACGATCGTGGGTCGTTGCAACTGCTGAACCACGTTGGCCATAGTGAAGGTTTTACCCGAACCGGTGACACCAAGCAGCGTCTGATGGGCAAGTCCGGATTCCAAACCGCTAATCAACCCGCGGATGGCCGCAGGCTGATCGCCCGCAGGCTGAAATTTTGACTGCAGACGAAATTCCTTGCTCATCTTTGCTCCTATTGGCGAATGGGCCTACACGGTGTGGGTGGCTATCTCGATCGTCGCCTGGGTCATCAGGCGTTGGATCGGGCAGCGATGGCTTATCTCCTCCAGTTTAGCGCGTTGCTCTGGAACGCTGATGCCATGAAGCTCTAACGTCACGTCCAGCTTGTAGTGACCTTGGCGTTCGCCGCTGTCATCGCGCTGCACTGTGACGGTCACCCCTTCCAACGGCCACTGCTTACGTTTGGCGTACATTTGGACCGTGATCGCCTTGCAGGTTCCCAGCGCAATATCAAAATAGTCATGGGGATCTGGAGCGCTTTCATCTCCTCCTACCACCGTGGGCACGTCCGCAAAGAGGTCATCCATGCCGTTGACCTCGACGCGCTGACGAAAGGCGCTATTTCGTTCACTGATCACCACGATAGGCGGGTGCATTTACGATACCTTGATGCGCAGGTTGAGTTTTTCAATGGCCTTGATGAGAGCGTCTCGTTTCGCGCGCCCCTCCACTTCTGCACCATAGCGCCCCACTTCAGCGCTATCGACGCCATCCAACATCATCAGAGCGGTGGTAATTTTGTTGACTTGTTCTGCGGTGGTAACACCCTGAAAACTCAATGATTGAACTGCCATGGAACGTCCTTTCGAGGAAAAGTGTTTGCCTAGGTTGCGTCGTGGTAACCGGCAACGACCATTACCTATGCAAACCTGATACAGAATGAAGAGTCTAGCATGCCGTCAAGGCCTTGCAATCCAACAAGTCTGCCCACATTTTGATAAAGATAGACGATGCTTACCCACAATGTTCAGGAGCGACCATGACCATGGAGAAGACGCCGCCCTCTAGTGCCGTACGGTTGGATCAATATGCTGCACTGGATATCAAAGGGGCCGATGCGGAGAAATTCTTGCAAGGTCAAACCAGCGCGCAAGTGGGATTGGCAAACGGCTCGTTTGCGCCGCTTACCTGTTTTTGTACCCCAAAGGGCCGCATGTTGGCCAACGGACAGCTGTGTAGGCTCGAGATGAATCATTATCGGCTGATTCTCGACGCCTCTCTGGCGAATGATCTGGCCAAACACCTGAACAAATTTGCCGCTTTTTACAAAGCGGAGTTATCAGTGGCACAAAACATCATTTTCGCAGGCGTCAGTGAGTCAGCCGAAAACTTGGCCTATTGTCTGGGCGTGACGTTGCCAGAGCAGCCCTACACCCACGCCACTAGCACGTCTGGCACGGTGCTACGCCTCCCAGGGTCTCCTCGTTGGCTATTCATGTTCGAAGAAGAGCCTCAAAATCTCTTGACAGACAGCGAGGCATTGCTCAACGCCTGGAAGCTGTCAGATATCCGTAGCGGACTGGCGTGGCTCACGGCCGCTCAGCAGGACCAGTTCCTACCACAAATGCTGAATTGGGAAGCGTTGGGCGGGATTAGTTTCAAGAAAGGGTGCTATACCGGCCAGGAGGTTGTTGCCCGCGCCCATTTCCGCGGCCAAGTCAAGAAGCGCCTCGTGCACGCCCGCGCACACACTGCCTCGCTGCCCGAGCTGGGTGCCACCCTAATGGATGAGAGCGGTAAATCGTTAGGCGAAGTCGTCAGCAGTGCAACCAGCGATGATCAGCACATCGAGCTTCTGGCCGTAATGAATACCAAGGTGATGGAAGACGGCGTGACCGTCTATTGGCAGACAACACCTCTTACCTTGCAGGCGCTTCCCTATCCGATTGAGCGCTTGGACCCTGAGCAGATAGCCGCTCAGCTTGCTCAGAACTGATCGTCTAATGCAAACAGCCGGGCGGCGTTGGCACTGCTCAATGCCGCCACGGTTGCGAAGCGCTGTTTTCTCAACTCTGCCACTACCTTCGCCACCTGCGCCACGTGCGAAGGTTCGTTGCGCTGGCCTTGGTCGCCACTTAACGGCATATCGGGGCTATCGGTTTCCAGCACGAACCCATCATCAGGCAATTTTGCCACTACGCGGCGTAACTTTTGAGCACGCTCATAGGTCACCGCCCCCCCCAATCCCAGCATGTAGCCCATATCCAAAAACTTGGCGGCCTGTTCGTAGGAGCCAGAAAAGGCATGAACGAGCCCTGCCCTTGGCAACGCTTGTTGGCGCAACCGCTGACTGACTTTGTCATTGGCCTTGACGCAGTGAACCACGACCGGTAGACGGCTTCGCTTGGCGATAGAAAGCTGGGCATCGAAGTAGTGCCACTGAGCGTCCAGACTATCGGTAAAACGACCATCGATACCGCACTCACCAATCGCCACCGGCCGGTCCTTAGGCGCCCCCTCGAGCTGCTGGGTGACCAACGCCTCGAGAGCCGTCAAATCATCTGAGTGATGATGCTCAATGAAGTAAGGATGAAGCCCGAGACAGGTGCGGACATCGTCACGCTCGCCGAGCGCCAGCACATGCGGCCAACGCTGCCGCACCGTCGCAGGCACGATGAAGCGGCAGACGCCCACGGCCTTCGCAGCGGCGATGACGGCATCACGGTCCGTCTCGAACTCCGCAACGTCCAAATGACAGTGGGCGTCTATCAGCATCTATCCCCCTTGCGGATATTAATGCTCGCGGGTTGGCTGGAAACGAATGTCTGGCCAGCGCTCCTGGGTCATTTGCAGGTTGACCCGCGTCGGCGCGATGTAGGTTAGATAGCCACCACCGTCGATAGCCAAGTTGGCGCTTGCCTTACGCTTGAACTCTTCGAGCATTTTCGCGTCGTCACAATAGACCCAGCGTGCGGTTTGCACATTGACGCCCTCGTAAAGGCAGTCGACCTTGTACTCCTCTTTCAAACGGTGGGCGACCACATCGAACTGAAGCGTACCCACGGCACCCAGAATCAGGTCGTTGTTGTCCATCGGCATGAATACCTGCGTAGCGCCTTCTTCAGAGAGCTGCTGCAGGCCTTTTTGCAGCGCTTTCATCTTGAGCGGATCCTTTAGGCGAACCCGCTTGAAAAGCTCAGGAGCGAAATGAGGGATCCCCGTAAAGCGCATATCTTCACCGACGGTGAACGTATCGCCAATCTGAATCGTGCCGTGGTTATGTAAGCCGATGATATCGCCAGGCCACGCCTCCTCTACCTGAGAGCGGTCCGAGGCCATGAACGTCAGGGCATCGGCGATCTTGACGTCTTTACCAATGCGCACATGGCGCATTTTCATGTTCTTTTCATACTTACCCGAACAGACGCGCAGAAACGCAATGCGGTCACGATGATTCGGATCCATATTGGCTTGAATTTTGAAGACGAAACCAGTGAATCGCTCGTCTTTCGCGGTCACTTCGCGGGTATCGGTCTCGCGAGGTTGTGGTGATGGCGCATGCTCAACGAAGCCATCCAACATTTCACGCACGCCAAAGTTACCCATGGCGGTACCAAAATAGACCGGCGTTAGTTCACCACGACGATAGGCTTCTAAGTCGAATTCGTGAGACGCGCCGCGCACCAAATCGACCTCCATGCGAAGCTCTTCGGCTTGCTCCTCGCCCAGGATCGCGTCTACCTCAGGGTTATCCAATCCCTCAATTCGCTTATCCTCAGGAATACGGTTGCCTTGCCCTTGCGTGTAAAGATGGATGACATCATTGTAGAGGTGATACACCCCTTTGAAATGGCGCCCCATCCCGATCGGCCACGTCATCGGCGCACACTGAATATTGAGGACCGTTTCGACCTCATCCATGACTTCGATGGGATCGCGTATATCGCGATCCATTTTATTGATGAACGTCAGAATGGGCGTCGTGCGCAAACGACATACTTCCATCAACTTGATCGTGCGATCTTCGACGCCTTTCGCGCCGTCGATGACCATCAGCGCAGAATCCACCGCTGTCAGGGTACGATAGGTATCTTCGGAGAAATCCTCGTGACCCGGCGTATCCAGCAGATTGACAATACGGCCGCCGTAAGGAAACTGCATCACGGAGGTAGTGACCGAAATACCGCGCTCCTGCTCCATCTTCATCCAGTCGGACGTTGCGTGGCGATCATTACGTTTACTTTTCACCGACCCCGCCAGCTGAATGGCATTCCCGAACAGCAGCATCTTTTCTGTGATCGTGGTTTTGCCGGCGTCAGGGTGCGAAATAATCGCAAAAGTACGGCGCAGCTCGGCTTCGCGCGCTATTTGGGCGTCAGACATGGAGTTCTCTAAGAAGGTGCAACGTGATGACTTAAAACTTGGCGCCAAATCCTCGACGCAATAGGCCTATGGTAACGCAAGTCGCCTACAACGGCATACCACCACGTGAGTAACGTCCAGTGCACAAAAAAACGCCGACAGTGTCGGCGTTTGGGTCTATTGAGGCAAGCACTCAACAAGAGCAAGCGTTAGGCGTAGGTATTCACTTGGGTGCCCACGCTACCCTCTTGAGCAAGGTTCGGCTGAGCACCGGTGTCAGCAGAGGCCAACACTTCAGTGATTTGCTCAGCTTGAACGTCCAGAGCCTCGCGGAACATTTGCATTTGCGCTTGCTCAGCGGTTTGCGCCTGATTCATATACAGCGCTGTGCTGACGGCATTACTTGCAGCTACATCCATACTACACCTCGCTCCTATAGATGACATTCATAGCCTAGCAAACCCAAACCGACGGAGCCATGTTTCTCCCGCGTGATTATGTAAAGACGTGCGACAAGGCGTTTAAAAGCGATCCGCACGGAAGGGGCTCATATCGATGGCCGTTGGTTTATTTTCCATCATATCCGCTAGTAATTGGCCAGTCGCAGGTCCCAGAGTAAATCCTTGGTGGCCATGGCCAAACGCAAGCCAAAGGCCGGGATGGCGCGATGCTGGGCCAATGACGGGTTTCATGTCCGGCAGGCATGGACGAGCCCCTTTCCATGCCGCACTGTCCTTGCGTTCCCCAAGTGGAAAGATCGAGCGCGCGACTTTCTCAGCAGCGCCCAATTGCTCTTCATCGGCTGGGGATTCAAGACGGTCCAGCTCCGCGCCAGTGGTCAAGCGCACTCCCGCATTCATAGGTGCCAGCAAATAACCAACTTCGGCATCCATCAACCAGTAATTCAGCTTCGCTTCTGGCTGAGTCGCATAGTGCATGTGATAGCCGCGCTTTACGAACGTTGGGAAATGGTAGCCCAGCGGCTTCATCCACTGGCCCGCCCACGGCCCCAAGGCCATGACGACTTGATCTACCTCTAACGACGCTGCGTTGGTCGTTACGGTCCAGCGCTCACCGTGCTGGGTGACGCCGGTAATATCGGCCTGTAACAACTCCCCACCCATGGCCTCGAATGACGTCGCATACGCCGCCACCAGGCCACCGGGGTCAGCAACGGTCCAGGGATCGAGCCAGTGAATGGCACCAATAATGTCATCACCAAGCTGCGGTTCTTTAACGCTTAACGCAGCGCGGTTGAGCACAGCAAATTCGACGCCATAGAGTTCGCGGGCCTCTTTAGCTTCTTGAATGCGTTTATCGAGCTTCGCTTGAGTGCGATATATCTCCAACCAGCCCTCCTTACGCACCAAATGATCGGCCTTTGCCGCTTCGATCATCGGGCCATGGGCGTCTAGGCAAAGCTGAATCAGTGAAGCGTACTCGGGCACGATTTTTTTATAAAGCCGAGATGAGGAGTGGTGCCAGTAGCTCAGCAGCGGTGAAGCGGCATTGACCATTCCGGCGGGCCGGTAACGGATATCGACACGACGATTAGGCAACACGCTAAGGATGGTCTTCATATCGCGAGGAAACGGATAGGGCCGAACCGCCTCTCGCTGAATGATGCCCGCGTTACCAAACGAGGTTTCTCGGCCAGGTTGGCGACGATCGACCAGCGTGACTTGATGGCCACGTTTCTGCAGCTGCCAAGCAATACTGACCCCTACCATGCCTGCCCCCAACACCACCGTTTGACGCGCCATTTTGATGCACTCCTTTCTATCTGGATATTGTTCAGACTCATACTGTGAGCAGCATGGTTAACATATTGAAAAATATCACCAATCAAACCGCATTTGCACAGTCATAAAAACTGTTTTATCTATCATTTTTAGTCATTTATCACGCTTAAAGCGCAATAAAGGATGACTTCACTATCTGCGGCACAACAATTGCTTCATTACCATTAACACTACCTGAGCCACTCCATCGTTATGGACACTTTTAGGCTGGACGCTGCGTTCATGAGAAGCAACTCGACATTCTTTGCACCCCCTTCATGTCTGCGATGCACCAAAACAGTACAAGGAAAACACCATGGCCGATAGCTTCGACTCCACCTTGATCGACACGCTTTGGGTGCTATGGGCGGCAGCGCTCGTCTTCGTCATGCAAGCAGGTTTTCTCTGTTTGGAAGCGGGCACTACGCGCACGAAAAACGCCATCAACGTAGCAATGAAGAACTTGGCGGATTTTGCTATTGCCGTTAGCGTTTTCTGGCTAGCCGGTTTCGGCATGATGTTTGGCATTTCGCAAATGGGATGGCTAGGCAGCTCCCTGTTTGGCTGGCAATTGGAACCTACCAACGCATGGCTCATGACGGTCTTCGTCTTTCAGGCCATGTTTTGCGCCACGGCCGCTACCATCGTTGCAGGCGCCGTTGCCGAGCGCATGCCCTTCCTTGGCTATTTATGGACCGCCTTTTGGATTGCCCTATTGATTTACCCGGTGTTCGGCCACTGGGCCTGGGGCGGCTTACTGGGAGGCATGCCTGGCTGGTTGGCCACACTTGGCTTCATCGACTTTGCCGGGGCGACCGTGGTGCACAGTGTTGGCGGCTGGGTAGCCCTCGCAGCCGTAATCGTCATTGGTCCGCGCCAAGGGCGCTTTCAGATCGATCATCCCCCCACCGCGTTTCCAGCGGGGAACTTGCCGCTGGCAATGCTGGGGGCGCTCTTCATGATACTGGGTTGGTTTGGATTTAACGGTGGTAGCACACTCGCGCTGAATAGCTCCGTGCCTGGGATTATCGCCAACACCATGCTGGGTGCCGTAGGCGGCATTTTATCGGCCCTGCTGGTGGGCTGGCGGGTGCGCCGCTACGCCGATGTCATGTATGCCATCAACGGGGCCATCGCTGGTCTGGTGGCCGTCACGGCAGGTGCTCATGCGCTGTCACTCCATGCCGCCTTTTTACTGGGTAGCGTAAGCGGCGTGCTGATGGTACTGGCCAGCGAATGGCTGCTGAAAAAGCGTATCGATGATGCAGTAGGCGCCATCCCAGCTCATTTGGTTAGCGGTGTGTGGGGCACCCTCGCCCTTCCTTGGTTCGCGGACATGAGCAGACTCGGCAACGATGTTAGCCGCATGGAGCAATTTGGGACTCAACTACTCGGCGTGTTGACCTGCGGCCTTTGGAGTTTTGGCATGGCCTGGATGCTGTTTCGCATCACACGTCGCTTTCTTCCTCTGCGGGTCTCTGAGGACGCGGAAAAAATGGGGCTCAACCTCGCCGAGCATGGCGCCAAGAACGAACTCCACCAACTCCTCGAGCATATGCGCCAGCATGAAAGGCAGGGCGATATGCGCCAGCGGATCGAAGCGGACCCGTTCACCGAAGTAGGCGAAATCGCCGCTAGTTACAACCGTGTATCAGCGGCGCTGGAACGCGCAGTGGGACATACGCAGGTCATGCTGCGCAACCTGCGCGATGGTGTCATTACTTGGCAAGCCGATGGAACACTGACGGGACTGAATCCCGGCGCAGAAGCACTGTTCGACGTGGACGCCGAACAGCTGGTTGGTCGTCCGGTGACCACGCTGCTTCCCCATACCCCCCTCGCCCCTGGCGCTAAGCATGAAATCAAGCTTCGACTGGAGGACCAGCAAGTGCGTTACTTGGAACTCCAAATAAGTGAAGGTGCTATCGGCTCGGCTTCAGAGTGTTCTGGCATGGTGCGCGACATCACCGAGCGCAAGCAGCTTCAGGAGCAGTTGAATAGAGAGCGAGACTTGGCCCGTACCACGCTAGCGTCCATTGGCGACGGCGTGATCACCTGTGATGCCAGCGGTAACATTACCTTTATCAATGGTGAGGCCGAACGGCTAACAGGGTGGACGCTCACCGAAGCGACGAACAAACCGATTCACACCGTTTATCAGCTTCGCGACGAGCTGAGCGACGAGCCCATCAGCAATCCCGCGCGACAGGTATTGACCCAACATCGTGCGGTGCATTTCAGCGAGCATTGCCAGCTACTGCACCATAGCGGCAAACGCGTGCCCATTCAGCACAGCGCTGCCCCGATTCGTTCGAGGGGTGGCCTGACTCTTGGTGCCGTGGTGGTGTTTCAAGACGTTAGTTTGACCCGACAACTTTCGGAACAGCTCAGCTACCAGGCGACCCATGACAATCTGACAGGGCTCCTCAATCGGCGAGCCTTCGAGACGCTGATGACCAAACTGCTCACCCAGGAGGAGAAGCACCACCACGTGCTCTGCTATCTCGATCTGGATCAATTCAAGATCGTCAACGATACCTGCGGACACCTGGCGGGGGATGAGCTTTTGCGACAGATAGCGTTAAAACTGAAAGCACACGTTCGGGATAGCGATACGGTTGCTCGTCTAGGCGGGGACGAATTTGCGCTCGTCTTGACTCACTGCCCGATGAAGAAGGCCAATATCATCTGTGAAGCGATTCGTCGCGATATCGAACATTTTCGCTTTGCATGGCAAGGCCACACCTTTGGCATTGGCGTTAGCATCGGCTTGGTCGCGATGACGCCCGAGCACGCCATGCGTCTGTCGGACATACTCCACGCCGCCGATGCTGCGTGCTATACCGCCAAGGAAGCGGGTCGAAATCGTCTTCATTGCTACCAACCGGACGATCATCTGCTACTAGAGCGTCATGGAGAGTTGCAGTGGGTTCAGCGGCTGCAAAATGCCTTGGATAACGATACATTTCGCTTGTTCGCACAGCCTATTACCGCGGTTAACGGTCATCACTCAGGCTATCGAGAGATCTTGCTGCGCTTGGAGGAGAACGGCACACTGATCGCTCCTGGCAGCTTTCTACCTGCCGCTGAACGCTATCACTTCATGCCCCGCATCGATCGCTGGGTGGTGCGCAATACGCTCGCCTGGCTGAGTGACCGCCATCGCTGCGCTGAGGGAGATACCATTGGCCAGTGGGGGATCAATTTATCGGGGGACTCCCTATCAGACAGCGATTTTTGTCAGGAGCTGATACAGCACGTGCGTGGTGCCAGTCTGCCTGACGGCACCCTATGTTTCGAAATTACCGAAAGCGCTGCGATTGCACAGCTCTCCAAGGTGAGCGAACTGATTCAGTCGCTCAAATCTCTAGGCTGCCGATTTGCCCTCGATGACTTCGGCACCGGTCTCTCTTCTTTTAGCTACTTGAAGCAACTCTCCGTCGACTACCTCAAAATCGATGGCAGCTTCATCCGCAATATTCATACCGATCCTATCGATCGCGCGATGGTAGAAGCCATTCATGCGGTTGGGAAAGCTCTGCACATCGACACGGTAGCCGAATACGTCGAACATCAATCGACATTGGACACGCTGCGTTCACTGGGAATCGATTACGCGCAGGGGTATTTACTGGGTCAACCGGAGCCCATCACCGTGACAGCGGAGGGACGGATAAAAGTCATGCCGAGATAAACAAAACGGCCGAACAAATAAGAAGAAGCACAAAAAGGAAGGAGAAGAAAAGAGGGAAAATATGATAGGCAGGAAAACAGCGATCAGGTTAATGGGGTGGATGATGGGGATCGAACCCACGACCACCGGAGCCACAATCCGGGGCTCTACCACTGAGCTACATCCACCACAACCTGTAAAACAATTCGCTTGTTCGTCAATGGGGTGGATGATGGGGATCGAACCCACGACCACCGGAGCCACAATCCGGGGCTCTACCACTGAGCTACATCCACCACTGACGAAAGCTAGCTTGATAACATCCGACTGGAAAACAAACACGGATACGTATTTGATTGGCACGCCCAGCAGGACTCGAACCCGCAACCTACGGCTTAGAAGGCCGTTGCTCTATCCGGTTGAGCTATGGGCGCACATGATGTATCCAAAGAATACGGATGAGCACTTGACCACAACCAAAATTTGGAGAAGCAGATTAACACCTTCCGTTTTAGGCAAGTGGTCGGGATGGAGGGATTCGAACCCCCGACATCCTGCTCCCAAAGCAGGCGCGCTACCAGACTGCGCTACATCCCGATTGCTTGCTTTAGACGCTGCTGCGTGTCCCGTCTCAAGCGAGGCATATATTACTATTTCTGATTTTAAAGTCAACACTTAAAGTGATTGATTCGCTGGGCGCTTTGCCTTGATGCCCTACCATGCGAAAATCGCCTTCTCTTTAAAACGCGCCTTGTCGTCGGCGCTTGTCATTGCTTCGCTTTTAAACCGCATAGGGATCTCATTACATGACCGCCCAACTCATCGATGGTAAAGCCATCGCCGCTAATGTCCGTCAACGCGTGGCCGATCTCATCGCGGCGCGCCAGCAAGCGGGCGCTCGCGCTCCCGGACTAGCCGTTGTCGTGGTCGGCGAGGACCCCGCCTCTCATGTTTACGTCAACAACAAGCACCGTGCCTGCGAACAGGCAGGCATCCTCTCTTTTCAACATGCGCTACCTGCCGACACCTCGCAAGAAGCGCTCGAGACGCTGGTGGACCAATTAAACGCTGATCCCACTGTCGATGGCATCCTGGTTCAGTTACCGTTGCCAGCCCATTTGGATGCTCGACCCATTCTCGAACGTATACGCCCAGATAAAGATGTCGACGGCTTCCACCCCTACAACTTGGGTCGACTGGCTCAGCGACTCCCTTCGCTACGCCCCTGCACGCCCAAAGGGATCATGACCATGCTGGCCCAAAGCGGTGTCGAAGTGCGCGGACTCGATGCCACCATCGTAGGCGCTTCCAATATCGTTGGTCGCCCCATGGCGTTGGAACTCATGTTGGCGGGCTGTACCACGACGGTATGTCACCGCTTTACACAAGATTTGGCCAGTCACGTCAGCCGCGCTGACTTAGTCGTCGTCGCCGTGGGCAAACCAGGTATCGTCAAGGGTGAGTGGATCAAACCGGGTGCAGTGGTCATCGATGTAGGTATCAATCGCCAGGCAGATGGCACTCTCGTAGGTGATGTAGATTTTACCGCCGCTGCCGAGCGCGCTAGTCACATCACGCCTGTTCCGGGGGGGGTGGGCCCCATGACGGTCGCCACACTGTTAGAGAACACGTTAGAAGCGGCTGAACGCCACGACCAGCAATCGTAAAGACCGAATGCCCTTCGATTGTACTCAACGCATCAGGACGGAGAATACCCGTGCAACGCATTGGAATTATTGGCGCTATGGCGCAGGAAGTGAGCATCTTAGCGGGACAGCTCGAAAACGCTGAACGCTACGAACACGCCGGTTTCGTCTTTCATACCGGCACGCGCCATGGCCTAGAGATCGTCATTTTGCAATCGGGTATCGGCAAAGTGAACGCAGCGGTAGGCACGGCCATTTTACTCGAGCGTCACCAGCCGGATGCCATTATCAATACGGGCTCAGCAGGCGGTTTTGCCACCGATTTGGCCATTGGTGATGTGGTCATTTCCGATGAGCTTCGCCATCACGATGTCGATGCCGTCGTCTTTGGCTACGAATTAGGCCAGGTGCCCGGCATGCCCGCCGCTTACCCTGCGGATAAGCGCCTACGCGAGATCGCTCGTGGCGCCATTGCCGCTCTGGGAGAAGTCAACGTGCGTGAAGGGATGATTGCTACAGGCGACGCGTTCATGGCCGATCCAGATCGAGTAGCCGCCACACGCGCTCAATTCCCCTCCATGCTTGCCGTCGAGATGGAAGGCGCGGCCATTGCCCAAACGTGCTACCTCTATGACTGCCCTTTCGTGGTCATTCGCGCCCTCTCCGACATCCCCGGCAGCGGCGACAATCACCTCTCTTTCGAGCAGTTTCTCGATACCGCGGCCGACCACTCTTCGCGCATGGTCGATCAAATGCTGTTGACATTAGGACAGCAGTAAACCCGGCTCATATTCGTCGCTCGCCCATGCATAAAAAAACGGAGCCACCCAGGCTCCGTTTTCCATTGAAAGTGCTTTGTTAAGAGCACTTTATGTGAGCACTTATGCTACTTAGCCGCTACTTCTTCATCGCCCAGGCCAACGTCTCGCCCGCCAGTAATGGCACGATGGTTTGTCCAGACGCATAGGGATAACTCGCTGGCAGCGTCCATTCACGACGCTCGAGAGTGATGCTATCCGCATTCGGGGTAAGGCCGTAAAAGCGTGGCCCATTCAAGCTCGCAAACGCTTCCAACTGGTCGAGGGCCTGCATCTGTTCGAAGGCAGTGGCATAGAGCTCGATGGCGGCTGGGGCGGTGTAAGCACCCGCGCAGCCACAGCTGGACTCTTTGTCGCCCTTGGCATGGGGCGCGCTATCGGTGCCTAAGAAAAATTTATGGCTTCCGCTCGTAGCGGCTCTCAACAGCGCTTGGCGATGCTGCTCGCGCTTTAAAATGGGCAGGCAATAGTAGTGAGGGCGGATACCACCAGCCAACATCTGGTTGCGATTGAAAAGAAGGTGGTGAGCAGTAATAGTAGCCGCCACGTTATCAGGCGCGCTAGCCACGAACTCCGCCGCCTGCTGCGTGGTGATGTGTTCGAATACGACTTTCAAGTTAGGGTGTCGCGCCAACAACGGCTTCATAACGCGATCGATGAACACCGCTTCCCGGTCAAAAATATCGATCTCATGATCGGTGACCTCTCCATGCACCAACAGCGGCATACCCAGCTTTGCCATCATGGCAATGGTGGCGTCGCAGTGAGCAATATCTGTCACACCCGAGGCAGAGTTGGTCGTGGCCCCTGCTGGATATAGCTTCACGGCTTTGACGATACCACTCTCGACGGCACGCTCGATCTCCTCGGGCGGTGTCGTATCCGTCAGGTAAAGGACCATCAACGGCTCGAAGGTGCTGCCTTTGGGCAAAGCGGCAAGGATGCGCTCGCGGTACGCGACGGCCTGCTCTGTCGTGGTCACCGGTGGTTTTAGGTTCGGCATGATGATCGCGCGACCCATTTGTGCGGCGGTGTGCCCCACCACGGCACGAAGTGCCTCATCATCACGCAAGTGTAGGTGCCAATCGTCAGGGCGGGTCAAAGTAATAGCGTCCACGGCGAATCCTATTGATCTAGGTGAAGGGGATCTGCGAGCGGCCACAGTATACCCAATACGCCGTTAGGATAAATCTGCGCGTGCTCCCACAGGTCCGCGCAAGTGTCGTATCATGACGCCACGCTGTAAGATCAAGGATTCAGTTGTTTATGCAGAACGTACGCCGCTATGCAGATTTCATTGCCAGCCTGGAAGGGTTGGCATGGCTGGGGCTTGCATGGTCCATTTCCATATCGATGCACCGTCAAAGCACCGAACCGACACTTGCGGTGATGTTCGTCGTGGCAACGCTGGTACTCTTTAGCTGGGCACATAGGCCGCTACGCCACTTACTGCGTCGCTATCACATTCGCAAACGCCGCACCGACATGTGGATCCACACGCTTGCCTTGCCGCTATTGCTAGCCATGTTTTTTCATATCATGCTGGAGGCACTCCTCGGTTCGGCGTGGCTTCCTCCCAAAATATTGCTGTTCAACCTGCTAGCATCGGCGGGTTGGCTGACGTTTGTCATGACACTTTTCATCAAGTTCGTCATTCATAGCGTCAAAACATCGAGCAAATAAGTCGAACCATGCCTACTGCCCTGCCCTTACCGCTCTCTACGCCCAATCGTAACCTGGTTCGGCTTACCATCGTTCGGGGGATCACCTGGACGGGCTTTTTGATGGCCATCATCGTTGGCATCGAACTCCTGGCATTCGACCTACCCGTCACGGCCGTAGTGAGCGTGGTCATTGCCATGGGGCTGCTCAACATTGCCACTTGGTGGCGGTTAGGCCGACCCAAGGCCGTAAGCCATGGCGAGTACCTATCGCATCTCTTGGCCGATATCGCCGGATTGACACTGCTGTTCTATTTTTCGGGTGGTTCTACGAACCCTTTCATTACGTACTACTTGGTCCCTGTCACCATTGCAGCAGCAACGCTGCCTTGGCGGCACGCTTGGATCATCGCAGCCTGTGCCATGGCCGGTTACAGCTTCTTGATGTTTTACTATCACCCAATTCCACAGCTGGGCCATATCAGTAGCGAAGGACCGCTGAGCCTGCATATCTTGGGCATGTGGCTCAACTTTGGACTGTCGGCTGGGCTCGTGACGTTTTTTATCTATAAAATGGCGCATGCACTGCGCAGTCGTGACAAAGCGCTATCGCGTACTCGTGAAGCCGCCCTTCGTAACGAGCAGGTGCTGGCCGTTGCCACCCAAGCGGCGGGCACTGCCCACGAGCTGGGCACACCTTTGTCGACGATGGCCGTCCTGCTCAAGGAGATGCAGGCCGATGCAACAAGAGATAGCGCACTGGAGGAGGATATCGCGCTGTTACGTCAGCAGGTCGATATCTGCAAGTCACGCCTGCAGCATTTGGTGACGAGTGCCGACCGTCGGCGCATGGCCGAGCCCGAAGTGCTGGACGCCGAAGTATGGCTAGCGGGCGTGGTGCAGCGCTGGCTGGTCATTCGTCCCGATGTCAGTCATCGCTTCGACGTCGCAGAGCGCCGCGGCCGACCCTGGCTAGCGGTAGATGCCACGCTGGACCAGGCGCTGACCAATTTATTGAATAACGCGGCAGACGCCAACCCTGAACACATCGCGATTCGTTTGGATTGGCAAGACGACAGCGTGATCATCGATATACGCGACCACGGCCCAGGCGTGGCCATGTCGATTGCCGACCAGCTAGGTGATACGTTCGTCTCGACCAAAAGCAAAGGGTTGGGCATTGGCCTGTTTCTCACCCATGCCACCATCAACCGCTTCGGCGGCGGCGTAAGCCTGTACAATCATCCCGAAGGTGGAACGCTGACCGAGGTCACGCTGCCACGCGGCTCAGCGCCCAACTAAGCGGAGGCAACAGTGATCAAGACAAACGAGGGAAGTATGCAGAACCAAGCGCAGCGCCTGCTGATTGTCGATGACGATGAGATGTTTTGCCACGTACTGAGCCGCGCCTTGACCCGGCGAGGATTTGAGGTCATGGTCGCGCATGATGCCGATCAAGCGCTGAGCACTGCGTCACACTTCAAGCCGACCATGGCCACTCTGGACCTGAAGCTGGAACACAGCTCTGGACTCAAACTGCTGCCCGATCTCCTGTCTGCCGTGCCCGATTGTCGTATCGTGGTGCTGACCGGCTATTCCAGTATCGCGACGGCAGTCGAGGCCATCAAACTGGGCGCCATCAACTACCTATGCAAACCAGCGGATGCAGATGATGTGATGACAGCGTTCGAGCATCCTGATGCCGATCCCAATGTGGAATTGGCAGACAACCCTCCTTCCATCAACCGGATCACCTGGGAGCATATTCAAAAAGTGCTACAAGAGCACGACGGCAATATCTCAGCGACAGCTCGGGCACTGGGCATGCACCGCCGCACGCTGCAGCGCAAACTGCAAAAACGTCCGGTTCGCCGCTAAGCTTTTGAGCCTGCTCCCCCATGAGTCTTTTAGGAGAGCAGGCAATCGGCACTGTTTAGTGCGCCGTCCAACCAAGGTCGATGTTCCAGCTAGCCCCCGTCACGGCCCCTGCCGCGTCCGAGGTCAGATAAGCCACCAGCTGAGCCACTTCGGATGGTTCGATGAGGCGTTTGACGGCGGCATTTTTGAGCATGATCTTCTCGATGACCTCTTGCTCATCCATATGATTGAGCTTCGCTTGATCCGCGATCTGATTATCGACCAGCGGCGTTTTCACGTATGCTGGGCAAATCGCATTTGCTGTAATGCCCTGCTCGCCACCCTCCAGCGCTGCGGTTTTGGTCAACCCGATCATGCCATGTTTGGCGCTGATATACGCCGCTTTGCCTGGTGACGCCACCTGCGCATGAATAGAAGCGATGTTCACCACACGGCCCCAACCCTTCTCACGCATGTAAGGCCAGGCGGCCTGGGTGAGCAGGAAAGGGGCTGTCAGCATCAGATCGATGATTTGGCGCCACTTCGCTTCAGGAAAAGTCTCGATCGAAGCAACATGCTGAATGCCTGCGTTATTGACGAGAATATCCACGCCACCAAAACGCTTGACCGCCTCGGCGATCGCGCCACGACACGCATCGGGATCGGTAAGATCCGCTTGATAGAACGCGGCACCTGCTGCCTCCGCAATCTCTTTACCAGCCGGGTTGAAGTCGACGGCCAATACTTGATGCCCCTGCTCACAGAAATGTCGAACGACGGCTTCCCCGATGCCACTGCTGGTACCCGTTACCACGGCAACCCGTGGTGTTGTCGCTTTTTGCGATGCCATCCCAGTTTCCTTTTATGACGTACATGAAAATGAAGAGATAAACGTTGGTGAGTATAGGAGCCACCTACTGCTTCTGCCTACTCGGGCGACGCATAAGCAGCGCTGGGCTGCGTCATCAACTGCTGCATCATGCGCTGGGCGAGGCGAGCCGTTTCTTGCAAAGACTCTAGATCGCTCAAGTCATCCAGTATCTTTCGCTTGTAGAGCTCGATACCCGTAGACAAACGCTCCAACACCAACGCATAACGGCCAGATGGCAGCGCCAGCACACACTGCGAATCCAGCGGAGCCTGTAACGTAGCCTGTTCCGGTAACGCCACCAACCACAGCTCACAGGGGGTAATCAGTGCACCCGCCATGACGCTAGCACCGCTAATCCGCGTGTCGAGATGTTGAAAACAGAGAGCATCCACCCCTAATCGAGGGTTGAAGTGCGGCTGCTGCTTCAGCGTTGCCAAATGATCATCGCGATAACACTTAGCCAGCTCGGCTAAATGTCCATACTCATGCGGTGCCAAGGTCTGCATGGATTCTCCTGATCTATGTCGCTGATTGGTGTGCTTTATAGCAAACGTAGCGTGGCGCTATTGGCTAAAAAGCGCTCCCTACGCCACAATGAGCATCGATTTTCATTTAACGCTCATATCGTAAAGGAGTCACTGCCATGTTTGTGGTCATTTTTGGGCGCATGTCGTGCCCTTTTTGCGTTCGCGCCAAACAACTTGCCGAGCATCTTGAAAACAGCGGCAAGATCGACGGTTACCGCTATGTGGACATGCCCTCTGAAGGAGTCACCAAGGATGATATCGCCAAAACGGCGGGTAAGCCCATCCATACCGTTCCTCAAATCTTCGTCGATCAGCAGCACGTCGGCGGCTACACCGAATTTGATCAATTCGTGCGTGAAAAACAGCTGCTGGCTTCCTAATAGGCGTTAAATTGGCCGTTTAAGCCCGTTGAACCTGTCAATTCCTTGCTTGCCTATACTGACTTCAACTATCCGTTGACTTACGGACGTCTTTAGGCGGCGAGGATTCCCCATGCAGCGCGAGGAGTTTTTACAACAGCTGTGGCTGGACTACGTCCACACCCACCCCGATATCGGCAGCTTAAGGTTGTGGCCGCTCAACACCCAGGCAGAATATTTGACGCTGGTCACGCTGAATTACGGCCCCTTCGCCATGAACGCTCTAGGACTCCCTTTGGCACGCATGGGCTACCGCTCGGCGGGGTATTACGCCATGGCTGACAAAGGGCTGCTGATTCACTTGATGGCTCCCAGCGACGATACCAGTTGGCTGGTCCTTGCTGAGCTACAAATAGGCACGCTTTCGAAAGCGCCCAGAGAAGCGCTGACGACGCTGGTGCATCAAAGCCACCCGGCTGATTGCAAAGGGCATAATCTTTTGTGCCGAGGTAGGCCTTGGCCAATGCCCTCATGGACACTCTACCGACAGCTATACAGCGCGCACCCACTAGCCGCTTGGCTTGCCGTTATGGGGCCTCGGCTGCATCATGCCGGTTTCGACTGCCATCGAATGCAGGCGCCCCTCGCCACCCTAAACGAACAGTTAGAGAAGGCCGGCATGCCGCCACTAAGTGGCCAACAAAACGGTGTCTTTTCCGTTTCCAATCTACTCGAGCACCGTTTTTACCCGGCGATGCCGCAAAAAATGGTCTTCAACGACGGCGACGAGCACCGCTTGTGCTTGGGTGGATTAGCCCTGATTCAAAAACAGGTCAGTGATGATCACGAACGTGTGGCAGAGATTTTGCTGCCCTTTCACACTCGCTGCGAAATGGCGTGAGCGCTCGCCCACGCCTTATGCTACTGAAAAAAAATGCTTATTCGTCGAACGTCATTTCCGGGACGTGATCGGGAACGATCAGTTTACCAGCGGTTTTCTCGACGATCTCTTCGACGCTAATGCCTGGCGCTCGCTCCTTGAGAATGAAGGCGCCATCTTTGATCTCCAAATAGGCTAGGTCCGTCAACACACGATTGATGCAACCAGCACCTGTCAGAGGCAAGTTACACTTTTCTAGCAATTTGGATTCGCCGTGTTTCGACGCATGGGTCATGGTGCAAATGATGTTTTCTGCACCTGCCACGAGATCCATGGCGCCGCCCATGCCTTTGATGAGCTTTCCGGGTATCATCCAGGACGCAATGTTGCCCTCTTGGTCGACTTCAAACGCACCCAGAACGGTCAAATCCACATGACCGCCGCGAATCATGGCAAACGACTCAGCGGAGGAAAAAATCGCCGCCCCAGGGCGGGCAGTAACGGTCTGCTTACCCGCATTGATCATGTCTGGATCTACTTCTTCCTCGGTGGGAAACCGCCCCATTCCTAGCAGCCCATTTTCGGACTGGAGCATGACATCCATGCCATCCGGGATATAGTTGGCCACCAGCGTGGGAATACCGATACCTAGATTGACGTAGAAACCATCCTGCAATTCACGCGCTACACGCTGCGCCATTTGTTCACGAGTTAAAGCCATGGTGCCACCTCTTGTCTTAGTCCTGAGTTGATTGTTGGCGTTCTTCGCTTAACTGCGCACGGTGCGCTTCTCGATACGTTTCTCGAACGTACCTTGAATAATGCGATCGACGTAGATTCCCGGTGTATGAATCTGGCTGGGTTCCAGTTCACCTGGCTCAACGATCTCCTCAACTTCAACGACGGTAATTTTGCCTGCGGTTGCCGCCATGGGATTGAAATTCTGTGCCGTATGGCGATACATGACGTTGCCATATCGGTCGGCTTTCCAGCCTTTGACGATTGCAAAATCGCCTTTGATCGCCTCTTCCAAAATGTAATGACGTCCATCAAAGACCCGTACTTCTTTGCCTTCACCAATCGGCGTGCCATAGCCGGTGGCGGTATAGAATGCAGGAATACCCGCCCCGCCTGCCCGCATCTTTTCGGCGAGCGTCCCTTGTGGCGTCAGTACGACATCGATTTCGTCGTTCAACATCTGCTGTTCGAACAGAGCGTTCTCGCCCACGTACGAGGCGATAATCTTACTGATTTGGCGGTCCTCGAGCAGTACGCCCAAACCAAAACCATCAACGCCACAGTTATTGGAAACCACGGTAAGGTCTTTGACGCCACGACGTTTGATCTCGGCAATCAGGTTTTCAGGGATACCACATAACCCAAAACCACCGGCAATTACGGTCATACCGCTCTCGATGCCTTCCATTGCTTCTTCGTAGGAAGCCACACGCTTATCGAATCCTGCCATTGTCATGCCTCACGTTGTTGTTGAATACGGTTCGGTGTCGAGAATGCTGATTGAAACAGTGTAAGCAGCGTTAGCTCGGCTGTCGCCCTATTGCCAGTGTTGTCTCGGATGATATATTTGTTAAGTTTGTTTTTCTTATCAATTTATTTTAACAACTTATAAAGAGACGCCATGACCGTTAAGCAGCTTCGCGCCTTCTTGGCTGTAGCGCAAACCCTCAGCTTCACTCAAGCATGCGAGCGTCTGCACCTTTCACAGCCCGCCTTGAGCCTTGCTATCAAAGGGTTAGAGGATTCTCTCGGCGGAAAACTACTCATCCGCAGTACGCGAAGCGTGAGACTTACCCCCGAGGGAGCGTCCCTACTCCCTCTCGCCAAGCATTTGCTAGCCCAATGGGACAATACCGAAGAGCGACTGCGTCAGCGCTTCACCCTCCAGCTGGGACGACTCAGCGTGGCCGCCATGCCCTCATTTGCCGGTAACTTGTTGCCAAGCGCGCTGATCAAGTTTCGTCAGCAGTATCCTAAGATCAACGTCACCGTTCATGACGTCATCAATGAAGAGGTGATGGACATGGTCCGCTCTCGGCAGGTAGAAATTGGCATTGCCTTCGCTCCGGAAGGCACTGGTAGCTTGAATTTCACGCCGCTTTTTGAGGATCGATTCGTTGCCGTCGTCTCCTCCTCCTCCCCGCTGGCGGGCTCCACCTCGCTCTCTTGGCAGCAGCTCCTGGCGCACAACTTCATGACACTTCAGCGCCCTTCGATGGTACGGCGTTTATTGGAACAGGAACTCGGGAAACGCCAAATGGCGCTTCCCGTCGCCTTCGAGAGCCATCAGCTAGCCACGGTGGGCCGTATGGTGGCGGAGGGGCTGGGGGTTAGCGCTGTCCCATCGATGTGCATTCGGCAAATGCATGAACTAGGGGCTCACTGCGTGCCCCTTGAAGCACCCAGTATCGCTTGTCGAGTGGGCATCCTCACGCAAGAAGAACTTTCGGTAGCCGCCCATGCGCTGCGCAGCGTTCTATTGGAATGCATCAAAACACCCTCGCTGTTGGCGTCGTCCTAACATCTTGATGCGGTTATGCTGGGCAGCGTGACGTTGATCCATTAGCATTTATCCTAGAGCGCGTGTCGAGTAAGACAGGACACGCTGTCAGGTCGCTGTGAGGATTGTGGTATGCCAATCATAAAAGGGGGCGTTAGCATCTTGTTGCTGACGTTGTGCACGCTGTTTTGGGGCGTTCCCCTCATTTTGTTGACACTGCTGAAAGTCATCGCTCCTGGGCGGCGACAAAAGGAGTGGCTGCTGAAAGGGCTTTGTGCCGTGGCGCTAAATTGGATTGGCGCCAACTTGTGGTGGATGCGACGCTGGCTCAAGCCCGATGTATCGATTGACGTGCCCGATGCATTGAGTTCAGAACAGTGGTGGCTCGTCATTTCCAACCACCGTAGTTGGACCGATATTTTCATTCTTTTCATGGCCCTGCATCGCCGTATTCCCATGCCGCGCTTTTTCCTCAAGCATCAGCTCATTTGGATTCCCATCGTCGGCCTCGCTTTTTGGGCGCTCGAGTTTCCTTTCATGCGCCGCTTCAGCCGTGAACAAATTGCGCTAAATCCTAGACTGGCTACCGTGGATAGAGAATCCACCGAGCGGATGTGCCGCCGGGCACGACATGCGCCCATTGCGATCTTTAATTTTGTCGAGGGGACCCGCTTCACCGTCGCCAAGCGAGACGCTCAACAAAGCCCTTTTCAGCACCTGTTGCGCCCTAAAGCAGGCGGTATTGCCCAAGTATTGAGCCTTTTAGGCGACCAGTTAGATGGCATTTTAGATGTCACCATCAGCTATACCAACCCATCGCCCACGTTCTTAGGCTTTTTATGTGGTCAAGAAGCCCCCATTACGCTTAAAGCTCGGCAGCTCGACATTCCGGAGTGGATGTCGACTGCTCATTACCATGACGAACCGCAGCACAAGGAACGCTTCCACGCATGGATCAATTCACTCTGGCAGGAAAAAGATACCTTGCTGGACCGCCTCAGCGACCACGATTAAGCCACTGGCTGACGATTTGCGTATTGGCGAGCATGCTCGTTGGCTGTGCTGGCTCGTCGCCCTCCTCTTCGGGACAGCGCGTGCCTGCCGCCAGCTCGACGAGCAGTATCAGTGGTGATTGGGTAGTCGTTAGACGAGGCGATACGCTTGGTCAGCTCGCGGCGCGAGCCAACGTACCACTGGAGCGACTCGAGCGCTTCAATCCGGGCGTCGACCCACGCCGTTTAGCGGTGGGACAGCGTCTACTCATCCCCACTCAGCAGGAACGAGCGCCTTCTGGCGGCCCTTACCGCTATCAAATTCGCCCTGGGGATACCTTTTCAGGCATCGCACGACATTTTGGTACCACGTCCGGACGTATACAGAGCGCGAATCAGGGCACGTCGCCGACCGGGCTGCGCGTCGGACAAATTATCAGCGTTCCTCTCAGCAGTGCGGCCAGAACCACGCCGTCAAGCCAGCGTAACGGTTCACGAAGCACCAGCTCGTCGAGTGCTTCATCGGCGCCGACACCCGCACCCAGCGCGAGCCTGCCCGCGTCAGCGCGTCGTTGGCCATGGCCACTGGAGGATTACCGCGTGGTGCGCCGCTTTGGGGCGGATAGCCGTGGCACCCTGCAACCCATGTTACTCGCCACGCAGGAAGGAGCCCGAGCTAAGGCCGTCGCCCCCGGGGAGGTTCGTTTTGCAGACAGCATGCGGCAGCTTGGCGATGTCGTCATCGTTCACCATGCAGACAATTTGCAAACCGTCTATGCCCTTTGCGAACGAATATTGGTCCGCGTAGGCGATCAAGTCAGCGCGGGGGACGAGCTCTGCGAAGTGGGACAAAGCAACGCAACACAGCGCTATGATTTGTTGTTCGATTTACGTCAAGGAGGCAAACCCATCGATCCGCGCCAAGTACTGCGCTGACAACAAGTACTGCGCTGACAAAAAGCCCCTCCACGATGAGGGGCTCTTCCACTATCTGAACGACTATCCTCGATAGTAGCCGGGCGTTACGAAAGGCATGGAAGTGACGTTCATCGGGAGCTGCTTGCCGCGCACCAGTGCATAGACGGCGGTACCGGGAGCCTCCCATTCTCGAGTCACATACCCCATGGCGACGGGTTTACCGACGCTAGGTCCGAAGCCCCCCGAGGTCACCACACCGATCTCGTTACCCGCTTCGTCAACTAGCAGGCTGCCTTCACGGACCGGCGCTCGTCCTTCTCCGACCAAGCCCACGCGCTTTCGGGGATGATCTTTGGCATCCACTTGATGCAGAATCACATCGGCACCCGGAAAACCCGCTGCGCGCTCGCCACCGCGCCGACGCGACTTACCAATGGCCCAAATCAAGCCGGCTTCGACGGGCGTGGTGTTCTGATCCATATCGTGGCCATAGAGACATAAGCCTGCTTCAAGGCGCAGAGAATCCCGAGCCCCCAAGCCAATTGCTTCGACTTCCGGCTCAGCCAATAGCGTCTCTGCTAACGCTTGGCTCTCGTCGGCAGCGACAGAGATCTCGAAACCATCTTCACCGGTGTAGCCGCTGCGGCTGATCCAAACGTCATGCCCCGCCAGGGTATAACGCCCATGCTGCATGAACGTCAATTCGCAAGCCTGGGGGCAAAGTCGCTGCATCACTTCCCGCGCTTGGGGTCCTTGTAGCGCCAGCAACCCGCGGTCGAGCACGTCAATTTGGTGGCTATTCCCCAAATTGGCACGCAAATGGGCAATATCTTGCTCTTTGCATGCCGCATTCACCACCAGATAGAAGTGATCCCCTGCATTGACGGCCATCAGATCATCGAGAATGCCACCGTCGGTACTGGTGAAAAGACCATAACGCTGCTGCCCTTTTTGCAATCCCACCAAATCAGCGGGAATCAAGCTTTCCAGCGCTTCAGCGACTTGCCCACCCGACACTAGAATCTGTCCCATATGCGACACATCAAACAAACCGCAGTACTGTCGGGTATGCTCGTGCTCTTTTTTCACCCCTAACGGGTACTGCACCGGCATCTCGTACCCAGCGAAAGGTACCATCTTGGCACCCAGTTGTGTGTGCAGCGTGTGAAGTGGCGTTCGGTTCAGATCAGTCATGGCATATCCTCTATCAAAAAAGAGAAACGGGAAGCCTGACTAGGCTTCCCGGCTCTACTACAACGTGCGCGGCCCTTAAGCGCAGGCCTTACTTGTCATGATCCAGGGCTTCGCCCGGCAGCACGTCCTTACCTGCAAAATAATCCCGAGTCAGCTTGAAGACAACGGGAGAGAGCAGCGCCAACGCAATCAGGTTGGGGATAGCCATCATGGCGTTGAAGGTGTCGGCCATCAGCCAGATAAAGCCCAGCTGAGCAATGGCACCCAACGGAATGGCCAGCACGAACAATACGCGGTAGAGCATGATGGAGCGAGTGCCAAACAGGAACTGGCAGCACTTCTCCCCATAAAAAGACCATCCCAAAATCGTGGTGAAGGCAAAGATCGCCAGCGCAATGGCCACGATTTGGTTACCAAAACCAGGCAGCGCTGCATCGAAAGAGAGCGCGGTCAGTGACGCTCCCGCCTCTCCTTCCATCCACACCGTCGAAGTCAAAATGACCAGCGCAGTGATGGTACATACGATGATGGTATCGATGAACGTCCCCAGCATGGCAATCAAACCCTGACGTACCGGATTTTTCGTTTGTGCCGCTGCGTGGGCGATAGGTGCGCTCCCCAAACCGGCTTCGTTGGAGAAAATACCGCGCGCCACACCAAAGCGGATGGCAGCCATCACCGCGGCACCAGCAAACCCACCGGCCGCTGCCATGGGGTTGAAGGCGTAGTAGAAGATCAGCCCAAAGGCATCGCCAATTTGGCCTGCATTGACGACCAGTACCAGCAAGCCCGCAATGACGTAGGCAATGCCCATCACCGGCACCAGTTTACCAGCAACCTTGGCAATACGTTTGATGCCGCCGAGAATCACCGCGCCTGCCAGGACCATGATGATGACGCCGGTTAACCAGTGAGGAACACCAAAAGTGGCATCCATGGCTTCCGCTACCGAGTTGGACTGAACGGTGTTACCGATTCCAAACGCCGCCACTGCGCCAAAGAAAGAGAACAGGCCGCCCAACCAGAGCCACTTACGGCCTAGGCCATTTTTGATATAGAACATCGGCCCGCCCACATGATAACCGGTGCTATCGGTCTCCCGGTAGCGCACCGCCAGCACTGCCTCGGCAAACTTGGTCGCCATACCCACTAACGCGGTGATCCACATCCAAAAAACGGCGCCAGGGCCACCGAGCGCAATGGCGGTTGCCACACCGGCGATATTACCGGTACCAATCGTTGCCGATAGCGCGGTCATCAGCGCGTTAAAGGGAGAAATTTCCCCCTCATCGCTGGGCGTTGACGATGCCTTTGCAGACGGTTTGGCATCTCGTCCTTGCCACATTAGCTTGAAACCCATGCCGAGTTTGCGTATCGGCATCAGTTTCAAGCCAATTTGCAGATAGATACCGACCCCTAGCAACAGGATCAGCATCAACGGGCCCCACACAACCCCGTTAATAGCGCCTAATAGGCTGGTCAACGTTTCCACACGACTCTCCTTACCCAATTCGATTGATGCGTTTGTTATGAAGGTTAGGTTGCTCACCCACCACCCATCAGGCAGATGAAAACACCAAGCGTCTCTACCATAGCGCTTAATTCTCGCTGGAAAAACGCATGATGAGTATGTTTTACACCATTTTCTTAGTGGGCATCCACGCCCGTGTCGCTTGCTAGCAGAGAAAGCTTCTCTTTATGAAATCGACAAACGACCGGAGGCTAGGAAAAGGCGCTCCACAAGTGAGGTTTTAGTACCAATGAAGAAACTTGTTTCCGATAAGAAACACGGTACCATAGAGAGACTCATACGCTCCATCGAGCTGGCTACAGTCGCCAAGGCGAACGACAAGCGCTAGTATGCCGTTGTTCCGTCCACTGAATGCAAAGGGAAACATCATGAGCAATCTTCCTGCCAATCTTCGTTACGCTGCCAGCCACGAATGGGTGCTGGACAACCAAGACGGCACCGTGACCGTTGGGATCACTGACCACGCACAAGAAGCATTAGGCGATGTGGTGTTTGTCGAGCTACCCGAGGTCGGTCAAGCCCTGAATAAAGGCAAGGAGTTTGGTGTCATCGAGTCCGTCAAAGCGGCTTCCGACCTTTACTCCCCCGTCGATGGCGAAGTGGTGGAAGTCAACGAAGCCCTCGAAGACGCCCCTGAAACGGTTAATGATGCCCCTTACGAAGGTGGCTGGATCATGAAAGTTCGTGTCACCGACCAAGCCCTTGAAGGCTTATTAGACGCCGATGCGTATCAAGCGACGCTAAGCAACGACGACTGATCAACGTCGCCTCAGCGCCTGCCCATCTGACAGGCGCTGATCGATCGCCTCTGCACGGTTTTCTCATCACGTCCGGAATCTCCCCATGCCTTTCGAATCACGCCGTTTGGCCGAATTGGCCGACCACGATGCTTTTATCAAACGCCATAACGGGCCAAGCCCCGACGATGTCGCCACCATGTTAAAAGCGCTCAACATGCAGCGCATGGAAGACCTGATCGAGCAAACCGTGCCAAGCGATATTCGGCTTGGTCGTGAACTTGCCCTTGACGACCCCCGCAGTGAAGCGGAAGCGTTGGAGTACTTGAGCCAGCTTGCCCGTCAAAACCGCGTCACCAAGAGCTATATTGGCCAGGGTTACTACAACACCCACATGCCAGCAGTGATTCAGCGAAACGTGCTGGAAAACCCAGGCTGGTATACCGCCTACACGCCTTACCAGCCGGAAATTTCTCAGGGCCGCCTGGAAGGCCTGCTCAATTTCCAGCAGGTCATCATGGACCTGACCGGTATGGAACTGGCCAATGCCTCCTTGCTGGATGAAGCCACGGCCGCCGCAGAGGCCATGGCGCTTTGCAAGCGTGGCAACAAAAAGAGCAAGTCGAACGCCTTTTTCGTCGCCGACGACCTCTTTCCGCAAACGCTAGACGTCGTGAAGACCCGCGCAGAGTTCTTCGGCTTCGAACTGATCATCGCTCCTGCCGAGCGCCTTGCCGAGCACGATGTATTTGGAGCACTGGTGCAGTACCCCTCTGCTAGCGGCCGCGTTATCGATCTCGCCCCAATGCTCGAGGCGGCGCAAGCGCGCGGTATCATGACATGTGTAGCGACCGATTTGCTCAGCCTGGTACTCCTCAAAGAGCCGGGCGCAATGGGCGCAGACATCGTCGTCGGTAACTCGCAGCGATTTGGTGTGCCTATGGGCTTTGGTGGGCCACATGCCGCTTTCTTCGCAACCTCCGACAAACTCAAGCGGTCGATTCCAGGGCGAATCATCGGCGTCTCCAAAGACAGCCGAGGCAAAACGGCGCTACGTATGGCCATGCAGACCCGCGAGCAGCACATTCGTCGTGAGAAAGCGACCTCGAACATTTGCACCGCGCAAGCGCTACTGGCCAATATCGCTGGTTTCTACGCTACCTATCATGGGGCTGAAGGTCTGCGAAAAATTGCTGGCCGCGTGCACCGCCTCACCACGGTGCTGGCAACCGGCTTGAAGCGCGCAGGCGTTCAGCTAGCCAACGACACGTGGTTCGATACGCTGCGCCTCACGCAGGTGGACGCGGGTAAACTTCATGGCCGCGCCATGACCCACGACATCAACTTGCACTATTTCGCCAATGGTGACGTAGGCATCAGCCTGGACGAAACGACCACTGCTCACGATGTCGCCGCCCTTTTCGACGTTCTGCTGGGCGATGAGCATGGTTTGGCGGTTTCCGCACTAGATGAGCAGGTCGTTGCCGAGCAGCTAAGTGGGATTCCAACGGCGTACCAGCGAAACAGCGATTTCCTGACGCACCCAACGTTCAAGCGCTATCGCAGCGAAACCGAAATGCTGCGTTACCTAAAGCGTCTCGAAAACAAAGATTTGTCGCTAGCCCACGCCATGATTCCGCTGGGGTCGTGCACCATGAAGCTCAATGCGACGAGCGAGATGATTCCTGTCTCTTGGCCTGCGTTTGCCAACCTGCACCCGTTTGCGCCCCGCGACCAAGTGGCGGGGTATCATCAAATGATCGATGAATTGGCGGCGTTTCTGGTCGAAGTCACCGGCTATGACCACATCTCGATGCAGCCCAACTCGGGTGCCCAGGGGGAGTACGCGGGCCTGCTGGCAATTCGCCGTTACCAAGCAGCACAAGGTGAAGCGCACCGTGACGTCTGCTTGATTCCTAGCTCGGCACACGGCACGAACCCTGCCTCTGCCGCCATGCTCAGCATGGAAGTGGTCGTCGTCGAATGTGATGCAAACGGCAACATCGACTTAGACGATTTGACCCGCAAAGCCGAACAGCACAGCGAGCGTCTTTCAGCGGTCATGATTACCTATCCATCGACGCACGGCGTATTCGAATCTCACGTTCGCAAGGTATGTGACGTGGTACACCGGAATGGCGGACAAGTGTATGTCGATGGAGCAAACATGAATGCCCAAGTGGGCCTAACCCGCCCTGGTGACTTCGGTGGTGACGTTTCTCACCTCAACCTGCACAAAACGTTTTGCATCCCCCACGGCGGCGGTGGCCCCGGCATGGGCCCCATCGGTGTGAAAGCGCACCTTGCTCCGTTCGTCTCCAACCATGTGGTGACGCCCATTAACGGTGTCAATCCAGACAGCGGCGCGGTCTCGGCGGCGGCTTTCGGCAGTGCGTCCATTCTCCCGATTTCATGGGCGTACATTAAGATGATGGGAGCCCGTGGTCTGCGCGAGGCTACCGAGTTGGCCATTCTCAACGCTAATTACATTGCCAAGCGTTTAGAAGCCTCCTACCCGATTCTCTATCGCGGTCAGAACGGCACGGTCGCTCACGAATGCATCATCGATATCCGTCCGCTAAAGAGCGCCTCTGGCATTAGTGAAGAGGATATCGCCAAGCGCTTGATGGATTATGGCTTCCACGCGCCGACCATGTCGTTCCCGGTGCCGGGCACGCTGATGATCGAGCCGACGGAGTCAGAGTCGCTTTATGAAATTGACCGCTTCTGCGATGCCATGATTGCGATTCGTGAAGAGATTGCCCGGGTTGAAAGCGGTGAGTGGCCGCTGGATAACAACCCGCTGGTGAATGCGCCACATACGCAAGCCGACCTGATGGATAGCACCTGGCAACGGCCCTACGACCGTCAGCTTGGTGCCTTCCCTACCGAAGCGGTGATGGCGTCTAAATATTGGCCTTCGGTGAACCGGGTCGACAACGTCTTTGGCGATCGCCAATTGATCTGCTCGTGCCCTAGTATCGACGAATATCGCCAATAACGCTTGAACGTTTAGCAGCCAATAGCGCCCCTGGCCCGTTATTCGGGTACCAGGGGCGTCGTTTCTTGAAGACGCTGGTCGTGAAAACCGTTCAGCAGTTTTTCATAGCGCTTAGGCAACACGGAGTCTTGGCGGCGCAATAGATAGAGAACTTCATTAATCGCTTGCGGCAGCGCTAACGCCTTGACCTGCCGCTGCCAAGGCGATGTTTCGAGCACTAGGCGCGACACCACCGTAAAGCCCAACCCACGTGCTACGGCGTCCAACACCATGCTGACCTCATTAGTGAAGCCCTGATGGCGAAAGTGTGTCATGGAGCGAAAATCATCGGGGTAATTCGCGCGCAACAGCGCGTTGGCGTGATTGATACCGTCGTAGTAATTGATGAAGCCAATGCCCATTAGCTCCGATAGCGTACTGCCTGCAAAGTCAGCGGGCACCACCAAGCAAAGCGGCTCTTTATGCCATACCGTACAGGTAAGCTCTGGATGATTGACCTGCTCGGTCACAATACCGATGTCGTACCGCCCTTCTAACAGGTCGTTGACGATCTCATGGTTGAACGCAAAGCTGTAATTGACCGTGAGATTGGGATGCATCTGTTGCTGCCCTAGAATATAGGGATAGAACATCAGTCCCACACTGCCGGGCGAGGCGATGCGGCACTCGCCGCTATCCAGCGAATCATCATCGAGACCATGGCGAAATTGCTCATGCTCGGCAAACAGCTTTAACGCATAGTCGTAGGCACGACGTCCCGATTCGGTCAGTGTGAAGCTCCTACCACGACGCTCGAGCAGCGTTTTGCCCAGATAGCTTTCCAACTTGCGAATATGCTGGCTAACCCCTGGCTGCGTCATTTCTAGGCGACGCGCCGTTCGTGTGAAACTGCCAGTTTCCACCAACGTTATAAACGTCCGAAAATATTGGGCATTAAACATAGGGTTCGAACAACATCCTCATTATCCATCATCGTTAGCCGCTCTTTGGCGTACTAACGTCACCGTCGCGGTTCGGCCTACCGTACGCGCCGCTGGCCTAGAGTAGCATAAACCCCGCGGGGTCGGTCGCAGGACCCACTGCTGAACCGTACCAAGCAGCGTGCTAGTATGCAGGCTCGTTATGAACACACTTAGGGATAGTTCAACTAATGACGCAGACCCCAGCGCCTCGTGCCACGATTTCCAGCATTATTTCTCCCGAAGGCAGCCTTGAAGTCCTCTCTCAGCATGAGGTCAACCGGCTGAAGAGCACGTCCAAAAGTGGTTTGCACGATTTATTGCGCCGATGTGCGCTAGCTGTTCTCAATTGCGGCAGCCCCACCGATGACAGCTTGGCGATCCTCGAAGCCTACAAAGACTTCGATATCGAGGTCCTACAGCAAGACCGGGGCATTCGGCTGAAGCTGACTAATGCCCCCGCTGAAGCCTTCGTGGATGGGCGCATGATTCGCGGTATTCGTGAACATCTCTCGTCGATCATTCGCGACATCGTCTACGTCTATAACGAGATTCAGCAACATAACCGTTTTGACCTAACCACCGGCGAAGGCACGACCAACGCGGTGTTCCACATCCTGCGCAAGGCGGGCACACTCAAACCGGGCCGCGACCCGAGTCTAGTCGTGTGCTGGGGTGGCCATTCGATTTCTCGCGAAGAGTATGAGTACACCAAGGATGTGGGTTACCACCTTGGGTTGCGCGATTTGGACATTTGCACCGGCTGTGGCCCCGGCGCAATGAAAGGCCCCATGAAAGGTGCCAACGTGGCGCATGCCAAACAGCGCCGTAAAGATGGCCGCTACCTGGGTATTTCGGAGCCGGGTATCATCGCCGCCGAAGCCCCCAACCCCATCGTCAACGAACTGGTGGTCATGCCCGACATCGAGAAGCGCCTGGAGGCGTTCGTTCGGCTAGGCCATGGCATCATCGTCTTTCCCGGCGGCGTGGGCACCGCCGAAGAGATCCTTTACCTGCTGGGCATTTTGCTGCACCCCAGCAACAAAGAGATTCCTTTTCCGCTCGTCTTCACCGGCCCAGCCAGCTCGGCGGCCTATTTCCAGAAAATCGACGAGTTCTTGGTCTACACGCTGGGAGAGGAGATCCGCCGCTATTACACCATCATTACCGGCGACCCGGTGGCGGTCGCGCGTAAAATGCGTGAGGGCATCGATCAAATTGCCGATTTCCGCCGCCAACACCAGGATGCGTTCTATTACAACTGGCGCTTGACCATCGCGCGTGAGTTTCAAGCCCCCTTCGAGCCCACTCACGACGCCATGCGTGCGCTAGCACTCCACCGCCAGCAGCCCACGCATGAGCTAGCCGCCAACCTCCGCCGTGCTTTCTCTGGCATCGTGGCAGGTAATGTCAAAGAACCTGGCATCCGAGCCATCGAAGCCCATGGCCCATTCGTGCTGACCGCCGAACCGGCGCTCATGGAGCGACTGGACGCCCTGCTCAGCTCGTTTGTTGCTCAAGGCCGTATGAAACTGGATGGGCAGCCCTACACGCCCTGCTACGTGCTGAAATAGCACTATCGCCCAGGCAGGCACATCGGTGCCTACCGACAGGTTCTGACCGTGATCATAGCTCTGCTTACTCTTGTCATTGCTGGCATTATCAAAGGTGCGATCGGCTCCGGCGTCCCCGTTGTCGTCGTCCCAGTGCTGACCATGCTCTACGATGTCAAATTGGCCATTGCGGTGTTGGTTGCGCCTAATTTATTGAGCAATGCCCTTCAGGTATGGCAATACCGCCACTCCCTTTTGCCCTGGCGCTTTTTGTTGACGTTCGCCATCGCTGGCGGCGTAGGCATCGTTCTCGGCACCTGGGGGCTCGTCGTCATCTCCCCAGACTATCTCTCGCTGGGAGTCGCGGGCGCCATTGCCATGTATCTTGCCATCAAACTTTCCAAACGTTCGGCCACGCTACCTTTATCCGTGGCCGAACGCATCGCTCTTCCCGTTGGCCTGTTGGCGGGAGTGCTTCAAGGCGCCGCAGGAATGTCCGCACCGGCATCGGTCACTTTCCTAAACGCCATGCGACTGGAGCGACGCGTCTTCATCGGGTCCATTTCGGTATTCTTCGTCGCCATCACCCTGGTGCAAATTCCTGCCCTTCTAAGCGCAGGCATTCTGACGGCTGAACGCACCCTCTACAGCCTGGGTGCGCTGATAGTGATTCTCACTGGCATGCCTTTGGGTGCTCGGTTAGGTAAGCGCTTGCCACATCGCTGGTTCGATAACCTGATCATGTGCCTGCTAGCCAGTATTGCATTGAAAATCATCATCGATACGTATTGGGCATGATCGACAGCTTCCTTCTCTCTGCAGAGTAGCCCAATTGCCGCTACACTAAGCCTGAGTTCGACGACCACACATCGCCGTCGGCCATGGAGTCATATCACCGCGTCTCAAGGAGAGAAATTCGATATGGAAATGATCGACCAACTGCAAGACGGTAAAACTAAAGCCTTCGCCAAGCACTGTTTCGAGCGTAACTCCCCCGAGGAGCTCAACAGCGCCGCAGAAGGCGCTCCCGATCAAGCAGAAATGGAGCACTGGGGCATTACCGCCGGTCAATGGGAAGAGGCCGTGGCGGCAGCGCTCGCCGATCACAAAGCGCAGGGATAGTCATCGCGCTGCTGATGACGTTTCACACATACAGTATCGTGACGCAGAGCTGAGAACCGGAGACCGATAATTGGCGCACAGGAAACCCGGAGGTTTCTATGAGGAAATGGATAGTGATGGCCCTCGTCAACTGGCTTCGCAAGCCAGCCAATCGCCAGAAAGCCAAAGCAGCCTGGAATGACTTACGCGGGCAGCGGAAGCGTCCACCGGGCGCTTCCACACCGATGTCAGGAAGAAGCACGCCTCGGCAGCCCAACTCCCCTAGCGACAGTCACCGCTAATCCTTTTATTACCCGGCGGGCCCTGAAACGGGGCCTGTTTTTATGTTGAGTGAAACACAAAAAAGCCGCTTCGATAAACGAAGCGGCTTTTCAGTATTGGTCGGAGTGACAGGATTCGAACCTGCGACCTTTGCAACCCCATTGCAACGCGCTACCAAGCTGCGCCACACTCCGAGGTCTGTTTGGCATTTGCCTCAAGACGGTGCGTATACTAGCGCTTTATTAGCCAAATGAAAAGCCCTTTTTGCGCTTTCTTTTCAAATGGTTGCCGTACTGTGCTGAAAAGCACCCGTCAGGCTAGCGGTCCACGCTTGCCAGCAGCGCCGCCATGGCATCGTACACACCGGGGGCAGTTACCAACAGCTGCTCTGGAAAAAGGTCGGCAGGAATGCCTTCCGGCACCTCGACCAAATGTCCCACGCGTGCTCCGGCTTCCCGGGCAATCACCCAGCCTGCCACAAAATCCCAAGGGGATACGGTTTCGTAATAGGCATCCAGGCGCCCACAGGCAATATCGCAGATATCCAGCGCCGCCGCCCCGTTGCGTCGGATGTCCTGGCAGTGGGTCAATACGGCTTCGAAACGCGGCAGCAGAGCCTTGCGGGCCTGCTTGTCATAGGGAAACCCGGTGCCTACCAGCGTGCTGGCCAGCGATTCGGCACTGCTGGGCTGGATAGACCGCTGGTTGCAGTAGGCACCCAGCCCCTCGGCTGCGCTGAAGGTTTCATTCAGAAACGGGGCGTGAACGACGCCCACCTTGCCCACGCCCTGCTCGATCCAGCCAATCGACACCGCTACATGGCGCTGGCCCTGGGCAAAGTTCACCGTGCCATCGATAGGGTCCACGACCCACAGCTGTTCGGCGGGATGGTAGAGCGCCTGTTCGGGGCTCAGCTCTTCGCTCAGCCTTGCCTCACCGGGAAAGTGCTCTTCCAGGCGCTGACTGATTCGCTGGTCGACGGCGACATCGACATCGGTGACCAGCTCCATGCCGTCTTTAAGCCGTTGGGCGAAGTTCTGCTGCTCGCGCGCCTCGCGGATCATCTGTCCCGCCTCTTCAGCGATGGTAATTGCCAGCGCCAGACGCGCTTCCAGGGTATACGCTGCCATCAGGTTGCCTCTTCTAACGAACCATGGATGAGTCAATAGATAGATCAGCATAAGCGCTAGCCAATGGCATTACCATGAACGCTCGCTCAAGCGACTAACCTCAACACGCTCCAACAGTTCGTTAACGCAGCGCGTCTACCAATATATCTACCACCACCCGCGTAGCGGCTTCGATGAGCACCACGTCTGCTCCGACGCGCTCCCACTCATAGCCGGGGTAGCGCGGCAGCTGCTGCGCAATGGGGCCATCGAAACGCTTGGCAATCCCGGGCGGCAGCGGCTTGCCCCGCTCCAGGCGGCGCTGTATGCCGGGCGGCAGCGGCTCGGCGCGGGGGGCCTCGTACTGGCGCAGCAGGCCGAGCAACTCCCGCTCGTTGATACGCGGCAGATCAATATAACGCTCCGAGCGATGCTCGCGATCACGGCGATATTCATGGCGCTGTTCGTGACGATGTTCACGACCATTCTGACCCGCCTGCTGCTCCTGATGGCCACGGGCGCCATGGGCGGGGGCATGCGCAGGCTGAGCACTCGCCAGGCCGTGCCAGCATAGCGTGCCAAGGAGCACTGCTAGAGAAAGTGGTTTCATGGTTGGCTCCCGATATTAACGTTACCTGAAGAAACCATGAGTGTAGGCGGGAATTACGCAGGGAGTGTGTAAAGTTCGCGAACTTGTATGAAGAGTCCGGAGTAGTCACGCACCTTCATGATCAACGTGTGACAACGCGCTCGACCATGCCTTGGCTCGTGATGCGGGCCTGAACGTCTGAGCGCTGGGTATTCAGCACAAGGGAAGTGGCATCGCCCTCGAATACACCGCGTAAAGCATCGGCAACAGCCAACTGAGTAGGCTGGCCAGTTTCGCCTACGGAACAGGCTGCGAAGCGGTATGGTTCAAGGGCATCTTCCAGGTGATCCGTTGCTAATACGCGGGCTTTAAAGATGCTTAGCTCTTGCTGGCAGGCGCTGAAGGCAGAACGATCCAGGTTAGCCAAGTAAGCAGGCATGCCAAGCCCAGAAAGAATGGAGATAATGGCGATAACAACGAGTAATTCAATCAATGAGAAACCAAGCCTAGCATTCATACACATTTAGCTGCCGCATAATAAAAACCGCTCGATTGAGCGGCTTGATTAAATTCAGCAATATGTCAACTGCCAGCGATTGAAATTCGGCCATTCTCCACAAGTATATCGTCGGCATTTGCACGATTTGTTGAGACGGTGACGCTAATATTAGAAGTCGTCCCCTCATCAGTAGTAGTTGTGCCTAGCACAAAGGCATCTGCAAGTGCGGTGAGAGCTGTATCAGCAGTAAGATCAGTGTTGTCTGCGGTAGCACATGAGTTAAAATCGAAGTTTAGATCACTAGAATATTCAGAGTAAGTCGTGCTTCCTTCAAGTGCACTCGCAGAGAGAACAGCTCCTCGAAATGAGGCAAGCTCTGACTGGCAGGCTGCTACCGACGACCTATCTAAGTAGTTTTGGTACTGGGGCACACCTACCGCTGCCAAAATGCCAATAATCGCTACCACGATCAGCAGCTCGATAAGAGTGAAGCCCTGCTGCTTGAAGCGACGGGGCTGGTTGGATTGGGTTGTTTGCATTGCGGGGTTCCCTTGCAGTGTTAGAGTCATCAGCAGACCAAAGGTAAGTGAACCTGGGCCTCACATACGGCTTACACTAGCCTACCGCCTTAGGGTTGGCAACCAGGTTTCTCAACTGTTCATCGACGTTTTTTTCAGCCTATTTCGGTACGTTGCCAGCACCTCGTCAGTACCTCATGTCAGGCAAATATGGTACAACTCTCAGCACGATTCTTTAGCTTCCGAGTACGCCATGAGCCAAACCGCCCCAGAGTCGACGCTTAGCCATGCGGCCCTCAATGGAGGGTTGCGAGGCATTGCTAAGCGCCTGGTCAAGCATGGTCTTTTAACGGATGCGCAAGCGACCGTTGCAGAGACCACGGCGGCTGAACTCGAGATATCGCTACTGCAACATGTCATCGATAGTAGCCTGGTCGATGCGGATGCCGCAGCGGTGGCGGCTGCGTGGGAATATGGCTTGCCGGTGGTGGATCTCGAAGCCATACGTGTCAGCGCACTACCGCCTGCCAGCGACTACCCCGTCAAAATACTCGAGCGGCTGGATATTTTGCCTCTGGCTCGTCACGGTCACCGCCTGACCGTCGCCGTACCCTACCCGGCCACATTGACCCAGCTCGATGAGCTGCAGTTCGCCACAGGGCTGAGTGTGGATGGCGTTCTAGCCCCTGCCGACCAACTGCGCGACACGCTAGTGCAGTATCTAGCCCAAAACGAACGGAGCATGCTCGATGAGCTAGAAAATGTGGACGACGCAGTAAGCGCCTTAAACATTATTCAGAATGCGGATGGCGATGAAGTCGCTTTAGACAAAGCCGAGCAAAACAGTGAAGACGCACCTGTCGTTAAATTTGTTAACAAAATTTTGCTCGATGCGATCAGTCGAGGAGCATCAGACATTCACTTCGAACCCTATGAGGCACAATATCGAGTTCGTTTTCGTATCGACGGAATGCTCCTTGAAATCGCAAGGCCCCCTTTTGCGTTAAGAGATCGCATTGCGGCCCGCTTGAAGATCATGTCTCGACTGGATATTTCAGAGCGCCGCTTGCCACAAGATGGCGCCTTGAAGCTGCAACTGTCGCGGACCCGCTCTATCGACTTTCGGGTGAACTCGCTACCCACGGTATGGGGGGAAAAAGTCGTACTGCGGATTTTGGATCCTACGTCCGCTCAGCTCGGGATCGACCAGCTCGGCTTTAGTCCTGAACAGCAGGCCGCCTATGAGTATGCGTTGAAAAAGCCCCAAGGAATGATTTTGGTGACGGGACCAACGGGTAGCGGTAAAACGGTGACGCTCTACACCGGCATCAATATCTTGAACCAAGTTCAACGCAATATTTGCACCGCTGAAGATCCGGTCGAAATCAAAGTATCGGGCATCAACCAGGTCAACGTGCTGCCTAAAATCGGGCTCAATTTTGCCAGTGCGCTGCGCGCATTTCTGCGCCAAGACCCAGATGTGGTCATGGTGGGGGAAATTCGCGATTTGGAAACCGCAGAAATTGCGGTCAAAGCGGCCCAAACCGGCCACCTGGTGCTCTCTACCGTGCATACCAACTCGGCGGCGGAAACGCTGACCCGTCTCGCGAACATGGGGGTGGCTACCTATAACATCGCCAGCTCGGTCAGCCTGATCATTGCACAGCGACTAGCACGCAAACTGTGTAATCAGTGTAAAACACCAGCCGACATTCCGGCGGAGGCGCTTCGTAAAGCAGGCTTCACTCAGCAAGATATCCGCAACGCGACGATCTATAAAGCGGTGGGCTGCAAGCAGTGCACCCAGGGGTACAAAGGGCGTTTAGGCGTTTACGAGGTGGTGCCGATTACCGATGACATGCGCCAACTGATCATGCGCGATGGCAACGCTATCGAGATCGACCAGCAGGCACGCCGCGAAGGTTACCCTAGCCTGTGTCAGAGCTGCTTGAGCCGAGTTCTGGATGGCAGCACCAGCCTGGAAGAAGTCAATCGTATCAGCAAGGAGTAACGCCGCCCATGGCTAAAGCCAAGGCACGCCGCGCCAACAAACCCGCGCCGCTTCATCGCTGGAAGTGGGCGGGCAAAGGTCCGCAGGATCGCCCCATGCGAGGCGAGCTGATTGGTCGCACCAAAGCCGAGATCGTCGAGCAGCTGGCGAAACAGCGCATCGTGGCCAGCAAAATTCAAAAACGCAGCAGCTTCAGCGGACGAGGCAAAGTCACCAATGTCGATATCATGGTCTTCGCTCGCCAAATGGCGACCATGGTGCGGGCTGGCATTCCTATCTTGCAGGCACTTCAGGCCGTGTCGGAAAGCTTGAAGAAGCCTGCAATGGTCGCGTTGACACAACACATCATGGAAGACGTTTCCTCGGGGGACAGTCTCTCCAGCGCCATGGCCAAACACCCCAAGCAGTTCGACCGTCTGTTCGTCAATTTGGTGGATGCTGGTGAACAGGCTGGCGCGCTCGATCAGATGCTCGAACGCATCGCCAGCTACAAAGAGAAAGTCGAGTCGCTCAAAAACCGGGTTAAAAAAGCCCTTTGGTATCCCACATCGGTCATGGCCATCGGCGTGGGGGTAACCATGCTGCTGCTGATCAAAGTGGTACCTGAGTTCGAAAGCATGTTTCAAGGTTTTGGCGCCGAGCTACCCGCATTGACACAATTCACCGTCAATCTCTCTGATCTGGCCCAGCAGTACTGGCTGCACGCTTTGGGTTTCCTCGTCGGCAGCGTCATGCTGTTGAAAACGGCCTCTCGCCGCTCTCCCAAGGTGGCGTATCGGCTCGATGCCCTGCTACTGAAGCTCCCGGTGATTGGCGATATCATGCATAAATCTGCGGTGTCGCGGTTCACGCGCACGCTTGCCACGACCTTTGCTTCTGGGGTACCGCTGATCGAGGGGCTAGAAACCGCCGCCGGAGCGGCCGATAATCGTGTTTATATCAAAGCCATCAATGAAGTGCGCCAGGATGTGACGACGGGCCAGCAGCTACATTTTGCCATGCGGATGACGAACCGTTTCCCCGCCCTCGCCGTTCAAATGGTGAGCATCGGTGAAGAGGCCGGTTCGCTCGATGCAATGCTCAACCGCGTAGCAGATTATTACGAAGAGGAAGTCGATAATAAAGTCGACGCGCTGACGTCACTCATGGAGCCCATCATCATTGTCGTGCTTGGCGCCCTGGTTGGCGGTGTCGTAGTGTCGATGTATCTGCCCATTTTCGAAATCGGCACGGCGCTATAAAGCGCGCCACTCAATCTGTTAGGAGCACCATGGGTTTACCGCCACTACTATTGACGTTTTTTGCAGGAATGATGGGCCTATGTTTGGGTAGCTTTCTGAATGTGGTGATCACCCGACTGCCGGTCATGCTGATGCGACAGTGGCGAAACGAGGCGCTCGCTTCGCTAGAACAACCAACAGAGTCTACCCCGCGTTTCAATCTCGCTTACCCACCCTCGATGTGTCCTCGTTGCGAGCACGCGATTGCATGGCACGACAATCTGCCACTGATCGGTTGGCTAAAACGCCGCGGGCGCTGTGCGCACTGTCAAACGCGTATTAGCCCTCAGTACCCCATCGTTGAACTCATCGGAAGCGTGCTGGCAGTTACCATTCTGGCACTGCATGGCTGGCAACTATCGAGCCTGTGGATCTACGCTGCTTGCATGACACTGCTGGCATTGGCAGTCATCGATTTGCGTACTTATCTGCTGCCAGACATGTTGACACTGCCGCTACTGTGGGCAGGATTGGCCTACCAACTTCTGTACCAGCCCGTCATGCTATCGAGTGCTGTACTGGGAGCGATGGCTGGCTATCTCGTGTTGTGGAGCTTTTATTGGCTCTTCAAGCTCGTGACGGGCAAAGAGGGCATGGGTTACGGGGACTTCAAACTCCTAGCCGCATTGGGCGCGTGGTTAGGGTGGAGTATGCTTCCCCTATTGCTTATCGTATCGGCAGGACTCGGGGCGCTCATTGGCCTAGTGGTCCAAATGCTGATGCCTAGGCTACGTGGCCAAGCCATGCCTTTTGGGCCTTTTTTGGCATTGGCGGGTTGGGTGGGCTTGCTCGTGGGGGATGATCTCATGGCGCTCTATTTGGCTTTGCTCTACTGACCGACATAGTCACTTTTCACTCAAGGGATGACATGATTATTGGCGTTACTGGCGGTATTGGCTCAGGCAAATCGACCGTTGCCCGCCTGTTCGGAGAGTTAGGGATAGGCTGGGTGGATGCCGATGACGTAGCGCGTGACATCGTGGCGCCTGGCGAGCCAGCGCTCGATGCCATCATCGAACGCTTTGGCCCCGAGGTAATGCACGAAGACGGCACCCTGCACCGAGCCGCACTGCGCGACATCGTTTTTGAAGACGCCAACCAGCGTGTTTGGTTGGAATCCATCACCCATCCACGCATCCGTGAACGGTTGGTTGAGCACCTAACGCGGCTAGGGGCTCATTCGCCTTATGTGTTGCTTGTCTCTCCACTGCTCTTCGAATCCGGGCAGGACGCGCTAGTAGATCGCACGCTCGTCGTAGATGTCTCCGAAGCCGAGCAGATTGCGCGCACGTTGGCCCGGGATCATGTGAGCGAACAGCAGGTGCGTGCTATTCTCGCCGCCCAACTACCCCGCGACGAGCGATGCGCTCGTGCCGACGATATTATCGATAATAGCCGGGGGCGTGACGACACCCGCCGCCAAGTGCTCGCACTGGACCGGCAGTATCGAGACCCTATAACTTGAAGGAGATTTACCCTGTGACGATTCCCGCCAATGACGCCCCTCTAGAGGTCGATTGCCCGCAGTGCAGCAAACGGGTAGTTTGGGAACCCAATAGTCTTTATCGTCCTTTTTGCAGTAAACGGTGCCAACTTCTCGATCTTGGGGCTTGGGCTGAAGAGTCGCACCGTATATCTGGAGAGTCCGCCATGGATGAGGCCGATATCGAAACGCTTTTGGCGCAAGCCGATAAAGACGCACCACTCACTTGAGTCGCCCCCTTGCCCATGCCTAACGCCACGCCTGCGCACTACCGGTTGCTGCATGAACTGGATGCTCACTTCGACCAGCTAACGGCGGCCATTCATCGTGCTGCAACGCTCTATGAAACCCGCACACCTCCGACATGGCATTTGGAAGGCACCAGTGATCCCCATTGGTTGAGGAACGCACTGCTCGACATGTGGCATCAGCAAGATCAAGACGGGCGAGAAACACGTAATTACATTGCCCTCATTGCCGCAGATGAGCCACTGATGGACGCCTTCAACGCGGTTAATACGGTCAAGAGCACCATTAGGGCCCTACTGCAACGGATCAAGCAAAGTCAGCCAAGTGGGCTCAGTGAAGTAAAACGACGCCTTCCTCAACGTCACCCAGGGGTCGATAGTGTGCTACGCCAAGGGGGGATGGCGCGCTTACATTTAAAACAGTGCTGGCGTCAACTTCCCATTGCCGATGCGCCTGTCGCGCGAGTTCGGTTAGCGTGGTACAGCAGCGGACGCTCCATCAAACGCATTACTGTCCAGCAAGCAGAGCAGAAGCTATTGCAGCTCGATAGCGATGCCCCGCACGTTCGCATACAGCTACGTAAGCTCGCTGGCATTCCCAGTAGTGAGCCATTGGCTCAGGTACAGAATCAGGCGCCTTTGATGCGGGCTAACCTCTTTTATACAGAGCCTCTCGAAGACGGACACACGCGGCGGGCGCTAAATATTGCCATGCCGCTGATCGTGCCTGCCCACGAAGGACGCCTGCCACACATAAAGGCGCCTCCTTCAGAACCACCTGCACACCGAACACGAGCCAAACGGCGGGATGAAAAGTTAGAAAGTGATGTGTTTTTGCCTAGCTTACGCGTTTACCGCTACCGCTAGTGGATCACTTTTTACCTCCGGTAACTGATCTATTTCCCATAAACCGTAAGCAAGTAGCGTCTCGATGAGCTCTTTCACTTCACGGTCTGACTGACCGTATTCGATCATGAGCGCTGTCAGGCGCTCTGCAAAGCGCGCTTGCTGCGTTCTTTCGTGCGCTGCCTGATCATCCGCTTCAAGTGCCTCTAACGAGCGCACAGGCGGCCCAGTGGGGATATCAACATCACTATCAGGATCGTCCAACTGACGCAGTGCTTGCGCAAAGGCGTCATCCAGCTCACGAAATTTACGTAGCTTTTCACGCTCATCCAGTTGCTTTTGAACCTTTTGATATTTCATTGATGTTTCATTTACACCTTACAGAAATGGTCGATACGTCTGCCTAATAGGTCAATCTCACGAAAAACTGTGCACAAACGCGTAAACATGCAGAGCAAACTTGCCTTTGCTTGAGCTTAGCAGCATAAAGACAATACCGTTCTAGCAACACTAATCGGTAACAGTGGTTTACCGATAGCGTATCAATGGTGACATTTTGCGCTATCGACGCCATGAATATTAGCTCTCTCCTCAACATTCTGCACAGAGAATTGGGCTGAAGAGCTACCAGCACTTGCACCATACGCACCGGGACGGTGCTCTACAGGCAAATACTGACCTGTATGACTGACGCATAGGAGGCCAGATAATGTTCATTGCCATGTCACGAGCTGAAATCTGGCTACAGGACACGCTCGATCAATCATTGAGTATCGAAGACTTAGCCAATCACCTGGGCTATTCCGCATCGCAGGTACGCCGACAATTTCGACAATGCTTTCATCTATCCCCAAGTGCTTACCGAGAGCAACGTCGTTTGGAGCGCGCCGCCGTTTTATTATCGCTGACGTCGCATCATATAGCTCGCATCGCCTTACGTTGCGGGTACGTCAATCACTCTTCTTTTTCGAGAGCCTTTCAAAGACGCTACCAGCTAACGCCACGGCATTATCGCCAGGCACTCAGCGGTATGCGACATTTGACTGCCCATCGACATCAGTTTATCACTTCTATAGAGAAGAGCCGCCCGCGCCAGGCCGTTTTTATGCGTGTCTATGAAGCGCCCGACACCATCTTAGGGCTGGGAAACAAAAAACACCACGCTAGTCACCTAAGCTGCTTTGAGGCACAGCTGGGACGTGCCACGCCGACCGTTGCTTTGCCAGACCTACTGGCCGACACCGTGTCTGCATTAGATACGTCACAGCACCATAGCAAAGCAAGAACCGATGTTGGCCTCTATTTAGAACCCACAGCAACCATGGAAAATTTGGCACTTCCATTGGCTTATCGAAGGGTAGACTCGCCTGCTCAACACTATGCCAGCAGTCGCTTTGAGCAATTCGAACAGCTTTCTGATGTATTGGCTTCCACCCTCTGTCGCGTCACTCAACAAGAAGAGGCGTTTCAAATCAGCGGCGAGCCACCAAGAGTGCTATGGCACCCAAGTCATTTAGAGCTACGCGTTCCCTTAGAGTACTGCCAGGGCTTATAGCGTTTTGGCACGTCGTTCTTTCATTACCCTTTAAGCAAATCCGGCACTTCTTTGCAGAAGTGCCGGTACGGCGACCTTAATCTTCCATACGAACGAGCCAAGACTCGACGGTATCGTCACCGTGTTCGTCTTTCCAGCTACGCAGGCCTTTATGGTTGCCGCCACGTGTTTCGATGACTTCGCCCGTGTGCGGGTTCTTGTAAATCTTCAAACGACGCTTGCGGCGTGAGGCAGAGGCAGGTGCTTTAGCATTGACACGCTGGTCCGCTGAAGGGTCGAGCAGCGCAATGACGTCGGCAGGACGTTTACCAAACTCGTTCATCAATGCTTCAAGTTTAGCTTTAAATTCTAGCTCGCTCTTAAGACGCTGATCACCTTCTAAGCGCTGCAACTCTTCTTGTAGCTGCTTGAGCTGTTGTTCTTTCTGGATGTAGTCGTTTAACAAAGACATGAGGGGTCCCTTTCTGCTTAGATTCAACGGCAATGGTATTCAGCTGGACAACTCAATACCGACGAGTTCAGGATGCGATGACATTATTGCCTTAATTATGCTAATTGACAACAGTCTAGTTGATTTTGACCTACTTACTAAACATTTTTTTAAGCGACAACTTCGACAACGAGGTAACGCTTAAAGCCACTTTTTCAAAAAAACACCGCGATTAATAACGAACAAACACTCAGAACGAGACAAAATAAATGTTTGCTAAAAAAAACGCCGCCCTTAGGGGCGGCGCTTTCATAGGCAATAGACTAATGAATTAGTCTTGACCCATCTGCTGCTTGATCAGATCACCGATGGTCGTCGGGCCGCCGGCAGCTTCCGGCTCTTGCTCACGCAGTTTTTTCAAGTTCTGACGAGTATCGTCTTGCTCTTTCGCTTTCACCGACAGATTGATCTGACGGCTCTTACGATCGACACTCACGATGCGCGCTTCGACGCTGTCGCCTTCATTCAGAACGTTGCGTGCATCTTCAACACGGTCAGCGCTGATTTCAGAGGCTTTGAGGATAGCGATAACGTCTGTCGCCAGCTCAACGTGCGCTTCTTTGGCGTCAACTTCCACAACGCGGCCAGTCACGATGCTGCCCTTGTCGTTGACAGACAGGTACTCGGCAACCGGATCGGAATCCATTTGCTTGATACCCAGGGAGATGCGCTCGCGCTCCGGGTCGATAGACAGAATAACCGCTTCTGCTTCATCACCCTTCTTGAAGTTACGAACGGCTTCTTCGCCTGTTTCAGTCCAGGAGATGTCGGACAGGTGAACTAGACCGTCGATACCGCCTTCAAGACCGATAAAGATACCGAAGTCAGTGATGGACTTGATGGTACCGGAAACACGGTCACCCTTGTTGTACTCGGCGTTGAAGGTTTCCCACGGGTTAGCAGTGCACTGCTTGATACCCAGAGAAATACGACGACGCTCTTCGTCGATATCAAGAACCATCACGTCAACGTCATCGCCCACTTGAACGACTTTAGACGGATGAATGTTCTTGTTGGTCCAGTCCATTTCGGACACGTGAACCAGACCTTCGACACCCTCTTCCAGCTCAGCAAAGCAACCGTAGTCCGTCAGATTAGTGACGACCGCGTGCACTTTGGTGCCTTCCGGGTAACGGTCTTTGATGTTGACCCACGGATCTTCGCCCAGCTGTTTCAGACCCAGTGATACGCGGTTGCGCTCACGGTCGAACTTCAGCACTTTGACGTTGATTTCGTCGCCAACGGCAACGATTTCAGACGGATGCTTGATGCGCTTCCACGCCATGTCGGTGATGTGCAGCAGGCCATCGACGCCGCCCAGATCAACGAAGGCACCGTAATCGGTCAGATTCTTGACGATACCTTTGATTTGCTGACCCTCTTGCAGAGTGGCCAGCAGCGCTTCACGCTCGGCGCTGTTTTCTGCTTCCAGCACGGCACGACGCGATACGACGACGTTGTTGCGCTTCGGATCGAGCTTGATGACTTTGAAATCCAGCTCTTTATTTTCCAGGTGCGCAGTGTCACGAACCGGACGAACGTCAACCAGAGAGCCCGGCAAGAAGGCACGGATAGAGTCGACGTCGACAGTGAAGCCGCCTTTGACTTTACCGTTGATCACGCCCTTGACGATTTCGTCTTTCTCGAAGGCTGCTTCCAGAATCTTCCAAGCTTCTGCACGCTTGGCTTTTTCACGGGACAGACGTGTTTCACCGAAACCATCTTCGACGGCTTCCAATGCAACGTGAACGTCGTCACCGATGGCGATGGTCAGTTCACCGTTTTCATCGCGGAATTGTGCCGCAGGAATTTGTCCTTCGGACTTCAGACCCGCGTTAACGGTAACCCAGTCACCGTCAATGTCGACAACCTGAGCCGCGACGATGGCGCCTGGCTCCATGTTGATGTCGTTAAGAGACTGTTCAAACAGTTCAGCAAAGCTTTCGCTCATGGTTTTCCTACGTGATCAACGTTGTTGAGGCATAACTGCCTTCTCCGTACCACCAGCGAGTACGGGCCTAATGTCACTCAGCTTTTGGAAGCGTTAGCGCTGGTTAGACCTGACCGGGCTCACTGAGATGAGGCTGTCGCCCTGCCACGTCGTGACACCTTTCCAAAAACGCCGCAAGGGAGAATCAAATGCCGTCAGCCATGCCGAGTTGGGCAAGCAGTTCGGTCAGCCGATCAACCACTTCCGGTATGCTCAGGCGCGTGGTATCAAGCGTGATGGCATCGTCTGCCGGCTTGAGAGGAGCCACACTGCGCTGCGTGTCGCGTGCATCGCGTGCCTGAATCTCCTTTAAAAGACTCGACAGACTAGCATCCACCCCTGCTTCCTGCAACTGTAGATACCGTCTGCGTGCCCGTTCTTCGGCACTGGCCGTCAAAAAAATCTTCAAGGGGGCATCGGGGAAGACGACCGTTCCCATATCGCGCCCATCTGCCACGAGCCCAGGAGCTTGACAAAAATCGCGCTGGCGCTGGAGCAGTGCCGAACGCACTTGCGGCAAAGCGGCCACCTTGGAGGCGCGTTCACCGGCTTGCTCTGTACGGATGGCGCGACCAACGTCCTCACCCTCTAAGAGCGTGCAAGGCAAGCCATCCTCTACCGGAAACTCGACATCCAACGATGCCGCGATACTCGCCAGTGCCGCCTCATTCTCCAACGAGACGCCATGTTTGACGGCGGCTTGCGCCGTCAAACGATAAAGCGCCCCACTATCCAGCAGATGCCAACCCAACCGCTCGGCCACGAGGCTGCTAATCGTGCCTTTACCGGCACCGCCGGGGCCATCGATCGTCAGCACAGGTACCTTAGTGGTCATTGGCACCCTCCACCTCGATGCTCATCCCAATCCGTTGAGCGAGCGCGACGAAATCGGGGAACGAGGTCGCCACGTTGGCACAGTCATCGATGATGATCTCGGCACCCGCACGTAGCGACGCAATGGCAAACGCCATGGCAATACGGTGATCGCCCAGACTATCGATACGACCACCGCCATAGCTCGGGCCACTGTCATTGCCGTTACCGACAATGTCGATACCATCCTCTACCACCGTATGTTCAACGCCAAGCACCGCAAGGCCATCGGCCATTGCCTGAATACGGTCGGACTCCTTCACGCGAAGCTCTTCTGCGCCGCGCAGGCGCGTCGTCCCGTACGCATTGGACGCCGCAATGAACAGCGCGGGGAACTCATCGATGGCCAGCGGCACTTGATCGACGGGAATATCGATGCCTTTCAAAGGCGCGTAACGAATACGAATATCGGCAACCGGCTCGCCTCCCACTTCGCGCTCGTTTTGAAGCGTTAAATCAGCGCCCATGAGCCGCAAAATATTAATAACGCCAATCCGCGTCGGATTGATGCCCACGTGCTCCAAAACGATATCGGAACCTGGCGTAATCGCAGCCGCGACGAGAAAGAACGTCGCCGAAGAGATATCGGAGGGAACGTCGATGGGCCCTGCAGTGAGTCGACCACCGCCTTGCAGCCAGCAGGTATCGCCTTCACGGGACACCTCATAACCAAACCCATTGAGCATGCGTTCGGTATGGTCACGGGTCGGCGCCGGCTCACGCACACGGGTTTCGCCCTCGGCATAAAGCCCCGCGAGCAGCAGACAAGACTTCACTTGGGCGCTGGCCATGGGCATATCGTAGTGAATGCCTTTCAGCGCTTTGCCACCGTGGATTTTCAGCGGCGGGCGACCGCCTTCGGCGGTCTCGATCATTGCGCCCATCAGGCGCAGCGGGTCGGCCACTCGGCCCATTGGACGCTTGGTGAGCGACTCATCGCCAGTCAATTCGCTATCGAACGCCTGACCCGCCAGCAGCCCGGCAAACAGGCGCATGGCGGTGCCAGAGTTACCTACATACAGCGGGCCTGCCGGCGCCTTGAGACCGTGCATACCAACACCGTGAATGGTCACGCGTCCCTGGTGGGGGCCTTCGATGGCCACCCCCATTTCACGAAAGGCCTGCAAGGTGGCCAGACTATCTTCGCCCTCCAGGAAGCCTTTGACTTCCGTCACGCCTTCGGCCAGAGCACCTAGCATGATCGAGCGGTGGGACATGGATTTATCGCCCGGCACGCGCAGGCGCCCCTGCGCCTTGCCGCCTGGCTGCACCCGATAAGTCACTTTACCGTGTGGTTGCATATGATATTCCGCCTGATAACTGGTTTTGTTCAATAACGTATCGAAATAGTGACGCGCATGACTGGCCCGGTCGAAGGTGGCGATGAGTGCATCGCTATCCCCCTCCTCCACGGCTTGACGCAGACGCTTTAGACCGGCCTCGAAATCATCTAGCGACGATAGCACTGCCTCTCGGTTGGCAATGAAAATATCCCGCCACATGACCGGATCGCTGCCCGCAATGCGCGTGAAGTCTCGGAACCCGCCTGCGGCATAACGAAAAATATCCAGCCGCTCATCCTGACGCGCTAGGGTGTCCACCAGGGAAAAGGCCAACAGGTGGGGCAGATGGCTGGTGCGCGCCAATACTTGGTCATGGCGCTCCACACTCATGTGGAGAACGTCCGCGCCACAGGCCAGCCATAACGCTTCTACTCGCATCAGCGCCTGCTCGTCGACGTTGGGCTCCGGTGTCAAAATCACCTTATGATTCACATACAGCGTGGGGTTGGCCGCCGCCACACCGCTCTTTTCGGACCCTGCGATAGGATGACCTAGCACCATGTTCGGCGGCATGCTGCCAAAGACCCGCTCGGCACACTCGCGGATCGTTGCCTTGGTACTGCCCACGTCGGTAATGACGACGTCGCGAGCCGCACGAGGGAGCGCCGCGGCCAACTGGGCCATGACGCTCTCCATAGCCAGCACAGGCACTGCCAGGACGACCATTGAGACGCCCTCGAGCAGCTCGTCAAGCCGAGTGCCCCCAGAATCGACGACCCCAAGCTCGATGCCGAGCGCGATCTCATCTGGATTGGGATCGCAGGCCACGATATGGCCCTGATAGCCGTCGACGCGAAGCGCAGCGGCCAATGACCCTCCTATCAATCCAAGACCCACGATCAGCACACGTGATTCGAGGCAAGGAGTGTGCTTACTCGAGCGCGCCGACACTGTCACAGCACGCCCTGAGGGTAGGAGCCCAACACGCGAAGCTCGGATGCGCGCAGGCGCACCTCTTCTAGTACCGCCGCCACTTGTGGCTCGTCGCGGTGGCCTTTGAAATCGATGAAGAAAACGTAGTTCCAAACCCCCGTACGTGACGGGCGCGTTTCGATACGCGTTAAATCGATCTTATGACGATGAAAAGGCTCCAACAGGTCGTGCAGCGCACCCGGCTGGTTACGCATGGCCACGACGATGGAGGTTTTGTCTTCACCCGACATGGGAATATCTTGATTGCCGATGATCAAAAAGCGCGTGGAGTTATCCGGACGGTCTTCGATTTTATCGGCGATGCGCTCCAAACCGTAAAGCTTGGCGGCCATGTCCCCAGCAATCGCAGCGCTGTGCCACTCGGTTTTCACTAGCTTCGCTGCTTCTGCGTTGGACGACACCGGCACACGCTCGGCATGGGGATAATGCGCGTCCAACCATTTGCGGCACTGGCCAAATGACTGCGGATGCGAATAGATCCGCGATACTTTGTCTTGACGCGTGGTTTCGCTGATCAACAAATGATGATGAATACGCAGCACCACTTCGCCACAAATTTTGATGGACGAATCCATGAAGGTGTCGAGCGTATGATTGACGACGCCTTCGGTGGAGTTCTCCACCGGGACGACGCCATAATTCACCGCGCCCGCTTCCACTTCACGAAACACTTCGTCGATCGCGGCCATGGGCAAGCTGACCGCGCTTTCACCAAAGTGCTTCAGCGCGGCTTGCTGGGTAAACGTGCCTTCTGGGCCAAGGTAAGCCACTTTGACCGGCTGCTCTAGCGCGAGGCAGGCCGACATGATTTCACGGAACAAGCGAGCCATCTCTTCGGAGTCCAGCGGTCCCTTGTTCAGCGCCATGATGCGTCGCAGCACCTGCGCTTCCCGCTCAGGACGATAGAAGACGGCATCTTTATCTTGAGCAAGCTTCACATGAGCGACCTGCTGAGCACAGTTCGCTCGCTCACTGATCAAGCGCAGAATATCGCCATCCAACTGGTCGATACGTTGACGCAAGTCGTCTAAATGGATCGGCGTATCGGACATGTTGGTTAGCCTCTTCGTTGTTCGAAATCCGCCATGAAGGCAATTAAAGCATCGACCGCCTCTTCGGGAACGGCGTTATACAAACTAGCGCGCATGCCGCCTACGCTACGATGCCCTTTCAAGTTGAGCAGCCCAGCCTCGTCGGCCTCCCGTAAGAACACCGCGTCCAGACGTTCATCTGCCAGTACGAACGGTACGTTCATACGAGAACGGTTCTGTCGCGCAATGGGATTGCTGTAAAAACGACTGCCGTCGATCGCGGCGTATAGCTTTTGCGCTTTACGCTGATTCATCGCATCCATCGCTTCCAAGCCACCCACATCGTTTTTCAACCATTGAAAAACAAGGCCCGATAAATACCACGCGTAAGTAGGTGGCGTGTTCACCATGGAACCCGCTTCCGCCAGCAGTTGATAATCGAATAGTGACGGGATGGTGCTGGGCGCGCTTCCCAGCAGGTCATCGCGCACCAAAACGATGGTCAAACCTGCCGGACCAATGTTCTTCTGAGCGCCCGCATAAATGACGCCAAACTCACTGACATCAATGGGGCCAGAGAGGATGTTCGACGACATGTCGCACACCAGCGGCACGTCGTTGCCATCTGCTCGAATCGCCTGCGGGATGTAGTCGAACTCCAACCCTCCAATGGTTTCATTGGAGGTGTAATGCAAGTAAGCCGCATCATCGCTGATCGTCAGTGATTCCTCACCGGGGACGGCCGTATGCCCATTTGCCTCGCTGCTGGCCGCGACGTGGCAGGCAAAACCCAGTCGCTTGGCCTCACTCAGCGCTTTCTTCCCCCAAATCCCCGTTTGGATGAAATTGGCACTGCCCCCTTGGCCCAGCAGGTTCATCGGAATCATCGAGAACTGCATGCTCGCGCCGCCCTGAAGAAAGAGCACGCGGTAGTGACTAGGAATGGCTAACAGGTCACGAAGATCGGCTTCGGCTCGCTCTGCAATCGCAACGAACTCGTCGCTGCGGTGACTCATTTCCATGACCGACAAGCCGCGACCTTGATAGTCCAGCAGCTCGCTACGGGCGCGCTCGAGTACGGCGCTAGGCAGGGCTGCGGGCCCTGCACAAAAATTATAATGACGTGTCATCGGTTCCCGGTTCCTGTGCGCCATTGTCTGCGTCTGCTGGTTCGCCCGTGTCTACGTCATCCGTCTCTTCAGGCTCGTCCACGCGAACGGTTTTCACCAATTTCTCTTCTTTCCCCAAACGAATCAGCATGACCCCTTGCGTGTTTCGGGAGGTGATGGAGACCTCCTCCACGCGGGTGCGTACCAACGTACCGCGATCGGTGATCAACATCATTTCGTCGCTGTCGTAGACCTGCATCGCCGCCACTAGCGAGCCGTTACGCTCACTGGTTTGCATGGCGATGACGCCTTGTCCACCTCGGCCGCGCAGCGGGAACTCTTCGAGGCGTGTACGCTTGCCGTATCCATTCTCACTGGCCGTAAGGATATATATCTGGCCCTCGCTTTCGCTTGAAGCAAGGGCTTCTTCTGGGGCATCCACATCTGCGTCGGTATCGGCTTCGGCATCGATCTGCTGACTCTTGGGAATGATCAGGCTGATCACTTCCGCCTCATCGGCGAGACGCATGCCACGCACGCCGCGAGCGGTACGGCCCATAGCGCGCACGTTACCCTCTTCGAAACGGATCGCTTTACCGTTGGAAGAGAGCAGCATCGCGTGATCGGAGCCCGACGTAATCGCCGCCCCCACCAAACGGTCGCCCTCTTCAAGATCGATCGCAATCAAACCAACGCTGCGCGGACGGGAGAACTGTTCGAGGCTGGTACGCTTCACCGTGCCATTGGCTGTAGCGAAGAAGATGTAGTGCTCGGGGTCATAGTCGCGCACCGGCAAAATGGCGTTGACCGACTCGCCCTCTTCCAGCGGCAGCATGTTGACCAACGGTTTACCACGGGAGCCACGGCTGGCATTCGGCATTTCGTACACTTTCAGCCAGTACACCTTGCCACGGTTGGAGAAGAGCAGCACGGTGTCGTGGGTCGAGGCCACCAGCAGGTGCTCGATGACGTCTTCGTCTTTCATGGACGTCGCCGACTTGCCACGACCGCCGCGGCGCTGCGCCTGATAATCCGATAGCGGTTGCGTCTTCGCATAGCCCGAGCGGGAAACGGTGACGACCATGTCCTCTTCGGCAATCAAATCTTCGATGGAAAGATCCAAGTGGCTTGCCTGGATCTCCGTGCGGCGATCGTCCCCGAACTGATCACGCACCGCATGTAGCTCTTCGCGGATCACTTCCATCAGGCGATCGGCGGAGGCCAAAATCTCGGTAAACTCGGCGATCTTTTCGAGGATGGAGAGATACTCATCGAGCAGCTTCTCGGTTTCCAGCCCGGTCAAACGGTGTAGGCGAAGCTCTAGAATGGCCTGCGCCTGGGCGGGCGAGAGCCGATATTCCGTGGCCGAGGGGTTGAGGCCAAAGCCCTCTTCCAACTCTTCTGGCTTACAGGAAGTCGCGCCAGCGCGCTCCAGCATGGCCGTCACCTGCCCGGGCCGCCACACCTTCGCCAGCAGCTTTTCACGCGCTTCAGCGGCATTGGGAGAGGCCTTGATCAGCTCGATGACCTCATCGATGTTGGAGATGGCCACCGCTAGGCCTTCCAACAGATGACCACGTTCACGGGCTTTCTTGAGTTCGAAAAGCGTCCTGCGGGTGACGACCTCGCGGCGATGGCGAATGAACGCCTCGAGCATCTCTTTGAGATTGAGCGTACGCGGCTGGCCGTTCTCAAGCGCCACCATGTTGATGCCAAACACGTTCTGAAGCTGAGTTTGCGCAAACAGGTTATTGACGACGACCTCGCCGGACTCACCGCGCTTGATTTCGATCACCACGCGCAGGCCATCCTTGTCTGACTCGTCACGCAGCTCGGCGATGCCGTCGATTTTCTTCTCTTTGACCAGCTCGGCAATTTTCTCGATCAGCCGCGCCTTGTTCACCTGATACGGCAGCTCGGTGATGATGATGTGGTCACGGCCGGTTTTATCGTCGTGCTCGATGGTGTGGCACGCGCGCACGTAAATACGTCCACGGCCAGTGCGGTAAGCATCGAGAATGCCCGCACGTCCGTTGATGATCCCCCCGGTGGGGAAATCAGGACCGGGGATGTATTGCATCAGATCATCCACCGAGAGCGTGTAGTCGTCGATGAGCGCCAAGCAACCGTCGATCACTTCCCGCATGTTGTGCGGCGGTATGTTCGTCGCCATGCCCACCGCGATGCCCGACGACCCGTTGATCAACAGGTTGGGAACTTTCGTAGGCAGTACGTCTGGGATTCGTTCGGTGCCGTCGTAGTTATCGACCCAATCGACCGTGTCTTTTTCGAGATCCGCCAGCAGCTCGTGGGCTAGACGCGCCATGCGCACCTCGGTGTAACGCATGGCCGCCGCGTTGTCACCGTCGATGGAGCCAAAGTTACCTTGTCCATCCACCAGCACATGACGCATGGAGAAGTGCTGCGCCATGCGTACGATGGTGTCATACACCGCACTATCTCCGTGCGGGTGGTATTTACCGATGACATCGCCGACGACACGCGCCGACTTTTTGTACGGTTTATTCCAGTCATTGCCCAGCTCGTGCATGGCAAACAGCACACGCCGGTGAACGGGCTTTAGGCCGTCGCGCACGTCGGGGAGCGCGCGACCGATAATGACACTCATCGCATAGTCGAGGTACGACTGTTTGAGCTCGTCTTCAATATTGACGGGCAAGATTTCTCTGGCGATGTCACCCATGAAAGTCAGATCCTTTGCACTGCATTGGCACTGCGAGAGTTGAAAGCGCTTGAAAATGCCGTCTTTTGCCGTACGAGACTTAGCACGGGAAGACGGCGCGCAGAGACCAGGCCATCATACCACTGCATACGCATCAAGGGCAGTCGATGACACCACCATTACCACTCAGGGCGTGAACGACTCCTTGGCCACGACCATCCCCTGCAGCACATCGCGCACCTCTCCTTCGATGGCGGCGGCTTTATTGTCCTTCACATCCAACAGAACGAAGGTGAGGTCGGCCTGGGCGATCAAGGTGCCGTCAGATCGAATGATGCGGTGATGGCAGAGCGCACTTCGCTCACCCACGTCGACGATGCCCGTGAATACCTGCAAATCGTCCCCCTGCACGGCCGCCGCGCGATAGTCGATGTTCAAATTGACGACGACGAAAGCGCGACCAGCACTGTGAAGCTGCCCAATGAGCCGGGGATGTTCATCAAAGAACGCCCATCGCCCCTCCTCCATGAACTCCAAGTAGCGCGCATTGTTGACATGGCCATAGCCATCCAAATGGTAACCACGAACCCGCATACCAACTTGGGAAATTGATTCAGACATAGCATCCTCTTTTTCACTGCTTATGGAAATGGGCAAGGAATCGTTAACACCTTGCAAATCAAACACAAGTTTTAAACTAGTGCAACAGCAAGTCGCTGCGCCAAGGTGCTGGTAGGAAAGGCCGCGTTTCGACATAATGTGCCACCTTTTTCATAGGATCGGTGACATGTGGTTTAAGCACCTGCATTTATATCGCCTGCACGGCGCTCCCGAGCTAGATAGCCAAACCCTGGCCAATGCACTGGATGAGCACGCGGCCAAGCCGCTAGGCTATGCGGATGCACGCCGCTTGGGCTGGACGGCTCCTGCCGGACGGCTAGGCGGCGACCAGCGTGTCCATGAGATTCAGGGGCACCGCCTACTCTCGGCCTTGCGCCAGGAACGTCTGCTTCCCGCCTCGGTCGTCAAAGAAGAAGTCGATGAAAAGGTCGCCGACATCGAGGCCAGCGAAGGGCGTAAAGTGACCCGTAAAGAAAAAATGGCACTCAAAGAGCAAGTTACCGAAGCGCTCTTGCCCCGCGCCTTCGTCCGCAGCCAAAAAATCGACCTCTGGTGGGACACGAAGCGTCAGCTCATTGGCGTGAATGCCAGCTCGCGCAGCCGCGCTGAGGATGTACTGGACCTGCTGCGCGAAACCCTCGGCAGCTTGAAAGTCACGCCGCTCAGTAGCCAAACGTTGCCCATCCGCGCCATGACTACTTGGCTTGGCGACCCGGCCAGCCGCCCTGCCGACCTCCAGCTTGGCGACCAAGTGGAGCTCAAGGCCAAAGGTGACGACGGCGTACTGCGCGCGCGCCAGGTCGATCTCGACAGCGACGAAATTCAACAGCTTCTCGAAAGCGGGCGCCAAGCCAGCAAACTGGCGATGAGTCTCGACGGCCGTCTAAGCTTCGTGCTGCACGACGATCTAGCGCTCAAATCGCTACGCTTTGGCGACGCGCTCATCGAAGAAGCGGATCATGCCGATGACGGCGACGATGCGCTGGCTCGATTGGAAACCGATTTTATTTTGATGGCACAGGCATTGTCCGAGGACGTATCCCGCCTACTCGAATGGCTCGGTGGCGAAACTCAGCGGGAACCGACGACTTCATCAGACGCCTAACGAACGATACGCACAGATACCGTCACTCGATTATTTAGTAGATACCCAACGGATCGCATGACTCAACACAATAACGCACCACACGCTGACACGCCGAATGACCCCTGGGCCGACATTCGTCCTTATGCGGATCATGAGGTAGCCGATGTACTCGAAAGGCTTTCTCGCGACAGCGAGCTGCTCGATGCGCTAACCCGCTTCCGGCTGCCCCGCATGGCCAAGTGGGCGCCACCGCTGGCGCGCGCGCTGGCAGGCCATGCCGTTCGAAGAGAAGTCAAAGGAGTGACCAGCGTCCGAGAATTTCAGATGCGCATTGCCAGCTATATGGTGCGCATGATCCGCACGACGACCGATGCCTTCGATGTGTCGGGCCTCGACAAACTCGACGATGACGGCGCTTACCTCTTCATTGGTAACCACCGCGACATTTCACTGGATCCTGCCTTCGTCAATTATGCGCTTTATGAAGCGGGACGAGACACCGTGCGCATCGCCATAGGTGATAACTTACTGAAAAAACCCTATGTCACCGACCTGATGCGCCTTAACAAGAGCTTCATCGTGCCTCGCAGCGCGCGCGGCAAGCGGGCCATGCTGGCCGCCTATCAGCAGCTCTCTTCGTATATCCGCCACTCGATTACCGAAGACAACCACTCCATATGGATGGCTCAGCGCGAAGGCCGTGCCAAAAACGGCATTGACCGAACGGACCCTGCCATCATCAAAATGCTCATCATGGCCAAACGTCACGCCGAACGCGACATGGTGTTTGGTGACGCCATTGCCGAGCTCAAGTTGGTGCCGGTCTCGATCAGCTACGAGTATGATCCCTGCGACGTGCAAAAAGCCCAAGAGCTGCACGATATCGCCCACCAGGGCAGCTACGCCAAAAGCGAGTTTGAAGACATTCGCTCTATCGTAGCAGGCATCACCGGGTCTAAAGGGCGCGTTCAGCTCAAATTCGGCACGCCGGTCGGTGCCGACATGGCCACCCCCGACGAGGTGGCCGCTGAAATCGATCGGCAAGTCATTGGCGGCTATCGCCTCTTCCCCAGCCACTATTTGGCGCTGGAAGCACTAGGCGAGTCACCCGAGCTGGTCGCCCGTAAAGCGATTACTCGACAGGATCGTGAGCGGTTCAAGGCGCGCTTGGCCAGTGTCCCCGAAGCACTGCGTCCCTATTGGCTCGAGCAGTACGCCAACCCTGTGAAACACAAGGCAGGCAGGCTGAGTCTTTAGCCGTCAATCTGCGCATGCTGACGAGTAGAAAAAGTGCTATGGTCAAGGCATTCATTGGTCACGCTTGGTCGTTTTGCCAAGCGCGGTCTTAAGGAGACTCCCCATGTCCGCATCAGAAATTCAAAAAACACGTATTATCAATGAGCTACGCGGCTTTATCCGCAAACTACTACAAGATCCTAAAATTCTCGAGCAGTCTTTGGCCATTGCCCGTTCGCAGCTCACCGAAGGCAGCAGCCCAGCCGTCATGGCGCGCATTGCCAATGAAATTTCTGACACGACCAGCGTGCATATTCCCGAAGACCCTGCCGAGCACTCCGAGGCTGATAAACTGTTCTTAGAATTATTGCGCGAAGTGGTGCAAGAAGAGCAGGCGCTCTACTAAGCCGTTGTTACTGGCGACTAATTCGCCTTCAACCTGACGTTACCGGCGAAGCACCTCCCCTTCGCCGTCTTTATTTGTATTGTCTAACCGGAATTTTCACTCACCATGTCCAATACTGCCCCGCGCAACATTCTGGTGACGAGCGCCCTTCCCTATGCCAATGGCGCCATTCATCTCGGTCACCTGCTGGAGTATATCCAAACAGATATATGGGTACGCTTTCAAAAAAGCCGTGGCCAGCGGTGTTACTACGTTTGCGCCGACGATGCGCACGGCACGGCGATCATGCTGCGTGCCGAGCAGGAAGGTATCTCGCCAGAAGCGCTGATCGAGCGCGTCTCACAAGATCATCAGGAAGATTTTGCCCGCTTCGGTGTAGGGTTCGATAACTATCATTCCACGCACTCGGACGAAAACCGCCACTTTAGCGAATTGATCTATACCCGCCTGCGTGACAAAGGCCATATCGCGACTCGCGATATCGAGCAGATGTTCGACCCGCAGAAAGGCTTGTTTCTTGCTGACCGCTTCATCAAAGGCACCTGCCCGAAATGCCATTCGGACGATCAGTACGGCGACAACTGCGAAAAATGCGGCGCGACCTACACGCCAGCAGACTTGATCAATCCGGTGTCCGCCATCTCTGGTGCAACGCCCGAGGTGCGGAGTTCTACCCACTACTTCTTCAAACTGCCGGACTTCGCTGATTTTCTACAGGAGTGGATCAACGACGGCCACGTGCAGCCGCAAATCCGTAACAAACTAATGGAGTGGTTCGAGTCCGGTTTCAACGAGTGGGACATTTCCCGCGACGCGCCCTATTTTGGGTTCGAGATCCCCGACGCCCCAGGCAAGTACTTCTATGTCTGGCTCGACGCTCCGATTGGCTATCTCGCCAGTTTCAAAAACCTATGCGAGCGCGATGCGCTCGATTTCGACCGTTTCTGGAAAAAGGACTCCGACGCCGAGGTCTACCACTTCATCGGTAAAGACATCGTCTACTTTCATGCGCTGTTCTGGCCCGCCATGCTCCACGGTGCCGACCTGCGCACTCCCACCGCGGTCAACTGCCACGGTTTCTTGACCGTCGATGGCGCGAAGATGTCGAAGTCCCGCGGCACCTTTATCAAAGCGGCCACCTACGCCGAACACCTCAATCCTGAGTACCTGCGCTACTACTTTGCTGCCAAGCTCACCTCGAAAGTGGATGATCTCGACTTGAACCTCGAGGATTTCGCCGCACGCGTGAATTCGGATCTCGTGGGTAAGGTCGTGAATATCGCTAGCCGCTGCGCCGGTTTCGTCAAAAAGCTCGGTGGCGGCACGCTCTCGCCGCATTGCGCCGAGCCGCAAATGGTCGCGCGTTTCATCGCTGCAGGCGACGAGATCGCCGCCGATTTCGAAGCCCGCGAATTCAGCCGCGCCATGCGTAAAATCATGGAATTGGCCGATGAAGCGAATACCTACATTGCTGAAAAAGAGCCCTGGGCGCTGGCCAAGCAAGAGGGACGTGACCAGGAGGTGCTGGACATCTGCTCGGTCGGCATTAATCTGTTCCGCCAGCTGATGGTCTACTTGGCACCCGTCGTCCCCGCCATGGCCGAGCAGGCACGCGAGTTTATAAATGTTGACACTCTGGATTGGGGAAGCCGTGGTAACGTACTCGTCAATCATTCGATCAACAAATTCAAGCCGCTCATGACTCGCGTCGAGCGTGAGAAAATCGATGCAATGATCGAGGCATCGAAAGAGGATCTGGTCGAAGAGCAGAAGTTGAAAAGCGCACCCAAGGGCCCGCTGGCCGAGACGCCCATCGCTGCGGAAATCGACTTTGACGCGTTCGCCCAAGTGGACCTGCGTATTGCACGCATTGCCAAAGCGCAGTATGTCGAGGGCGCTGACAAGCTCCTCCAGCTTACCTTGGATTTGGGCGGCGAAACCCGCAACGTCTTCTCGGGCATTCGCTCTGCGTACTCGCCCGAAGCGTTGGAAGGCCGCCTGACCGTCATGGTCGCCAACCTAGCGCCTCGCAAGATGCGATTTGGCATTTCCGAAGGTATGGTACTCGCCTCGGCTAACAAAGAGGGCATTTATTTGCTCTCACCGGACGCTGGCGCGGAACCAGGTCAACGTGTAACGTAACGCCGCCGTTCATGGACGAAAGGGGCAAGGCGATGAGCCTGCCCCTTTCGTCTTTAAGGGACTTTCATTCACACCGTTAGTGGCCTTCATTCATTAACAACAACATGAGTCTGCTCTATGGGCCAGCGCTTCTCCTTGTCCTTGCGTTTTCGTTTCTTTGCCGTACTGGGCGGAGTATTGATCGTGGCCATGGTAGCACTCGCAGCCATCAGCAAATGGCTGATTTTTCCAGCGCTGAAAGCCGAAGAGCGCACTGCGGTGCAGCGTGAACTCGACCGGGCGACGCGTAGCCTCGAGCTCAACCAGGAAAGCCTGCTTGCTCAGGCGCAGGACTGGGCACACTGGGATGACACCTACCAGTTCATCGAGGGCAGCTATCCTCGCTACGCCGAGGTCAATTTTAGCCAGCAAATGTTCGAAGATATGAACTATCACCTCATGGCGTTCTTTACGCTACAAGGTGAGGTTCATTTCTTGGCGGGGTTGGAGCCGACCACCGGGCGCTACCAAACCTGCACAGCCGCCGTTGGTCCCTGCGCGTGGATGGCACCCTGGGTCGATACCATGCAGTCGGCCATCGCTACCCAGGTAGCGCCAATGGCCATGTACATCGAACAGTGGCCCGCCCTTGTCGCCGCCAGCCACATACTCCACACCGACGAGAGCGGTCCGCCTAACGGCTGGCTATTCAAGGTCCGCGCCCTGGATGATGCTTGGCTCGAAAGAATGACGGATTACACAGGGCTCTCTCTATCGCTGCAGGTCGAGCCCTTTGCCGCTGCCCATTCAACCGAGCTCACGTTCTCGGGGGATCAGGTAACGGCCTCTCACTTGTTCGCTGCCTACGGCACTTCCGAGGCCGTGTCGTTGACGATAGAACTCAATCGCGTGCAGTACCTGGCAAGTCTTACTACGTTTCGCTATCTGTTGGTGTGGACGGCGGGTTTGATGCTGCTCGTCATTGGTTTGGTACTGTTTTTGCTAGAACGTATGGTGCTGAAGCCTTTGCGCCAGCTCACTGCGTTCACACAGTTTGCGGGCCAATTCGATGACAGCGAGGGGTTGACCGAGCGTCGCGATGAAATCGGTCTCCTTTCCAGGGCATTTCGCGAGCAGCTCGCCTGCCAGCACCAGCTCAATGCGGAGCTATTGCGTATGTCCACCCACGATGCGTTGACAGAGCTACCCAATCGGCGGCTGTTCGACCAGCGCTTGACGGCTGCGGTGAGTCAAGCCACGCAGGAGGTGGCACCGCTGGCGGTCATGATGCTCGATATCGATCACTTCAAGCTCTACAACGATGGCTACGGCCATCAACAAGGCGACGAATGCTTAAAACGAGTAGCCACTGCACTACAGGACGTGGCAAGCCGTCACGGCTTTTTCATCGCACGCACCGGCGGCGAGGAGTTCAGTGCGTTGCTGCCAGGCGTCACCTCACAGCACGCCAAGACACTTGCCAACGCGCTGGTCGATGCCGTGGATCAGTTACACTTACGCCATGAACGCTCCCCGGTCTGCGAACATGTCACCATCAGCGTTGGGATTGGCATGCTAGACGATAGCGAGGCATCACTCCCCAGCGCCATCATGACGACCGCCGACCAAGCACTCTACCTTGCCAAAGCACAAGGTCGCCACTGTGTCATCCTCTTCGAGCCGTCTCTAGTCAGCTGCCCAATTTCGAAGCAAAATACGCCGTCATGAATGAACTCTTCGTCATCCTGATCACCACCGCGCTGGTGAACAATTTCGTGCTGGTCCAGTTTCTCGGGCTTTGTCCCTTCATGGGCGTGTCGAACAAGCTCGAATCGGCTCTGGGCATGTCACTGGCGACCACGTTCGTTTTGACCCTCGCGTCCGCCGCGAGCTACGTGGTTTACCATGGCTTGCTCGTTCCGCTGGACGTCACCTACTTACGAACCATCAGTTTCATCGTCGTGATTGCCGCTGTCGTGCAATTTACCGAGATCATGGTGCGCCAGCTCAGTCCGTTATTGCATCAGGTATTAGGTATATTTCTGCCGCTCATCACCACCAACTGCGCCGTGCTAGGCGTAGCACTACTGTCGCTCAACCGCGAGCTAAGCTTTTTCCATACCACGCTGTATGGTCTAGGCGCGGCGTTAGGCTTCTCGCTAGTGTTGGTGCTATTCGCTGCCATGCGCGAACGCTTGGCCAGTGCAGATGTGCCCAAACCCTTTCGCGGTGCGGCCATTGCCATGATCACTGCCAGTCTGATGTCGCTGGCGTTTCTTGGTTTTTCTGGATTGGCACAGGGGTAACGACCATGAGCGAACCTTTTTCATGGTGGGGCGTGCTGAGCGCCGCTGGCGTCCTTACCGGCCTGGGCATCGTGTTTGGCGCCTTGTTGGGTATGGCAAGCGCTCGCTTCAAAGGCGAAGAGAACCCCCTCGTCGAGAACATCGATGCGCTGCTGCCTCAAACCCAATGTGGTCAGTGTGGCTACCCCGGTTGCCGACCCTACGCCGAAGCGATCAATCAGGGCGACGCCATCAATAAGTGCCCTCCCGGGGGCGATGCGACCATACAAGCACTGGCGGACCTGCTGGGCCGTGACCCCGCTCCACTGGACGGCGAAGCCACTGATGAGGATACGGTGGCCTACATTCGCGAAGCCGAGTGTATCGGCTGCACCAAGTGTATTCAGGCGTGCCCGGTGGATGCCATTGTCGGCGCGGCCAAACAGATGCATACGGTGATCGAGGACGAATGTACCGGCTGCGACCTCTGCGTGGCGCCCTGCCCGGTGGATTGCATCGATATGCTGCCCCGACGCAAACCGCTGACTCAGTGGGACCCGATCGTGAGCGACCGCCAACCACTTAGGAGCGTGCATGCGAGCCAATGACTTTCCAGGCGGCATCTACCCGCCCGAACGCAAAGAGCGCTCGAATCGAGCGCCGCTGCGCATCGCACCGCTGCCCAATGTGGTCGCGCTACCGCTGTCGCAACACACCGGTAAAGCGGCGCTGCCCTGCGTGAACGTGGGCGATGCGGTCGACACAGGCACGCCAGTCGCCCGTCGCGACGGAATGGTCTCAGCCAATGTGCACGCCAGTATCAGCGGCACCGTGATCGAGATCACCGACAGCGACATCGTCATTCAAGGCGATGGTGAAGATCGCCGGATAACGCTACCGCCATTGGATTGGCGCACCACCCATTGCGACGCGCTGCTATCAAGACTGGACGAGGCGGGGCTGGTGGGCCTGGGCGGTGCAGGCTTTCCAACCTACCTCAAAGCCAATGTCAGCCAGCAGCACGCGATTGACACGCTAGTGGTCAATGCCGCCGAGTGCGAGCCTTACATTACCGCCGATGACCTGACGCTACGTTACCATGCGGCGGATGTGCTCGAGGGAGCTCAGTTGCTGGCCCGTCTATGCGGAGCCGCACACATCATCGTCGGTATCGAAGATAACAAGCCTGAGGCCTGTCAAGCGCTCCAAGCCGTTCTCGCTGACCTTGGGCGGCCCGCCAAGGTGGCACTCAAGGTCATCGAGACGCGCTACCCCAGTGGGGGGGAACGCCAGCTCATCAAAAAACTGCTGAATCGCGACGTGCCCAGCGGCGGTCTACCTGCCGATATCGGCGTGCTGTGCCACAACCCCGGAACGCTGATGGCGGCACTGCAAGCGGTTCGCGACGGGACGCCTGTGGTAGAAAGAGTCGTCACGCTCACCGGTGATGCCATTGCTCATCCTGGCAACTACTGGGTGCGTGTAGGCACCTCGATCGCGTCGCTTCTGGAGCAGGTGGGCTTAGTGCAAGAACGGCTCCATCGCGTGGTAGTCGGCGGGCCGATGATGGGTACGCCTCTAACCTCATTGGCCGCTCCCGTCACCAAAACCACCAACTGTCTGATTGCTGCCACAGAAGAGGAGCTGCCGCCAGCGCCAGCGGAAGCCCCCTGCATTCGCTGCGGAGCGTGTGAAAGCGTGTGTCCTGCTCAATTGCTTCCCCAGCAGTTGCACTGGTATGCCCGCGCCCAAAACGACACCGCCCTCGACGCTCACCATCTGTTCGATTGCATCGAGTGCGGTGCCTGCAGCTACGTTTGCCCGAGCGCGATCCCCCTGGTGCAGGACTACCGCTCGGCGAAACAGCGCATTCGACATAAACGCATCGAGACCGCCAAAGCGGAACACGCCAAACATCGCTTTGAATTTCGTCAGGCACGGCTGGCCAGAGAAGAGGCAGAGAAGAAAGCGCGCCGCCAGGCTCGCCTTGCCCAACAGTCGCCCAGCGCGAATGGCACCATGGACTCGCCCTCCCTCCCCGTGGCGGATCTGCGCAGCTTGCGCATTGCTCAAACGGCTGCAAAAGCGGCCGTGCGTAAAGCGGAGAAAGTATTGGCGCGGGCCGCCGCTGAAGACCCGCAGCAGCGCCACGACGACTTGGAGACCCAACTCGCCACTGCTCAAGAGAATCTCAAAGCGGCAGAAGCGCGACTGGCCGAAGCCCGCGCCGCCAGTGAGTATAAGGAAGCCCCATGAGCATGATGCACGCCTCTCATCTAGGGGGCACTCCCTCGACAGCTCATACCATGCGCTGGGTCATCGCCGCCATGCTACCCGGTCTCGGGATGATGACGCTCTATTTTGGACTCGGGGTGCTCAGCAACGTACTGATCGCGGCGCTTTTGGCCGTCGCCGCTGAAGCGTTCATTCTGAGACTACGCCGTCGCCCCGTCTGGCCAACGCTCAATGACGCCAGCGCCCTGCTCACCGGGGTTTTGCTAGGTGCCTCACTACCGCCTGCCAGCCCATGGTGGCTAATAGGCGTGGGTGTGATCGCCGCCGTCGTCGTTGCCAAGCAACTTTACGGTGGCTTGGGCCACAATCCGTTCAACCCTGCAATGGTGGGTTATGCACTTCTGCTCGTATCGTTTCCCACGCAAATGACGCTCTGGGCACCTCCACAAGCAATCTGGTCCGATACGTTATGGCCGCAAATATTAGGAACCGTGCCCATGACCACGCTGGATGCACTCAGCGGCGCTACGCCACTCGATGCCTTCAAACACAAGGGCGAGGCCGTGCTCGCCAGTGAGTTCTGGGCATCGTCGCCACTTCCAGAAGGCACGTTGGCGGCTTGGCGCAATATCGCCCTGGCATGGCTGATAGGGGGCTTGGTATTGATCGTCAAGCGGCTGATCAGTTGGCATATCCCGGTTGCCATGCTGGGCAGCATGCTGCTGCTCTCTGCGCTGTTTTACGCCAGCGACACCAGCCACTTTGCCTCTCCGCTGTTTCATCTTGTCACTGGGGCAACGCTGTTTGGCGCCTTTTTCATTGCCACCGACCCGGTGTCGTCAGCCACCAGCCGCCGGGGAAAGCTGTTCTACGGCGCGGGCATTGGGGTACTGATCATCCTGATTCGACATTTAGGCGGTTATCCCGATGCCGTCGCTTTTGCGGTGTTGCTGATGAACCTCTGCGTGCCACTGCTGGATACTGTCAGCGTACCACGCCCAGTGGGGCAATCTACCGCTCACTCCGGCACCAAGAGGAGCGCGCCATGACGCCCCAGCACGCCATGCGACGAGGTGCGTTGGCTCTGGGCTTGTGTGCCTTGGTCACTGCCGGTAGCGTCACCCTCACCCGCGCCGTGACGGCGGAACGTATTGCCGCGCATCAGCTCGCCTATCAGCATCGTCAGCTGCAGGAAGTACTCCCCGCGCCACTGGCCACGGCACCGGTTCAAACCGTTCTAGAGGGCACGTTTTCGTTACCCGCTCCCTCATTATTGGGCCACCGGACGCCACAAGAGGGTTGGCGGGTGCAGCAAGGCGGCGACGCCGTCACCATTCTGCCGGTCGTTACCCGCCAAGGATATAACGGCGAGATTCGCCTCCTAGTAGCCATTGACCAGAGCGGCGAGATAACCGGTGTGCGCGTCACTCACCATCAAGAGACGCCAGGGCTTGGCGACGATATCGAACGCTCCCGGAGCGACTGGATCACATCGTTCGACGGATTGAGCCTACAAAGCCTATCCCCCAGCGGCTGGGCGGTTCGTAAAGAGGGCGGCGACTTCGACAGTTTTACCGGCGCAACGATCACGCCACGGGCCGTGATCAACGCCGTACACGATACGTTACGCTATTATCACCAACAGCTCGCCCGGCAGGAGTCAGCCCTATGAGCCAATGGAGAGAGCTGGCCCGTGAAGGGCTTTGGTCGAACAATCCAGCGCTGGTGCAATTACTCGGGCTATGCCCACTGCTGGCCGTCAGCGCCAGCGTAGTGAACGCATTAGGCTTGGCGCTGGCGACACTGTTGGTGCTGGTGGGGTCCAGCACGACGATCTCGCTGATTCGCCACCAAGTGCCCAGTGCCGTGCGCTTGCCTGCGTTCGTCATGGTGATTGCCGCCTTCGTGACCTGCGCCGAGCTACTGATGGCCGCGTTTGCTTATTCGCTGTATCAAATACTAGGCATCTTCATTCCGCTTATCGTGACCAACTGCGCCATATTGGGTCGCGCGGAGGCGTTTGCCTCCCGCCAACCCGTGCTGCCCGCGGCGATCGATGGTTTGATGATGGGATTGGGGTTTGGTGCCGTGCTGGTGCTCATGGGCGCGATTCGCGAGCTCATGGGCCAGGGCACCCTGTTGAGCGACATGGCGCTGCTGTTGGGGCCCGTGGCCGCTGACTGGCAGATCACCCTGGTGGCGGATTACCAGTTTCTCTTTTTCCTTCTGCCGCCTGGCGCTTTCTTCGTAGCCGGGCTTTTGATCGCACTCAAAAATGCGCTGGATGCGCGGCGCGCTTTCCGGGCAGCGCCGACGACGAGCACCCCGCGCGCCGAGCGGCGCGTGCGAGTGACCGGCACCATCAAGTAACCAAGAGAACACACCATGAATGCCCAAAAGCGTCATGAGATTTTCGCGCGCCTACAGGCGGAAAACCCGCACCCCACCACCGAACTCAACTGGAGCACGCCGTTCGAGCTGCTCGCGGCGGTACTGCTTTCCGCCCAAGCCACCGACGTAGGCGTCAACAAAGCAACGGCCCGGCTTTTTCCGGTCGCCAATACGCCCCAAGCCATTATCGAACTAGGTATCGACGGCCTAAAACAGCACATCAAAACCATTGGGCTGTTCAATACCAAGGCAGACAATCTCATGAAAACCTGCCACCTGCTGGTCGACCAGCATGGCGGTCAGGTCCCGCAAACTCGCAAAGCGCTTGAGGCGCTCCCCGGGGTGGGTCGCAAGACCGCCAATGTGATTTTAAATACGGCCTTTGGTCAGCCTACCATTGCGGTGGATACGCACATTTTTCGCGTATCGAACCGCACCGGCATCGCCAAGGGCAAGGACGTCATCGAGGTCGAACGAAAGCTGCTGCGCCATGTCCCCAGTGTCTTCAAGCAAGACGCCCATCATTGGCTGATACTACATGGGCGTTACACGTGCATTGCGCGAAAACCTCGCTGCGGTAGCTGTATCATCGAAGATCTGTGCGACTATAAAGAAAAGACCGAGCTTGCCTAACCGCATGCCACCGCCAGGATCGTCCCATGCCAAGCACCACTGCTGACCTCTACCGCCAGCCTATTACCCAGCGTATCGATGCCCTGCTGCAACTTTCCAGGCAGCACGCCGAACGTTTTTGCAGCCCCGATGCCTGGCTGGCCCGCCAGCGCTATATGGCCAAGCATCCGACGTCGATTGTGGTGATGAAATGTATGGATGGCCGAATCCATATTCCCCACGCCACGCAGACACCGCTTGGAATCATCACACCGTTTCGTAATCTAGGCGGTATTTTCGACCTAGGCTGGCCTTATCTCGGCGAGCTGCTCACCGAGACTGTCTTGCAAGCCACTCAGAGCGGTCGCGCCACGCTGTTGCTGATTACTTACCATTTTTCCAGCGGACATCCCGCACGGGGGTGCGCCGGGTTCAACTGCGATGCCGACGCGGCCAAAGCCCACGCGTACGCCATTGCTCAGCAAGCAGGCCAGCTGTTTGGCCACGACCATCAGCAGGTCTACCCGCTCGTGTGCGGCTTTGAAACCGACAGCGACGCCATGATTCTTCACGGCCAAGGTGGCGAGGTGCTCGATATACGCGACTGGATCGATCGACCAGCGAATGATTTACATGCCACGTTAGCGAGCCTTTGTCCCGACATGCCTGATGATGTTCAACGAGATCTGCTGCCGCTGCTGCTGGGCAACATGGCCCATGTAAGCGAGCTAAGCGGCGTGACCCGAGAGCTCGAAATCGAGCATCGCGAGTGGGTCATCTGCATTGGACGCGGCTTCGACTTCTTGCACCTACCTAACACCGCGTTGATCATCGGTCCCTACGGACCAGACCTAGCGGCCCCATTGTCGACCGCCGCAAGCATTATCGAGGCCAACATGCGCGCGGGGCGAATTCCCAAGGACGGTTTTATGCTTTTGGCGTCAACGCCTTATCAAGATAGCGGTGTGGACCGTGCGAGGGCCGTATTGAAATCGCGATTTTTATCGAATTTTGCCGAGCAGGTGATTCGTGATCATCACCCTGGGCTTGCCGACAAGATGCGCCGCCATACGGCGATCGTTCACTGGCCCACCCGGCGCATGGAGTCACTCGACGCCCCTTGCATCAGCAGTTGACGATATACGGCTTGCCACTGCGGCCACTCCCAGGAGCACGTGTCAAGCGGCGCAGGCTGGCACGTCGGATCCAATAACCACGCTTTTAAACGATGAAACAGCCCCTCTTGCGTGCCATCATAGCGATATTCATTTGGGTAAAGCTCCGGGAAGCAAAGCCGGTCCGGCACTAGCGGCGTGGCACCTCGTTGGGTGGCTTCCATGATGGCCAATCCTTGGAACTCATGCCAGGTGGTCGACACGACGATGCCGCAGCCTTCGAGCAGCGCGCGATACTCTGCCTCTGGCTGTGCCCCCCAGCAAACGATATGTGCCGCCAAACGCTCCTGGGCCTCGGCGAAAATCCCCGGCACCTCGCGAAACTGCTGTCCCAACACCGCCAACTCGAACGGCACTTGCTGCTCGCTAAGCTTGAACAGTACCTTGAAGAAATCCTCTGGGTTTTTGTCATACTCCCAGCGGTGGTTCCAAATCAGTCGCTGCGGATTGGGGTTGACGACCGCACGACCACCGGCGGCAGCAATCGGCACGGGCACGATGCGGGCCGCTCTCCGCAAACGTTCAAGGGGTTGGGCCGCGGGCAGATTCTCCGGCATTTTTTTCAAGAAACGTCGCGCGCCATCGAAAAAGGAGTCACGGTTGTAGGCCGTGTTGAATACCAGCTCATCTGCCGCCAGCGCAGCGTACAGGTTGACCATCTTTGCCTCGACTTGGGGAATTTGCTCGCTGGATTCCGGGTAAGCAAACTGGTTTTCATGAAAATAGACCACCTTGCGTGCCTGTCCTAAGTGGGGGAACAATCCCACCAACGTGGCGATATCCACCATGGAAGTCGCCAGGACCACATCGTAGCGCTGGCTCAATGTCGCCTGCTCTTTCAACCACCAACTCAAAGGGTTGCCACGAATACGCCAAGAGAAGTGACGCGCTGGCAAGCTCAGCAGCGTCCATTCGACTTCGGTCACCTCCGCCATCAATGTATTTGCCCAATAGCGGTGGCTAACCGCTTCGTAAGCCGATAACAATAAAATGCGCATCATCTCTCTACCGGTGAAACGTCCTCGCCGTATGTCACATTCGGCCAAGGTCGTCTTGGCCGAATGCCTCACGCTACATACACTTAAATCATCGCTTGCAGTCTGACTGCGCATCTAACGCCGCTGGGGAAACCGTAATGGCCAATGTATTAGTGGTCGATGATGAACCGAATATTCTACTGTCCCTCGAGTTCCTCATGTCCCATGCCGGGCTTACGGTGATTACCGCTACCGACGGTGAAACGGCATTGCAGCGAATTGCCGACACCTCTCCCGACCTGCTGCTGCTAGACATTAGCCTGCCGGGTATCAGTGGCTTCGAAGTATTGGAACAGCTGCGTCGCTCAGAGCGCGAGCAGCACCTGCCGGTCATCATGTTAACGGCACATGGACGGGAAGTAGAGCGCGAAAAGGGATTAGCGTTGGGTGCCGATGACTACGTTACTAAGCCGTTCTCGACCCACCAATTAGTCGAGAAAGTCAAAGCACTGCTTGGCGAGCGTGACACATGATGTTCAAAGGCCTTCCAAAGCGACAGCGCCTGGTGGGTGCTTGGCTGCTTCTCAGTGGCATCAGCCTGTTGGGCGGCGTGCTGTTTGCGGCGTGGCTGGATAGTCAGATCGCGCTCTCCGGCTTGGCGCGTGTGGCGCTGTGGCTTGGCAGCCTTTCCGGGGGGATGACTTTGTGCCTGATGGGCGTACTGCTAGAACGTCGTTTATTAGCGCCCTTACGGCATTTACAAACTCAGTTGGCCCGGTGGGTGGCCAACCCAGACGCCCAAGACGAGGAGGCTCCAGAAGGTTGGCTAAAAGGGCTAGGCCCTGATCTACGCCGCGTCAGCCAAAGCTGGCGGGCCGACCGCATGCGGCTCGCCACCGCCCATGCCGAGGGGGCGCGTAGCGCTTCGCGTATTCGGCAAGAGTTGGAAACCCTGCTTCAGGTACTGGAAACACCACTGCTGCTGTGTGATCGGCATCGTCGGGTGATGCTGTTCAATCAAGCCGCCGAAACGTTCTTTACTGGCAATACCGGGTTAGGGTTGGGGAAGCGTCTGGATGCCCTACTGCCGACCGCAACGCTAGCCAATGCCATGGCACAACTGCCCGACGATGGTTCACCACGTGAAATGCTCACCCACTGCGGCCAGCGCTGGGTAAAAGTGGTGATTCGGCGGGTTCCCGGCAGTGAGCGCGAGACGCTCGTGACCTGTAGCGATGCCACGACCACTTGGAACAATGAAATGGGCGTGCGGGCCGAGCTCAATCGTCGCCTCCCGCCACTGCGCCAGCATGCCGCCAACGTTAGCAGTGCCGTCGACGCGCTGCGTCATATTCACGTCACGAGCGTCCCCCTTGAACTGCGAACACGCTTAGAGGGGGTCATGCACGATGAGAGCCAAGCACTGAATCAGCACGTGGCTGAGTTCGCCACGCTACTGGATGATCTTCAGTATCACGGTGAACGCTTGCGGCCCATTTGGTCCAATGACTTCTGGCAGGCGCTGGATGAGCGTCTCGACCCAGCCCACCGTTTGATTACACCGATTGGTGTTCCCGCTTGGTTCAAAGGGGATGCCCCGGCACTGATCGAACTCTTCGCATCATTGGTGGACCATCTTCGCTGCCACTTGCCTACCCGTGGCTTTGAAGGAGAAATCTCGCTTCAACCGAAACGTGCCTACGTTGACTTGATGTGGCGGGGCGCGCCCGTTCCTGAAGGCGAACTCAGCGTTTGGCGAGATACGATCTTGAGCACGCTACCACTTGGCCCGGCGGTGGCCGATATTCTGCGTCAGCACGCCACCGATATTTGGAGCGTAGCCGATGCGGATAAGTGCCATGCTCGACTGCGACTCCCGCTACCCGCGATTACACAAACTCACGCGCCAAGGGAGATGGCTCCCCCTCGTCCGGAATTTCATGATTTTGGTATCGCACAGCTACCTGCGCCCGACGAAGCCCTCGCCCATCGGGCGCTACGCTGCTTGGAGATCGTGGCGTTCGATACGGAAACCACTGGTCTCGAGCTACGCCGGGGAGACACGGTGGTAAGCCTTGGCGCTTGTCGCATCGTCAATGGCCGCTTATTGGCAAGCGACGCGTTCGATCACTACGTCAATCCCCAACGGCCCATTCCCGCCGCCAGCACCGTCATTCATGGCATTACCGATGCGGACGTAGCGGATGCAGAACCGCTTCACACCGTGTTGGGCCAGTTCCGGGATTACGTGGGGGACGCCGTCATGCTCGCTCATAATGCGGCGTTCGACATGTTGGCCATCAGCGGGCACGGCGTTCATTTCGACATCCCCGTGCTGGACACGCTGCTGATCTCCAAAGCGCTAGATGAAGCGCTGGATGGGCACGACCTGGATACGTTAGCCAGGCGTTATGATTTACATTTTCCGCCCAACACCCGGCATACCGCACTGGGCGATGCTCGCGTCACCGCCGAGCTTTGGCTAGCCCTCTTGCCCCGCTTAGAAGCCCGCGGCATCGACACGTTAGAGGAGCTGCTGGCCCTCCAGGCCAATGCGTTCGATAAGGAAGACGCCAGTGCGCCATAATGCACCTGCCCCTCACCCTCGGCAGCAGGCGCGTCGCTTCGCCCTTGGGCTGCTGGCGCTGTTTTTATTCAGCCCGCCCATCTTACTTATAGTCGATCGGTTGCCTGGTATACTGGGCTGGCTACCGCTCTATCTCTTCTTGGCTTGGGGGTGGGTGATTGGCCTGGCTGCCTGGCTGGCAAAACGACCCAAGCAACCATGAACATGCGCAGCGACTGGGTAGTGTTGGGCGCCGCCTTTGGCTACTTAGCCCTGCTTTTCTTGGTCGCAGCCTGGGGGGACCGACGAGCCGAACAGGGGCGCTCACTCATCAACTCGCCTACTGTCTATGCGTTATCGATAGCCGTGTACTGCACTGCCTGGACGTTTTACGGCAGCGTCGGGCGCGCAGCGCAGTTCGGACCTAGCTTCTTGCTGATCTATTTGGGACCCACGCTGGCCATGCTGCTGGCCCCTTTTACGTTGCGCAAAATGGTGCGGATCGCCGCTCGGCAGCGTATCACTTCCATCGCCGATTTCATTAGCGCCCGTTATGGGAAAAGTTCGCTACTTGGCGCACTGGTGGCCGTCATGGCATTGATCACGATTACGCCGTATATAGCACTCCAGCTCAAAGCCATCACGGTGAGTCATGCGGTGCTGATGAACTATCCGCTAGGTGCCGATACCACGCTCGAACATGAACGCTTCTGGATGGATCGTTCCTTTTGGATTGCGATCGTCTTGGCCCTGTTCATCATTCTGTTCGGCACGCGTCATCTTGATGCCAGCGAGCGACATGAAGGCATGGTAGCGGCCATCGCCGTCGAGTCCTTGGTCAAGCTGGTGGCGTTTCTGGCAGTCGGTATCTTCGTCACTTTCCTCCTGTTCGAAGGCCCTGGCGCTCTTCTAGCAGCCGCCGCCGAGGCGCCAGCGCTCATCACTAGCATGCATTTGGAGAACGTTCCTGGTGGTGCGACGGGCTGGGTCGGCATGCTAATGCTCGCGTTTTTGGCCTTCTTCACGTTGCCCAGGCAGTTTCAAGTCTTGGTCGTAGAGAGCGTGGATGAGCAGCACTTGGAGCGTGCCAGTTGGCTCTTTCCGCTCTATTTGCTACTGATCAACCTGTTCGTCATTCCCATTGCGTTGGCAGGCGTCCTCTTGGGCGAGAGTGACCCGGATAGCTTCGTGCTCACGCTACCGCTCTCCGCAGGGCTAGAAGGTTTACCATTATTGGTGTTCATTGGCGGACTCTCGGCGGCCACCGGCATGGTCATCGTCGAGACCATCGCGCTGTCTACCATGGTGAGTAACCAACTAGTGATGCCACTTTTATTAAAACTAAAAGGCTGGCAAACAGGACGTCATGGTCGCCTCGCCATTTGGCTTTTGAACATCCGGCGTATCGCCATTTTGGTCATTTTGATCATGGGCTATCTCTACCATGCACTGATTGGCGATAGCTACAGTTTGGTGACTATTGGACTGGTCTCGTTTGCGGGCGTGGCACAATTTGCACCTGCGCTATTGATCGGCCTTTATTGGCGCGGGGCGACTCGTCAAGGCGCCACCTGGGGATTAGTGGCAGGCTTTTGGGTATGGTGCTACACGCTGCTACTGCCGGGATTTGCCCAGTCCGGTTGGTTGGAAGCAGAGTTCATGACACAAGGCCCTTGGGGCATCGGCTGGCTCGCCCCCTACGCCTTACTGGGACTCAGCGGGTGGGATATCTACACACACTCGCTGTTTTGGAGCATGACCGCAAACGTCGGCTTATTGGTCGCGGTGTCGCTCTTCACGCGAGCCACGCCCATGGAGCATGCGCAGGCAGCGCTCTTCACCGAGGCTCTGCACCCCCATTTACCTACAGCGTCTAGCTGGCAAGGCCAAACTACCGAAGGTGACTTGTATGCCCTACTCGTCCGCTATCTGGGCCATGGGGCAACGCACAAGGTATTTCGCAACGCCCCTCCTTCGCTCTTGAAGGAGACCGATGCTCAGCAACGTCCCGCGTCGAGAGAGTTGATCACTCGTGCCGAACAAGCTCTGGCCGGGTCGCTTGGCAACGCGTCTGCCAGCGTCTTGATACACTCCGTTCTACGCGGTGAGGCACTGGACATGGCCTCGGTACTCACCATTCTCGACACGACCTCGCAGGCTTTGGAGTACAACCGCCAATTAGAGCAAAAATCCCAGGAGTTAGCTCGCATTGGCGAGGAGCTGCGCCGTGCCAACGAGCAGCTGCGGGAAGTGGATCGAATGAAGGATGAGTTCGTGGCGATGGTCAGTCACGAGCTTCGCACTCCGCTCACTTCCATCCGTTCGTTTGCCGAGATTTTGCGTGACACACCCACCATTGAGGCTGAAAAACGCCAGCAATTTCTGGACATCATGGTGCTCGAGAGTGAGCGTTTGTCTCGATTGATCGACGAAATTCTTGACTTGGCGCGGCTCGAGAGCGGCCACCTATCCCTCCAGCCCATTACGGTTGACTTGATTCACATTGCGCAGCAAAGCCGCCAAGCACTGGCACGACTGCACGCCGAGCAGGGCATCGATGTCGAGTGGGTCTGTGATGTCTCCAATGCGCCCGTCATGGCCGATCCAGATCGCCTTGAACAGGTCATCATCAATCTGTTGGAGAATGCGCGAAAGTTTGCCAACCCAGAACATCCGCGCATACGTTTACATGTTTACGAAGCGGACCAAGGATATTGCCTGAGCGTTGAGGATAATGGGCCAGGCATCCCGATCGGTGAACGTGACAATGTATTCGAAAAGTTTTATCAATTGACGTTATCGAAAAATGAGCATGCGTCTCACCGGCCCAAAGGAAGCGGTTTAGGCTTACCCATCAGCCGTGCCATTATTCACCACTTAGGTGGCGAGCTCTGGGTAGACGCTTCTTCTTTAGGCGGTGCTGCGATGACGCTTTCGCTTCCACGACACATCGTTTAAGTAAACAATTGTGCCATTCAACGCACTGTGACCTAGTGTAACTAGCACACGTTTGTATTTTTACGCTATTCTGCGCGTCCGCCCGTTTTCCCTCTGACAGTTGGAGTAGCGGCATTATGCAAGGGTCAGCGCAAGATAAGACGACTACCGACCAGTACACCATTGCAATACAGCCAATTGTCGACGCTCGCCTACAACATGTAGCTGATGAGCTACTGTATCGTGGCGACTGTTCGGCCATTAGTGCCGCCGTCTTCGATGATGTGCAAGCCACCGCTCGAGCTTGTGCTGTCGCTATTTATGAAATTGGCCTGGATAAACTGTGTGGCCAACGTAAGCTTTTTATCAATGCCTCTGGCGAGTGGTTACTCAACCCCGATTTAGGCGGCCTGCCGCAGAGTCAAATCGTCATTGAAATACTCGAAGACATCGAGGTCAATGACGCGCTATTGCATGCATTACGTAAGCTGAAATACCAAGGCTATACGTTAGCGCTTGATGATTTCGAATTGACCGACGCAAACCGTGCACTATTAGCCTTAGCGGATATTGTTAAATTCGATATCTCTACCGGGCTCCCCACTGCGCTCATTCAACGCCTTTATAAAGAGGGCTACACGCTGTTAGCCGAGCGTGTAGAAACTTACGAAGAGTTTGAAAAGTGTAAGGCGCTTGGATTTAGCTTATTTCAAGGGTATTTTTACCAGCGGCCTCAGGTACAAACCACAAACACGCAGCGACATAGCACGTCACGCGCTAATCAAATGCAACTGCTGGCTCATCTTTACAGCGATAGAGTGCGCTTGCCTGCTTTGAGTACGTTCATTGCTCGTGACCCCTATTTATTGAACGCCGTCCTCAAACGCGCCAATTCGGCAGAAAAGGCAGCTCAGCACCCTGTCCACAAACTACTCGACTGTATTCATATCATCGGGTTGAAAGAGTTACGCACGCTGGTATCGATCATCATGTTAGCGGGGAATAATCCTGCGAGCAAAATCAACCTCATTAGCGGATTGACTCGGGCATTTGCATGCGAAGCACTTGCCGAACAGCGCGGGTTAGACGAGGAAGAAGGCTTTATCACCGGACTCTTTTCGCATATGCCGGTCATCATAGGGATCGACCTCGAGACGATACTTAAGGAGCTACCACTGAGCCAGCCGATCCATCAGGCGCTTATCCAACGTCAAGGCCCACTGGGCGAGCTGCTTGCACATATCGAAGCCACTGAGCGCGGCAGCCCTCCTGCCGATGTGCCTGCAGAGTTGATACTGCAGGCGGCGGCTGAAGCACGAACGCTAATGGACTCGCACATTAGCTAGTGGGTGGGTTCTCCCGGCGAGGGTCTGGCTCGAACATCGCATCGCCCACTTCATCGATATAGCGCTGCGCCTTCGACACCATCAAGGCGTCGCAGGCGTCCCGCCCAGGCACCATGTCAGAACGCTCGAAACGGTGCTCCTGCGCCCCGCCCTGGTTGTCCAGTTTGCGGATCCAACCGCTGACCCGATACTGACCACTTTGATGATCGGGCTGCGAAACGATGAGATACTCTTTGTACTCCACCGGTTCGGCGGCTTTGGTGCCGGTGTTCGTTTCGTCGCTGCCGTGGCCCCCAAACAGGCCTGAAAGCAATCTTTTAAACATAAAGACTCCTGGTAGGCGGTGGCCAGTGTTCACTGGCCACCGCTCAACGCTAGCTCTGCTGACGGCCTTTGCCAGCGGCAATACGCAGACGCAGCGCGTTCAGCTTAATGAAGCCTTCGGCGTCTTTTTGGTTATACGCACCCGCGTCGTCTTCAAACGTGGCAATGGACTCATCGAACAGAGACTGCTCGGATTTACGGCCAACGACCGTTGCGTTGCCTTTGTACAGCTTCATACGCACCACGCCAGAAACACTCTTCTGCGTCTCGTCGATAGCAGCTTGCAGCATGCGGCGTTCAGGGCTCCACCAATAGCCGTTGTAGATTACTTCGGCATACTTGGGCATGAGCTGATCTTTAAGATGCGCTTCTTCACGATCCAGCGTCAGTGATTCGATCGCACGGTGGGCACGCAGCATGATCGTACCTCCCGGCGTTTCGTAGCAACCCCGCGACTTCATGCCCACGTAGCGGTTTTCGACGATATCCAAACGTCCGATACCGTTGTCGCCGCCCAGCTTGTTGAGCTTTTCGAGCACTTCGTGCGGCTTCATCGTTTCGCCATCGATGGCCACGATGTCGCCTTTCTCGAACGTCAGCTCAACGTAAGTGGGCTGCTCGGGCGCAGCTTCGGGAGAAACACTCCAGCGCCACATGTCCTCTTCGGCTTCCGCCCACGGATCTTCCAGAATGCCGCCTTCATAGGAGATGTGCAGCAGGTTGGCGTCCATGGAGTAGGGAGATTTCTTTTTCTTGTTGGAGAAATCCACCGGGATGCTGTGCTCTTCGCAGTAAGCCATCAGCTTTTCGCGAGACGTCAGGTCCCACTCGCGCCAGGGAGCAATGACTTTAACGCCCGGCTTTAGCGCGTAACCGCCTAGTTCGAAACGCACTTGATCGTTACCTTTACCCGTTGCGCCATGGGAGATGGCATCGGCGCCGGTTTCATTGGCGATTTCGATCAGGCGCTTGGCGATCAGCGGGCGAGCGATGGAGGTGCCCAGCAGGTACTCACCTTCATAGATGGTATTGGCACGAAACATCGGAAAGACGTAGTCACGCACGAACTCTTCGCGTAGATCTTCGATGTAAATCTCTTTGACGCCGAGAGCCTGAGCCTTGGCGCGGGCAGGCTCGACTTCTTCACCCTGACCGATGTCGGCAGTAAAGGTCACAACCTCGCAGTTGTAGGTTTCTTGCAACCACTTGACGATAACGGATGTGTCCAGGCCGCCTGAATATGCCAGCACAACCTTTTTGACATCGGACATTCTTTGCTCCTTGTAAAAAGCAGTTCACCAGAAGGAGTAGCGCCCTTACGCACTACTTGTTCATTCAAACTGTCAGTATAGCGTTCTCGATGCCCAGCGAATACCGTCAACGACGCCTTGGGGGTAAAGCTGCTAGAATCACCCAAACCCTAGCGGCTAGCTTGACCGCTACCCCTGACCGACTACTCGCTTTACTAAGGAGAGCTGCATGAGCGAGGCAATTGCCCGCGAATTGATGGCCCAGCGTTTTCGCAGTTACTTACCGGTTGTCATTGATTTGGAGACAGGTGGGTTTAACGCCCAAACGGACGCCGTGTTGGAGATTGCAGCGGTCACACTCACCATGGACCCCGACGGCAATTTACTGCCTGATGCCACCTACGCGTATCATGTTCACCCTTTTGAAGGCGCCAACGTCGAGCAATCAGCGTTGGATTTCACCGGCATCAATCTGGATGACCCGCTTCGTCGGCACGTTGCGTTGAGCGAGGCCGAAGCACTAGGGGAAATATTTCGACCCATACGCAAATCGCTAAAGGCGCACGGCTGTTCCCGGGCGATACTCGTGGGTCACAATGCGGCATTCGACCATGGCTTTTTGAATGCAGCGGCCAACCGCTGCAACGTCAAGCGCAATCCGTTTCACCCCTTTTCCAGTTTCGACACGGCGACGTTGGCGGGGTTTGTGTATGGACAAACCGTGCTCGCCAGAGCGTGCCGTGCCGCGGGGATCGAGTTCGACAACAAGGCGGCCCACTCGGCACGCTATGACACCGAGCGAACGGCCGAACTGTTTTGCGCCATGGTCAACCGCTACAAAGACTTAGGCGGCTGGCGGCTGGCTCAGCGTGAACAAGCGCTAGATGGCGGCGATGAATAAATCCGCCAGCAGCGCTTTTGAAACAGCATCTAATGCACCAAAAATGGCTTTACGATAAACTTTACGTCATTTACGAGCGCTTGGCTCTCAGGCAAGCAATGCAGCCAACGCTTGCCGCCACAATGTGATATCCCACCCGTTTTGAGGAGATGAGACGTTTCCATGGCCCAGCATAATGCCTTTTACGCCCAGTCCGGTGGCGTTACCGCCGTCATCAATGCCAGCGCCTGTGGCGTTATCGAAGCTTGCCGGCAAGCCCCTGATCAGATCGGCAAGGTGTATGCCGGCCATAACGGCATTATTGGTGCACTGACGGAAGATTTGATCGATGTCACTCAGGAGAGCGATGACGCCATTGCCGCTCTGCGACACACCCCGGGCGGAGCGTTTGGCTCTTGTCGCTACAAGCTGAAAGACATCGATACGCACCGCGCGCAGTACGAGCGTCTTATCGAGGTTTTCAAAGCGCACGACATTCGCTATTTCTTCTACAACGGCGGTGGCGACAGTGCCGATACCTGCCTAAAAGTCTCGCAGCTCTCCGAAAAACTAGGGTATCCGCTGACGGCCATTCACGTTCCCAAAACCGTCGACAATGATCTTCCCATCACGGATAACAGCCCTGGTTTCGGCAGCGTCGCGAAGTACATCGCCACCTCGACCCGGGAAGCGTCGCTGGATATCGCGTCCATGTGCGCCACCTCGACCAAGGTGTTCGTACTGGAAGTGATGGGACGCCATGCGGGCTGGATTGCTGCGGCTGGAGGCCTGGCTGGCGAAGGAGAAGGCGAGCCACCGCACCTGATTATCTTCCCGGAAGTGGCATTTAACCGTAAAGCGGTCATGGCGCGAGTCGATGAAAGCGTCAAAAAATTTGGCTACTGCGTGATCGTGGTGTCGGAAGGCGCGCGCTACGAAGATGGCACTTTCCTTGCGGATGCAGGCAATACCGATGCCTTTGGTCACCGCCAGCTAGGCGGCGTGGCGCCCACCCTGGCCGGCATGATCAAGCAGGACCTGGGCTACAAATACCATTGGGCCGTGGCCGACTACCTGCAGCGTGCGGCGCGTCACTTGGCTTCCAAAACCGATGTTGAACAAGCTTATGCCGTTGGCCGTGAAGCGGTCACGCTGGCGCTGGCGGGCAAAAACTCCATGATGCCGGCCATACGCCGCATCTCACAAAGCCCGTACCAGTGGGACGTGATTTCTGCTCCGCTATCGCAAATCGCCAACCAAGAGAAGTTCATGCCCCGCGACTTTATCAGCGACAGCGGTTTCGATATTACCCAAGCGTGCCGTGACTACTTATCACCGCTGATCCAGGGCGAAGATTTTCCGCCGTTCGAGAATGGTCTTCCGAAAGTCACCAAGTTGAAGCTTGCGAAAGTGGAACAGAAGTTGCCAACCTTCACGCTGTAACCTCTGTTCTAACATCAGAGATGGCGAAAGATAAAAGGGCGATGACTCGTGTCATCGCCCTTTTGACATTCGCAGTATGCGCTTGAAACGTGCCTAGCGCAGCAGCCACGAAAGCACCAACAGCAGCAGCAAAATACCCGCCACGCCCTGCCAAAAGCGTCGAGACTCGGTGCGGGGCTCTTCGCGTTGCACAGCACGCCCCAGGGGTAGCCTCAGCGCGTGAAGGAACTCCGACATCCGTCGAAAACGCAGTGGCCGTTGCGGGTCCAGCGCGCGACGCAGCGCCTCGTCAAGCGCAGGGGTAATCTCTGGATTGGTGGTACGAGCGCTACGGTAGCTGAGCTCTTCCAGATCGGTATGGCAACGCAACTTATTGGGGGTAAGCGTATAAGGTAATGCCCCGGTCAAAAGCCAGTAGACCGTAGAAGCCAACGAATACTGGTCGCTGCGGCGACCCACGCTGTCGCCAAGCGCATACTCTGGAGCTGTATGTTCGTTGAAACCGATTTGACGAAGCAGCTCGCCCGAGTGGCGGTGTCCATCGACCTCTCGCATATGGCAAGCACTAAAGTCAGCGAGCACGAGCTTACCGTGCGAGTCGATAAGCACGTTGTCAGGCATGATCTGTTGGTGAATGATGTCGCGATGGTGCAGGGCTTGGACCGCCTTACCCAACTGGTTAGCGATATCCAAACGCTGAGCAAGACTGGCCTGGGGGTGCCGCTCGGCCCATTGACGCAGCGTCTCACCTTCTACGTTCTGCATGAGGTAATAGAGGTATCTTCGCGGGCGTGATGGTTCCATGACCTTGACGACAAAGGGGGAGTTCACCCGCTCGACCACCCACTGCTGCAGCAAAAAGTGCTCTAGATAGGCGTTACGCAACGATAGCTCGGGGCTTGGTGCCTTCATCACCATGACACGATCACTGTAGACATCGCGGACGCGATACACCCTCGACTGTGCATTGCGTGACAGCACGGCCTGCACCTCCAACCCATCTAGACGCTCGCCGGGAGCCAATTCGGGAGGAATGGGCAGGTCGCCATATAGTAAGCTGGGGTGATCGGTTGCCTCCTCCGGCAGTTCGTCGATGCGGAGTAATTGGAAGCAAAATTGATCGCCGCCATACCCTCGCTCTTGCGCGCGCTGCTTTGCCTCGCCAGCCAAGCGCTCGCAAGCAGCATCTAGGTCGCTAGCATCTTGGCGAATGAGCCGCACATAATCAGAGGGCATCAAGGTGCCGCGCACGGCCTGAGTGGTGAAAACGAACAAGTCACCCTGCTTCAAGCCCAGATGGGTGTAATCGATATCGACGCTGCCATCCATGCCTAACGCGCGAGAGGGGTAGCGATACCCACCCACATCGGTCACGTGATCACGGGTAAGCTGCTCAAACTCGGCACCTCGCAGGCGAAAGACCAGCGTATCTCCCATGTGAAACAGATGACCTTCGCGACCTAAAAACACCATGGCCGAGAGCGACGAGACGAAGCTACCCTCTTTGACATGCTGGCTCTGGCTGTAACACCAACTATTCAACGCACGTAGCACGCGGGTTGCCGACGTCTTGGTGTCCCAGTGGTCAGGCGTGGAGTAATAATCGGCGAGAAATCCGCGCACGCTCAAATCCCCCGCCTGCTTCGCCATCGTATTGCGAGAAATCGAGTCACTAATCACTGCGCAGCCGCCCTTTAACTTCAACAGCGGCGCTTCTGGTAGGCGTACCGACATTGAACTGCGGTGCTGCCGGCGTTCTGGGGCTACGAACGCTTGTCCATAACTCATTAGCAACTGGGCGTGCGCCAACTCATCCTCCTAGACTTACGGCTCACCATCGCAACGATCATTGCGAGCACTTCTCGCGATCCTTACTGCATCAAGCGCTATCATACATGCTGGCATGACGAAGCGATGCCCACCAAACGTCGAGAGTAGCACAAAAAGACACCCTGCCATGCCCACTACCCAGCCAATGCACCAAGAGACGCCACCGAGATCGCCGAGGAAGGTCAAGCTGCCATCGATGCGGGTATGTGACGGCAAACACCTATGTCGCATTGGTAATCTATCGACCTTGTTCGTATAATTCTTCACCATTAATGCAATGCATCAACTGCTTAGCTACTGCAATCTGCACTAGGTAAGAAAAGCCAAGCCAAGGAACCAACGATGAACTTTGATAACATCCCCGCTGGAAAGGATTTGCCCAACGATATCTACGTGGCCATTGAAATTCCTGCTAACCACGCGCCGATTAAGTACGAAATCGACAAGGATATGGGTGCCCTCCTCGTTGATCGTTTCATGGCTACACCCATGTTCTACCCGGCCAACTACGGCTTCATTCCGCATACTCTGGCAGATGACGGCGACCCCTTGGACGCCCTGGTCGTCACTCCTCACCCTGTCGCGCCCGGCAGCATCATTCGCGCACGCCCGGTGGGCATCTTGAACATGACCGATGAAGCGGGTGAAGATGCCAAACTGGTCTGCGTACCGCACCCGAAACTTTCATCGCTGTATGACGACGTTCAGGAAGTGACCGATCTGCCCGAACTGTTGCGCCAACAAATCGCACACTTCTTCGAGAACTACAAAGACCTCGAAAAAGGCAAGTGGGTGAAAGTCGAGTCTTGGGAAGGCGTAGAAGCTGCGCGTAAAGCCATCGAAAAATCGGCCGCTGCTTACAAGAAAGCATAAGCCTCACTGCCCTATGAAAGGCCGCCTCTCGAGGCGGCCTTTTACGTAGGGATGAACGGCGTAGGACCGCGTCACGTCACCGCAGACAGTACGCCAACCTCGACAGGTGCGTTATCCTGCTCTTTTGCACCCTTTCGATATCACTGCGTAAGGATACTCTACGTGCCACTCATGCGACGTTTCAGCTTGTTTTTCATGCTCTGTTGGCTACCTCTATTCGCCCACGGGCAGTGGTTCTCTTCCAGCAGCGACAGCGACTTCTTGCCCGTCATGGAAGCGTTTCAGCCGAGCGCATGGCACGATGGGGAAACGCTGAGCGTTGGCTTCGACATTGCCGATGCCTACTATCTTTACCGTCATCAGCTGTCGGTCACAAGCGAGCAACCCTCCATTGAACTCGGTACGCCCACCCTGCCACAGGGCATCTTTACTACTGATGAATTCATGGGAGACGTGTACGTTTTCCGCGAAAAAGTAGTGTTCGATATCCCGCTTAGCCAACCATATAGCGGTCCTATCGACATCGCGTTGACCTTTCAGGGATGTGCCGATGCAGGGCTGTGCTACCCGCCAGAGCAAATTACCTTGACGGCTGCTGAAGCGTCGCCCCCCAGCGTATTTGCCCACTGGCAAAACGAGAAAACATCAAGCGCATCAACGTCGGCTGCTTCAGTCGAATCCGCATCAAACGACTCAGCGTCACTAGCGGGCGGAAACATTGGCTTCGCTGCGCCGCAAAGTGAGGATAGCCAATTCAGCGCGCTCATCAGCAATACCAGTTTACCGCTCGCTCTTGGGCTCTTTTTTCTCGCGGGTATCGGTCTTACCTTTACCCCCTGCGTGCTGCCCATGATCCCAATCCTGGCGTCCATCGTCGTTGGACAGAACCCCACCAAACCCCGTGCTTTCTTACTTTCTGCCAGCTACGTACTTGGCATGTCCGTCACTTATGCGCTGGTGGGCGTATTGATGGGCCTATTTGGCGCGGGGCTGAACCTCCAGGCACATTTACAGTCTGCACCGGTTCTGATCACCTTCGCCATTCTGTTTAGCCTTTTTGCGTTGGCGATGTTTGGTGCGTTCGATCTACGTGTCTCGCCACGTCTTGCCGGTAAAGTAGACACCTGGCAAGCACGCGCCCAGCGCAGCGGCCCACTTGGTCTCGCCGCTGCCGGCGCGCTATCGGTACTGGTGGTATCACCTTGCGTCACGGCCCCCCTTGCGGGCGCATTAGTATTCATCTCCTCAACCGGAGATGCCGCCATGGGCGGCGCCGTGCTGTTTGCACTAGGGCTCGGCATGGGGGTCCCACTATTGCTCGTCGGCACGTTTGGCGCCACACTAATGCCACGCTCTGGCGGCTGGATGAATGGCGTCAAAATTGCGTTTGGCCTGTTATTACTCGGCGTTGCCGTTTGGATGGTCGAGCGTTTGATCGCCCCCTCAGTGGCGCTCTTGCTGTGGGCGGCGCTAGCCATCGGCAGCGCACTTGCACTTGGCGCTCTCACGACGGCAAGCACATCTGGCTGGGCCAAAGTGCGCCAAACGCTAGGCTTGATGCTACTGGCATGGGGGGTCGCTCTGGTGCTTGGCGCGGCTCAGGGCAGTAGCAACCCGCTTCGCCCTCTGGCGGCCACTACCTCTGGCACTGCCCAGGCCGTGGACACGCTAGAATTTGAAGACGTCGACAGTCTCGATGCGCTAGAGGCTGTCCTAGCGCAAGCCTCACACGAAGGACGTCCCGTATTTGCACACTTCACTGCCGATTGGTGTATATCGTGCAAACTCATGGAGCGTGATGTCTACCCGACTCCGCAAGTCGCCGAGGCGTTGAACGATTTTCAACTCATTTCGGTCGATGTCACGAAGACCAATACGCAGAGCCGAGAACTACTCGATCATTTCCAACTCTTTGGTCCTCCTAGCCTGCTACTGTTTGACCAAGGGCAAGAAGTGCGTGAAGCGCGTATCCAAGGGGAGGTGTCTGCCGGAGCCCTCGTGCAGCATTTAAATGCCTTCAAACGCTGGCAAGAGAGCTAGACAGGCAACACGCTAAACGACAGCGCTTCAGCACACCTTTACAGCCACTGTGTCGCGAACGTCGTCAAACAATTGTTTAAATCGCAAAATTTGCTCCTCTTTAGGTGGATACTAGACACTGGTAGAGTTTTTCGGCAAACTCCGCAGCCATATTTGCTAAAAATGCATCTTTTAGCGATGAGCGTGGGGTAACGTTCGAGATCGTGCCTCGTTCTCTTCGTTTTTGAATTTGGTTTACTGCGCTTGCGAGCGCCACGCGATACGGGCCTAGTCGGCCTGTGACAACGTGCTAATTTGATCAACTTTTGGGGCCTACGGATGGATATTCGCAAAGTCAAAAAACTAATCGAGCTGCTGGAAGAGTCCAATATCAGCGAAATCGAAATTCAAGAAGGTGAAGAGTCGGTTCGTATTAGCCGTCACCCCAATGGCGCCGTTTGGCAGCCGCAGCCAATGCCGCAGTACGCGCAGCCCGCACCGGCAGCTCCTCAAGCATCGGCAGCCACTTCGCCGGCCGAAGCCGAGCCTCAGGGTGCCAGCTACCGTGGTGAAGCCGTCAACTCCCCCATGGTAGGCACCTTTTACCGCAGCCCGGCACCGGGTGCCAAAGCCTTCGTTGAAGTGGGCGACACCGTGAAGCAAGGCGATACCGTTTGTATCGTCGAAGCCATGAAAATGATGAACCAAATCGAAGCTGACCGCGATGGCGTGGTCGAGGCCATCCTAGTGGAAGATGGCGAGCCAGTGGAATTCGATCAACCGATGATCGTCCTCGCTTAATCTTTCATATCAACACGGGTGGATTCTCCCATGCTGGACAAGGTACTTATCGCGAACCGCGGCGAGATTGCCCTTCGTATCTTACGCGCCTGCAAAGAACTCGGGATCAAAACCGTAGCGGTTCACTCCAAGGCAGATCGCGAACTGATGCACGTTCGTCTCGCCGATGAAGCCGTGTGTATCGGCCCCGCCTCATCAGCGCAGTCGTACTTAAACATCCCGGCGTTGATCAGCGCGGCGGAAGTCACTGATTCGAGCGCCATTCACCCCGGTTATGGCTTTCTCTCTGAGAATGCCAACTTTGCCGAGCAGGTAGAGCGCTCGGGGTTCACCTTCATCGGCCCGCGCGCTGAGACCATCCGCTTGATGGGCGACAAAGTGAGCGCTATCAACGCCATGAAAGCGGCGGGCGTTCCCACTGTGCCTGGCTCCGATGGGCCGCTTGGCGACGATGACGCCACCAACTTGGCCACAGCGAAGCGCATTGGCTATCCGGTGATCATCAAGGCAGCGGCGGGTGGCGGCGGCCGCGGTATGCGCGTGGTGCACACCGAAGGCCACTTACTGTCTGCCATTACCGTCACGCAAACCGAAGCCCATGCAGCCTTCGGCGACGGAACGGTCTACATGGAGAAGTTTCTAGAGAAGCCTCGCCATGTGGAGGTGCAGGTATTGGCTGACGGCCAGGGGAATGCCATTCACCTCTATGACCGCGACTGTTCGCTGCAGCGTCGACATCAGAAAGTGTTAGAAGAAGCACCTGCGCCAGGCCTTGATCCTGACGCGCGCGCGAAAGTACTCGACGCTTGTCGCCAAGCGTGTATCGAGATCAACTATCGCGGCGCGGGCACTTTCGAATTCCTCTACGAAGATGGTGAATTCTTCTTCATCGAAATGAACACCCGTGTTCAGGTCGAGCACCCGGTGACGGAAATGGTGACGGGTGTCGATATCGTCAAAGAGCAGCTGCGCATTGCAGCTGGCCTACCCCTGTCGATTCGCCAGGAAGATGTGAAGCTGAACGGCCATGCGTTCGAATGTCGTATTAACGCTGAAGATTCGCGCACCTTCATGCCGTCTCCCGGCAAGGTGACCCTGTTTCACGCGCCTGGTGGGCTCGGCGTTCGCATGGACTCACACCTGTATACCGGCTACACCGTACCGCCGCATTACGACTCCTTGATCGGTAAGTTGATTACCTGGGGCGCTGACCGCGACATCGCCTTGACGCGCATGCGCAACGCACTCGACGAGCTGCTGGTCGAAGGCATCAAAACCAATATCGACCTGCAGAAAGACCTGGTCCGCGATAGCTACTTCCGCCAGGGCGGTGTCAATATCCACTACCTCGAGAAAAAGCTGAGCAGCTAATCTTTTGGTGGCGACGATGCCCGCCTCTTGGCGGGCATTTTCGTGAGGCGGCCCCTATCATTCCGCTAATGTACCCGCTTCGTGATGTCGTCTTGATGATATCGCCCGTTTGTTTCTTCCTTATTCGCCGTGGAGACTCCCCATGCCCTGGCTGCAATTAAAAGCACACGTCGCTCCCGAACAAGCCGAGCTTCTCGAAGAATTGCTGCTCGAAGAGGGCGCGACGGCAATTGGTATGCAAGATGCCCACGACGACCCGGTCTTCGAACCCGAGCGCGGCACGACACCGCTATGGCAAGACACCATATTGACGGGGCTTTACGACGATCTAGATGGGATCGATGGCATGCTGAGCCGTATTGAAGCGGCTTGGGCAGAACAGATGCCAGGTGAACCCTGTCCGGCCATCGAGTACGAACTGCTAGCAGACCGCGACTGGGAGCGGGAGTGGATGGATGACTTCACGCCGCTGCGCATGGGGGAACGACTATGGATCGTGCCGAGTTGGCATGAGCCGCCCGAGGCGGGCGCGGTCAATCTGATCCTCGACCCGGGCCTTGCGTTCGGGACCGGCACTCATCCGACCACCGCGCTGTGTCTCGAGTGGCTGGATGGTTTAGCGGTAAACCATGAACTGCAGGGCAAAGATGTGCTGGACGTCGGCTGTGGCTCTGGCATTCTCGCCATTGCGGCCTTGAAGCTAGGCGCCTCCCACGCCGATGGCACGGATATCGACCCGCAAGCATTGCAGGCTAGCCGTGACAATGCCGAGCGCAATGCCATCGACGCCCAGCAGTTCACTCTCTGTTACCCTGAACAGTTGGAAGGCGGCCCCTACCCCATCGTTACAGCCAACATTTTAGCAGGCCCACTGGTCGAGCTATCCAATACGATTGCTGGACACGTGGCCCCTGGTGGCCGTATCGCGCTATCAGGCATACTGGCCAACCAAGCCACCGAAGTACGAGAAGCCTACGAAGCACAAGGGCTCTACATGGATGAGCCTACCCTTCGAGAGGGCTGGGTGCGTTTGACAGGCCGTCGCCCCGCATAAAATCGGGATTGGCCTTCAATAGCTTGCCGAGTAGGCGTATCATACGCTCCCTTGAAACGCCCTACTCGCCGCTTTCATGCCTAGCAAAGTATACCGCAATGACGTTGATGACTACTTCGCCACCTGCGATTGGGCCTTACCAACTGCCTAACCCGGTCATGCTGGCCCCGATGGCGGGCGTCACTGATCGCCCATTTCGCCAGCTATGCCGTCGGTTAGGCGCGGGCTGGGTCGTGGGAGAGATGGTCACGTCAGACCCTTCGCTTTGGCACACGCGCAAATCCCAGCTACGTATGGATCATCAGGGCGAACCCGACCCACGGGTCGTACAGGTCGCTGGCGGGGATGCCGAGATGCTGGCGCAGGCGGCGAGACTCAATGTCGAACTAGGCGCGCAAATCATCGACATCAATATGGGGTGCCCGGCAAAAAAAGTGTGCAACAAAGCCGCTGGCTCAGCCCTCATGCGTGATGAAACGCTGGTCGCCGAGATTTTAGATGCCGTTGTGAAAGCGGTGGACATCCCCGTCACGCTCAAGATACGCACCGGTTGGTGTGCCGCTTCTAACAATGCACTGCGTATTGCCAAGCTGGCGGAATCTGCGGGCATCCAAGCGCTGGCCATTCATGGCCGTCACCGCGAACAGCGCTATACTGGTGAAGCCGAGTACGACACGATCGCCGACATAAAATCGCACCTCACGATCCCCGTGATTGCCAATGGCGATATCACCACCCCGGAGAAAGCCGCTCATGTGCTGCGTTACACTGGCGCTGATGCAGTGATGGTTGGCCGCGGCGCACAGGGCAATCCGTGGATTTTTCAACAAATCACGCATTACCTGACCCATGGTGAGCACTTGGCATCACCCGGCTTGGCTGAGCGATGCAGCGTCCTGCTGGAGCATCTGCAGGCACTTCATGACTTCTATGGCACCACCATGGGAGTGCGCATCGCGCGCAAGCACGTCGGCTGGTATCTCGACGACGACACGCGCTTTAACAATACCCAGCAGCGCACGCTCAAGCAGCAGTTCAACGCTCTGACCACGCCTGACGAGCAGTTTGACTGGATCCACAACGCCATGACCCAGGACGCTTCGAAGCGTCTGCTAGCCAAAGGAAGCCATGCGGCATGACTGAACGCGACCTGCTCTCCAGCGAACGCTCCTCACGACTCTCAGGCACGCTAGCAGCCCCCAGCGCACAGCCACAGCCACTGAGAGAAGCGGTAGAGACCGCCATGCGCCGTTACTTCGAGCATCTCGATGGCAGCCAAACATCTGACTTATATGCCATGGTGATGGCCGAAGTAGAGGCCCCACTGTTAGCGTGCGTGATGGAGCATACCGACGGTAATCAAACTCGCGCCGCCGACGTACTTGGCCTGAACCGTGGCACGCTACGCAAAAAACTCAAGCAGTATGGATTGATTGAAAGTGACGCCCCTTGATGGGGCGTTGCCGTTTTTTCACCTTAGACCCGTAGATGACGAGCATCCTTATGGCTGATAGCACCCCTACCCCCGTCCGCCGCGCCCTGCTGAGCGTATCCGATAAAACCGGCATCGTGGAGTTTGCCCAAGGCCTTGCCGCACACGGCGTCGAGCTGCTCTCCACCGGCGGCACTTACCGTTTGTTGAAAGAAAACGGAATGACGGTAAAAGAAGTATCGGAACACACCGGCTTTCCAGAAATCATGGACGGTCGGGTCAAAACGCTGCATCCGAAAATCCATGGCGGCATTTTGGCGCGCCGCGGCCAGGACGATGCCGTCATGGCTGACAATGACATCACCCCTATCGATATGGTGGTCGTCAACCTGTACCCGTTTGCAGCAACGGTCGCTAAACCAGATTGCACGCTCGAAGATGCCATCGAGAACATCGACATCGGCGGCCCCACCATGGTGCGCGCCTGTGCCAAAAACCATGCCTATACCACCATCGTGGTGAATGCCGACGATTACACTCGTGTGCTTGGCGAGCTCGACGAAAATGCGGGCCAAGTCAGCGCTTCCACGCGTTTTGACCTGGCCGTTAAAGCGTTCGAACATACCGCCGGTTATGACGGCGCCATCGCCGACTACCTGGGCCGCCAGGTCGCCAGCGACGGCACCACCTTTGCTCGCACCTTCAACCTGCAGCTTCACAAAAAGCAAGACATGCGATACGGCGAAAACCCGCATCAAAATGCTGCGTTCTATGTCGACCCCGCCGCCAGCGAGCCTAGTGTAGCCACCGCCAAAACGCTGCAAGGCAAGCCGCTCTCTTTCAACAACGTGGCCGATACCGACGCAGCATTCGAGTGCGTGAAAGCCTTTGACGAGACCGCCTGTGTCATCGTTAAGCACGCCAACCCGTGCGGGGTCGCCGTAGGCGCGACCGCATTGGAAGCTTACGACAAGGCCTTTGCCACCGACCCCACCAGCGCCTTTGGCGGCATCATTGCCTTTAATGTGCCGCTTGATGCGGACACCGCGCGAGCCATCGTTGACCGCCAGTTCGTGGAAGTCATCATTGCGCCTGGCGTCCATGATGAAGCGGCCCGCATCGTGGCGGAGAAACAGAACGTCCGCTTGCTGGATGTCGGCGACCATTGGCCGGGTACTGCGCAGCCTGCATTCGACTTTAAACGTGTGAATGGCGGCCTATTGGTACAAGATCGTGATCAAGGGATGGTCACTGAAGAGGCGCTCACCGTGGTCAGCGAGCGCGCCCCGACCAGCGAAGAGATGCGCGATCTCACCTTTGCATGGCGCGTTGCCAAGTTCGTGAAATCCAACGCCATCGTTTATGCAAAAGCGGGCCAAACCATTGGTGTCGGCGCAGGACAGATGAGCCGCGTGTACTCCGCTAAGATCGCAGGTATCAAAGCCGCCGATGAAGGGCTTTCCGTACCAGGCTCAGTGATGGCCTCCGATGCCTTCTTCCCTTTCAGGGACGGCATCGACGCCGCCGCTGCCGCTGGCATCACTGCCGTCATTCAGCCTGGCGGCTCCATGCGTGACCAAGAAGTGATCGATGCGGCTAACGAAGCAGGCATTGCCATGGTCTTCACCGGCATGCGTCACTTCCGCCACTAAACGGTCAGGTCATCTCACCTGCATTAAAAAAGCCCTCACTAGTGAGGGCTTTCAGGTCTATGATGAACTACTTACCAAGATCGATGCAGAGATACTTCGTTTCCAGGTACTCTTCCAAGCCCTGATGTCCCCCTTCTCTGCCGAGACCTGACGCCTTGACGCCACCAAACGGTGCCGCCGCATTGGAGATAAGGCCGGTATTAATGCCTACCATGCCATATTCTAACGCCTCTGCTACACGCCATACGCGAGCCAAATCCCGGGAATAGAAGTAAGACGCCAAGCCGTACTGAGTATCGTTGGCCATCTCGATAGCGGTTTCCTCATCATCGAAAGGAAACACGGCAGCAAGCGGACCAAACGTCTCTTCATGCGCCACTTTCATGGCATCGGTGGCAAAACTGATGAGCGTAGGCGTAAAGTAATTGCCCCCTAAGGGGTGCGGATGGCCACCTAGCAGCAGTTCGGCACCGTGATCGACGGCATCCTGGACGTGTTCGCTCACCTTTTTCACGGCGCTCTCATCGATTAACGGCCCGATGTTTACGCCTGGCTTAGTACCATCCCCCACTTTGAGTTCACTGTTCATCGCAACGGCCAGTTTTTCGCAAAACGCATTGATGACACTGGATTGAACCAAAAATCGGTTCGTACATACGCATGTCTGACCCGCATTACGAAACTTTGCCGCCATGGCGCCTTCTACCGCGGCGTCTAAATCCGCATCTTCGAACACAATGAACGGCGCATTGCCACCCAGCTCAAGCGAAATCTTTTGGATGTGTTCCGCTGCTTGAGCCATTAGCTTGCGCCCCACCTCCGTCGATCCTGTAAAGGTGATTTTGCGCACCTTGGGAGACTCAGTCAGCGCTTTGGCAATATCTGACGCGCTGCCAGGCACCACGTTGAACACACCACGAGGAATGCCTGCACGTTCGGCTAGCAGAGCCAATGCCGTCGCCGAAAACGGGGTTTGGCTTGCAGGCTTGACAACGATCGTGCAACCAGCAGCCAGAGCGGCAGCGGCTTTGCGTGTAATCATCGCTGCTGGGAAGTTCCAAGGAGTGATCGCCCCCACTACACCCACGGGCTGCTTGGTAACGACGATGCGCTGATTGGCATTGGCTGCAGGAATCGTTTCACCGTAAACGCGACGAGCCTCTTCAGCAAACCAACGTAGAAAGCTCGCAGCATAAACGATTTCACCTTCAGCTTCTTTGACCGGCTTACCTTGCTCATGCGTCATGAGAAGCGCGAGATCCTGCTTATGTTCGAGCATCAAATCATGCCATTTGAGCAACAAGTCCGCCCGCTCTTGAGCAGTTAGCGCCCGCCATGCCGGCAGTGCTGCATCGGCTGCCTCGATGGCACGCTCGGTTTCCGCTCTACCCAGTCGAGGGATATCCCCTACTGGCTCGCCGGTAGCGGGATTCGTGACGTTGATTTGCTCACCGCTGTCAGCGGCTACCCAACTGCCATCGATATAGGCAAATGGGCAATATAGCTGCGTTTCTCTCAGCGCTTCCATGACAGACTCCTGACCAAATGACGGCCTAATCGGCTCATTGACCCGTTCATGCTAAGACGAAACGACGCGTTTCACCAAACCTTTGATACAAAAGGTCAGCGCCACTCGGCCTAACTAATCAATGTCAAAAATTCCTGGCGAGTGGCTTGGTTACTGCGGAACCCTCCCAGCATGACGGAAGAGGTCATGCTTGAGTTCTGCTTTTCGACCCCACGCATCATCATGCAAAGGTGTCGAGCTTCGATGACGACCGCCACTCCTCGCGCCTGGGTGACTTGCTGCACCGCTTCTGCAATTTCTCTGGTCAGGTTTTCCTGAATCTGCATACGTCGCGCATACATGTCGACGATGCGCGCGAACTTGGACAAACCCAACACCTTGCCACTGGGCAAGTAAGCTATGTGACACTTGCCAATAAATGGCAGCAAATGGTGCTCGCACATCGAGTAGAGCTCGATATCCTTGACCAACACCATTTCGTCGGTTTGTGATTCGAACACGGCGCCATTGACGATCTCTTCGAGCGACTGGTGATAACCAGCGTTCAAAAACTGCATGGCCTTGGCGGCTCGCTTGGGCGTATCTCTTAGGCCCTCGCGATCCGGGTTTTCACCCAAAGCGGTAATGATGTGACGGTAATGTTGGGCGATGTCGTCGGTCATGGTAGGCCTCATTAAACTGTGCTTGTTCGCTATCACTCAATCGCTTTGCAGCAATGTCATCGCGCCAGCGAGCCTCATTTTCGGCAAGCTATTTTTAGCTTGCAGTGTTATCCGTTTAGCTGCCTTACCTAGCGTGCTAGCTGAACGCCTATCTTGGACAACCATCCTGTACAAAAAATATACCTTAAAAAATTTATGTACAACAAGAACGGCCTATTAATCTATTTTAACGCACCTAAGCAGGCTGTGGCAGAGTGACACGCCCCCCCCTTCGGCACTATAGGAGCTGTGCTATGCTATGGGCATCATTTTCCTGCTGACAATGCAGGTATCACTGTTGAGAGTAAGCCATGTCATTTAAATCATCGCCCTTTTGGCTAGCCGCCCTGCTGGGTACGTTATGGGTATCTCCTACTTATGCAGAAGAGTCGATGCTGACCTTGCCAAGCGGCGCAAAGGTGGGCGTTGAAGTCGTCGAGGCTCTGGCGTTCGATAATACCCAGTCACGTTATAGCGACATTCTTCTTCATCCAACGACCGCTAACGGGACCACAGACGCGCTTCCTGAATATTGCTTGCTGGTGGCGAGCGCACAGCTAAACGGTGATCGCATACGTATTACCACGCAGGATGCCACCTGCATTGAAACCCATGATGCAGAAAGCGCCATTTACTCCGGCTCATTCTCTGCGAGCGCTTACGCCGAAGATGGCCAATATGGTATCCCCTGCGGTAACGGTGACTGCACGCTTGCACCTGGACAATCGTTCGTTCTTACGTTGGATGAAAGCATTCAGATCGCCGCGCAAGATAACCCCTCTGCCGAGATAAACGCGACTCGGCGTCAAGCCAATGGTGAAGGCGTGGCCAACCCAATTCCTGGCGAACGTCCTGATCCTGACCAAAGTATCGAAAACCCAGCGCCGACTGAACAGCCTAATTAACGCCTACTTTTTCATACCGCGGCCTTTCGTCGTTGAATACGAAAGGTCGCTGTGTCCTTTCCTCATCGTTGTTCGATGCTAGGCCAGCCACAATGGCGTTTCTAACTGAAGCAACTGCTGCTCGAGCTGTCGTATGTGTTGATCCCAGTAACCCGCTTCCGCCAACCAGGGAAATGCGCGAGGAAAAGCCGGGTCTTCCCAGCGACTAACCAACCAAGCCGCGTGTCGTGTGAGACGATACGCTCTTAAAGGCTCGATGAGTGACATTTGCTCATGCGGAAATGGCCTGGTTTCTTCGTACCCCTCGACGATTTCACTAAGCTGCGTGCGCCACTGCTGAGGCTCTTCCATGGGTAACAGCATCCAAACGTCCTGAATGGCAGGCGCCATCAAGCAGTCGTCGAAATCGACCAGATGGAAGTCTCCATCACGACCTAATACGTTACCTAAGTGGCAGTCACCGTGAGCCCGAATCATACACTCAGCGCTCAACGCTACGCTCTCTAAATGTTGACGTATCTTATTCACTACCCGTTGATAAGCGCGCGCCTGATGGTCATTCAGCCACGGGCTTGCCAGAACACGCCGCTCGGCATCACTGACACCTTCCGCTAGCCGCAGCGTGTCACGGTGCTGAAAAGGGGCTTGCGCTGCCACTTCGTGAAGCCGTCCTAACACCTCCCCTAAGGCAAACAAGTGGTCCGGGTTATCCAACTCCGGCGCTTGACCAGAGCATTGAGAAAACAGCGCAAAACGAAATGGTCCAAACGTATGCAAAGATCTGCAATGCGCATCTCGCCAAGGTGCGACGACAGGCACGCCTGCCTGGGTCAATTCGGTTAAGAACGCGTGCTCTTCTTCGATCGCTTCGTTGGACCAACGTCCCGGCCGGTAAAATTTCACGACCCAACGGGCACCCGTGTCATCACGGAACATCAGCACACGGTTTTCATAGCTATTCAAAGCAAAGGGTTCCCCTGAAGGCCAGATACCGATTGACTCTATTGCCGACATGACGAGGTCAGGTGACAGCGCACTAAACGGATGCGACATAAATGACTCCTTAAAAGAGCTGACTAGTTTATCAACTCTTCTGAAAGGGTGTGCGAGCAGCTGCCCATACGTCCACGCGCTTCGCACCCTGTGCCAGCGCAGCGGCGGCCAAGGCATGGCCGGTTGCCCCTGTGGTGACTACATCATCGACGATGGTGACATGTTCAGGTATGCCCCCCTCCATCCTAAAGGCGTCGCTTACGTTTCGGCGCCGCTCTTTACGATTCAAAGAGCGTTGTGAAGGCATCTGTTTGATACAACGCGCTCGAAGGACTGGCATACCCGTGCTCTTGCCGAGCCGTTTGGCCAGCCAATGTGCTTGATTAAAGCCACGTTCTTTAGCCCGCGCTGGAAACATGGGGACTGGAAGCAAAGCGTTACCCAACGCGGGCGGTGGTTGTGAAAGCATCAAATTCACTAGCAACTGACCGGCACGAGGCGACGCCTGAAATTTGAAATCATGCACTAGTTGCGACACAACCTCTTGATAGCAAAGTGCTGCAGTGGTGATCGTAAAGCTCGGCGGCTCTACCAAACAGTGGCCGCAGCGACTCTCACCGGCGCCCAAAAGCGGTTCGGCACACTGCTCGCAGCTCACTCGATTCCAAGGCAGTTGCGCATAGCACTCCTCACACCATCCGCTTTCAGTTGCTCGAGAGCACAAACAAAAGGCGCAGTAACCTGGCAAACCTCGCTTAAGCCACTGATTCATGACCATGGTCCATTTCATCATTGTATGTACATCCCATGTCTGACAGTCAAAATAGCAGCGCATCGTGATTGACATTAACGCAGAAGTTGATAATATATGCCTCGTCTTCTGCGGATGTGGTGGAATTGGTAGACACGCTAGATTTAGGTTCTAGTGCCGTAAGGTGTGGGAGTTCGAGTCTCCCCATCCGCACCAATTTAAAATGTAAAACCTCAAAGGATTCGGTAGCGCATAGCTAGCCGAATTTTTTTGTTTTCAACTCCCCTTCATCGTATCAACCTAACTAGCTGACTTCGCCCTTTTTTTAGGCTACGTTATCGGTCAATCTACGCCGTCAATTTTGAGAAGGATCTCAACTTATGCAATGGCTGAACGACAATGCTCAGGCAATTTCCGCAGTGGCCAGTATTTGTACACTGTTCGTATGGGTGTTTTACGCGCAACTGCTCTATAACGGCTACGTGCGACAACGCCGACCTCGCATCATCGTCAATCGGGGTAAAGGTATCGGCACCAAAGCCCTGTGCTTGATCAGCAATATGAGCAGTGAGGCTATCTATATTCAACACTTGGTCGCCGTCCTGCACACTCGCGAAGGAGTGTATGAATTGGATGTCGTCGAGTATCAGCAGCAAAGCGGGGATGACAACGAAGAGTGCTACCGCACCCATCAGGGGCCTTTGGCATCGGGAGATTATTTGCACATACAGTCGTTTGGCTCGATCGTGGATCAGTTGGTTCAGCACTGGAAGCTAGACCAAGGCACCTTGCAAGAGCAAACACCAGAGCTCGAGATACGAGTCATCGCAATTTATGGCTCCGAAGATATGCCGGTCGGTGCCTCGAGGCGCTTTGCTTTGGATTTAAACGCGGATCCGCTCCACCAACTCACGCCGCTTAAAGTAGATACCGAGCGCATGAACAGTCGGCGCGATCGCAAGCGAGTACTGGAGTGGGCAAAAGCCATCGAGATGCATAAAGCACAATGATGTGCGCACCTAATTAAAAGGCGGGGACGTTCCTATGAAACCTATCATTGCACTCGTTTGGTTAGGCGCGCTGAGTACCCTCTCGTTCGGTGTGCATGCGGATGAGGAAGACAGCGACTTACCTGACTGGGCCGAAGAACGGGTAGAACCTTTCCGCGCCCGCATCGGCAATTGGGTCGACAATACGTCTCGTAATATTGATGCTTTTTTTGGCGGTGAACACTCGGCCACTGTCCAAAACAAGTCCTACTTACGTTTAGGCCAAGAAATCGACTGGATGGAAGGTGACGGCACCAACGGTGACATTAGCGTTCGTTATCGCATCGACCTGCCCACCACCGAGGAGCGTTTGAGACTCGTGGTCGAGAGCGATCCAGAAGAGTCGCAGGGTACGCTAGCCGATCAAGGTTCGGGTCGCCTCTACAATGATCAGAGAGACCGCAGCACGTCTACATTTGGCCTCGACTGGTTAGAAAGCCGTGATAAACGAGAAAATTGGAGCAATCGGATAGGCGCAGGTATTCGCCTACGTATGCCACTCGACCCGTATGTTCGTTTCACTAGCGAGCGGCTGTGGGACATTGGCGACGGCCCCTGGCAGCTGGAGTCCTTCAACCGTCTATCCTGGTTCAATAATGAAGGCTATTCGGCACGCACGACGTGGGACATAGGTCGCCCACTCTCCGAAAATAGACATTTGCGCTTTATCACTACCGTCCAATGGCGAGAGGAAGAAGACAAGCTGGAGTTTAGCGAAGTCGCTCAGCTCAATCAGCGTCTGAACGACCGCAGTGCACTACGTCATTCAGCCATTGCGATTGGTGAAAGCGCTTCCAATCCACGCATGACCAACTATTACCTACAAACCCGCTACCGTCGCGATCTTCACAAAGGCATTCTGTTTGGCGATGTCATACCAGAGCTGCATTTTCAGCGCGAGGATAGTTACGACCCCCGCTGGGCAATGACACTGCGTTTAGAAATGTACTTTCAGCGTGATATTCAGCGAGACTACTTTCAATTCTAACCGCAGCGTCGTCATCGGTAAGCGGTTTTAAAGCCGCAACCCCCCATCACATTCGATAATGCGTGCGGTGAAATAATCATTATCAAAAATGAACGCGACACTTTGAGCAATATGATCCGGCTCGCCTAAATGCTTTAACGGAACGTTAGATTCGATTCTTTCTAACATATCGGGACGCATCGAGGCCGTCATCTCGGTTTCGATAAAGCCAGGCGCGACGGTACCGGTGCGCACCCCGTAGCGCGCCAACTCTTTTCCCCACGTAACGGTTAGGGCATGCACTCCCGCTTTGGCGGCAGCGTAATTGCTTTGCCCCATATTGCCCGCGCGAGAAATGCTGGAAATATTGACGATAACGCCGTCATGTCCCGCCTCGACCATCTGGGCCGCCGCCTCACGACCGCATAAGAATACCCCCGTCAAATTAACGTCCAGTACGCGCTGCCACGAGGAGAGTGACATGCGTTTTTCAACGACGCCATCTCTAGCTTTGATCAATAGGCCATCATCGGTAATCCCAGCATTGTTCACACAGCCACTGACCGGGCCCATTCGATCGGCGATATCGGCAAACGCACGCTCGACGGATGCCTCATCTGCAACGTTGACTACGAAAGCCTGAGCGGTCACCCCCTCTGCACTTAAAGCAGACACCGCCCCATCCAGGGCCTCAGCACTCATATCCAACAGCGCAAGATGGGCTCCTTGTCTACCTAACCGTTGCGCAATAGCAAACCCAAGGCCTCGAGCGCCCCCCGTTATTGCAATCACTTTCTTGTCCACTTGCATCTCTCTCTCCTTAGCAGGTTTGTCTGCCGAATTGACAACCCATCCAGCACGCCTTGCCTTTCTTTTTGCATTGCAGCATAGAAGAGCCCACGAAAAATATCGAGCCCACCAGGGCGTTGGGACACTCATGGGACTGCTTGTTTTTTATATTTCTGTCACCATATCCGTTAATTACGACCGTCTTGGAGCTGGCTATGCCTATTCTTCTCTTTATATCGCTCTTTACGCTACTGGACTTTGTGCTGCTTTTTTCAATCGGCAGCCAGATAGGCTTATTGGCCACACTGATATTTGTGTTAAGCACCGGCTTCATCGGACTTCACCTCATTCGCAAGGAAGGTGTCTCCACCTTCGCCCGCGCCCGACAGCGCATGCAAATGGGTGAAATCCCCTCTCAGGAGCTACTGACTGGCGCCGCCCTCATCTTTGGTGGCGCTCTTTTGCTTGCCCCAGGGTTCCTATCCGACGCGCTGGGTATCGCCTGCTTGATTCCCAACGCTCGCCAACTACTCATGAAAGCCCTGACCTGGGTTGGTTTAAAAAGCGCTTCGCATCGGCACACGTATCAGCGTGGCGCAGAAGACTGGGGGCGGTCGAACGAACAGCCCTCCTCCCATCGTGAAGAAGGCCCTATCGAAGGTGAATTCATAAGCGGTGACGATGAGCCGCGCCGTCGCTAAGTCATTCACCTGATTGCCAAAGGTGGCGAGGTATTTTTTTTCATACCTACCCCTTGAAAGGCGTTGGGCAGCCCCCACTTTTGTGTCAGCACACAGGTTCGGCGAAGGCTTTGCTTTCGCCATTGACATGAAGGCAGCACGCCTTCGCTTTCCGAGGGCTGAGCCCGCGGAAATCCCTTTAAGCTAACTGCCCCTTTTGGGCTTTGACGAACCTCAGGAGAACGTGAGCATGAATATCCGTCCTTTGCACGATCGCGTCGTCATCCGTCGCGTGGAAGAAGAGCAGAAAACCGCTGGCGGCATCGTGCTACCGGGTAATGCGCAGGAAAAACCCACGCGTGGTGAAGTTCTGGCCGTTGGTAATGGCCGTATTCTGGATAACGGCGATGTACGTCCACTGGATGTAAAAGTGGGCGATACGGTGATTTTTAAAGACGGCTTTGGCGTTGAGAAGCAAAAAATCAACGGCGAAGAAGTTCTGATCATGAGCGAAGCCGATATTCTGGCCGTCGTCGAAGGCTAATCCGACTCGGCTAATTACTTTCCCATTTTTATTTTAATTGTTAGGAAGTAACGAACATGGCAGCTAAGCAAGTTAAGTTCTCCGATGATGCTCGCAAACGCATGGCACGTGGTGTCGACGTCCTGGCGAACGCCGTTAAAGTCACGCTGGGCCCGAAAGGCCGCAACGTGGTATTGGACAAATCCTTCGGCGCGCCGACCGTCACTAAAGACGGTGTCTCTGTCGCAAAAGAGATCGAACTGAAAGACAAGTTCGAGAACATGGGCGCCCAGATGGTGAAAGAAGTCGCTTCCAAGACTTCCGACGCCGCCGGTGACGGTACCACCACGGCCACCGTTCTGGCACAGGCCATCGTAGCGGAAGGCCTGAAAGGCGTGACCGCGGGCATGAACCCGATGGATTTGAAACGCGGTATTGACCAAGCCGTGACCGCAGCGGTCAAAGAGATTCAGGCGATGTCCGTGCCCTGCACCGACACCAAGTCCATTGCGCAGGTAGGCACGATCTCTGCCAACGGCGACAAGCGCATTGGCGAAATCATCGCCGAAGCGATGGAAAAAGTCGGTAAAGAAGGCGTCATCACCGTTGACGAAGGTCGCGGTTTCGAAGACGAATTGGAAGTGGTCGAAGGTATGCAGTTCGACCGCGGCTACCTCTCGCCCTACTTCGTCACCAACCAAGACACCATGACCGTCGAGCTGGAAGATCCGTACATCCTGCTCGTCGACAAGAAGATCTCCAACATTCGCGAACTGCTGCCGGTGCTGGAAGCCGTTGCCAAGCAAGGCAAGCCGCTGGCCATCATCGCCGAAGATATCGAAGGCGAAGCGCTGGCAACGCTGGTCGTGAACAACATGCGTGGCATCGTGAAAGTCGCGGCTGCCAAAGCACCTGGCTTCGGCGACCGTCGCAAAGCTATGCTGCAGGATATCGCTATCCTGACGAACGGCACCGTGATCTCCGAAGAAGTAGGTCTGACCCTTGAGCAGGCGAACCTGGATCACCTGGGTACTGCCAAGCGCATGACCATGTCCAAAGAGAACACCACCATCATCGATGGCGCAGGTGCCGAGGACGACATCGAAGCGCGCGTTAACCAAATCCGCGCGCAAATCGAAGAAACGTCCTCTGACTACGACAAAGAGAAGCTGCAAGAGCGCGTTGCCAAACTGGCAGGCGGCGTTGCCGTTATCCGCGTCGGTGCGGCGACCGAAGTCGAAATGAAAGAGAAGAAGGCCCGCGTCGAAGATGCGCTGCACTCGACTCGCGCTGCCGTAGAAGAAGGCGTCGTACCTGGCGGCGGTACTGCCCTGGTTCGCGTGATGGCCAAAGTACAGGGCCTGACCGGTGACAACGAAGATCAGAACCACGGTATCAACATGGCGCTGCGTGCCATGCAGGCACCGCTGCGTCAGATCGTCACCAACGCGGGCGAAGAAGCCGCTGTGGTCATCAATCGCGTCAAAGATGGTGAAGGCAACTTCGGTTACAACGCGCAAACCAGCGAGTACGGCGACCTGTTCGAAATGGGTGTTCTCGACCCGGCAAAAGTAACCCGCACTGCGTTGCAGTCTGCTGGTTCCGTTGCTGGCCTGATGATCACCACCGAGTGCATGATCGCCGACGACCCGGAAGAGAAAGAAGCTGCCCCGGATATGGGTGGCATGGGCGGTATGGGTGGCATGGGCGGCATGATGTAATGCACCCATGAGCCTAACGCTCTGACGTTGGACGTCATCAAGAACCCCGCTTCGGCGGGGTTCTTTTATTAGTACCGACGTCATGGCGTCATAAAGCGTGCTACCATCACCGGCTTTATTTGGCAGCTTTTAGGTTCGACTTCTCGTGCTTTCCAATATTCGTATCGTGCTGGTGCAAACGTTCCACCCGGGCAACATAGGCGCAACAGCCCGCGCCATGAAAACCATGGGGCTGACGGAGCTCGTGCTGGTCAATCCTCGTACCTTCCCCGATGAAGAAGCCACTCGCCTAGCCGCCGGTGCAACGGACGTATTAGAAAACGCTCGCTGCGTAAAGACACTCGAAGAGGCCGTGAACGACTGCGTGCAAGTGGTCGGTGCCAGCGCTCGGCTGCGCAGCATGCCGCTGCCCCATTTCGACGAGCCTGACGAGATGGCCCAGCAAGTCATCGACAACGCCCATCATGCCCCGGTGGCCCTGGTGTTTGGCCGCGAACGCTCCGGGTTGACCAACGATGAGATTCGCTGCTGCAGCCACCAAGTCAGCATTCCCGCCAATCCCGAGTATGGCATTCTCAATCTATCGCAAGCGGTCCAGATTCTTGCCTACGAAGTGCATCGCGCCTGGCGCAAGCGCGACGTCAGCGGTTTTGAGTATCAGCGCCCGCTGGAAGCCACGCCGCCTAGCCGCGAACAGTTTGGCTATTTCCAGGAACATCTTGGCCGCTTGATGCAGCAAAGCGGTTTTTTAACCCAGCCCCACGCCCGTACCGAAGAGCAACTTCAAGCGCTGTTTGCCCGTGCACAGCCTAGCCGCAAAGAGCTGTCCCTACTCCGTGGTCTGCTAAGTGCCTTTGAAGCGCACTTGCCTAAACAGTAACGTCTTATCCACTCAACGCGCTTTCATCAAGCACTTCCATCAAAAAAGGGCAGCCTCAGCGCTGCCCTTTTGGTAAGTATTGAGTGTGCTTAAAGCGTCATGGCCGCCAGCCAGCCAAACGCAATCAGCGGAAGATTATAGTGCAGGAACGTGGGCACCACGCTATCCCACATATGGTCGTGCTGACCGTCTACGTTCAAGCCTGAGGTGGGCCCCAAAGTGGAATCCGAGGCTGGCGACCCCGCATCGCCCAAGGCGGCAGCGGTGCCCACCAGCACTACAGTCGCCATGGGTGAGAAACCAAACTGCACGGCCAGCGGTACGAAGATCGCCGCAATGATGGGAATGGTTGAGAACGAAGAGCCGATGCCCAGGGTAATGAACAGGCCGACCAGCAGCATGACCAAAGCGGCCAAGCCACGATTATCGCCAAACAGATCGAAGGCACCCGCAACCAGCGAGTCGATATCGCCGGTGGCTTTCATGACTTCCGCAAAGCCTGCCGCCGAAATCATGATAAAGCCAATCAAAGCCATCATCCGCATACCGCTGGTGAACAGATCATCAGCCTCGCGCCATTTGAAAATACCACCCAATGACAGCAAGCCGATACCCACCAAGCCTCCAACGATCATCGAGCCGGTGTAGAGCTGAAGGCCTAACGCTGCCACGATCGCCACGCCTGACATGACTAACCCTAAGAGGTGCGGTTCGACAGGCGTGTGCGTCTGGCCATTGGGCGCGGCCACGTCCTTACTCGCGTAGCTGCGCTGGCCGCGGTAGCTAAACAGCAGGGCGACCAAAAGGCCAATGGCCATGCCTCCCACCGGAATGGCCATGGCCAGGGGCACCATGCCACGAGAGATCTCCAGTCCTAGCGGCTCTCCGGCACTGTTGAGATTGGCTAACAGAATATCGTTCAAGAAGATCGCCCCGAATCCTACCGGCAGCAGCATATAGGGCGCAGTAAGACCAAAGGTCAAAGCGCAGGCCACGGCGCGGCGGTCGAGTTGCAGACGATTCATCACCGCCAGCAGCGGTGGAATCAGCACGGGAATGAACGCGATATGGACCGGAATGGCATTTTGTGAGGAGATCGCGACCAGCAGTACGGCCACCAGCAGCAGCATCTTCACCCGTGCTTGGTGGGCGGCGGTCGCTTCTTTACCCAACAGAGTGATCAATCGGTTCGCCAGCATGTCCGGCAACCCAGAACGAGAGATGGCCACGGCAAAAGCGCCTAACGTTGCGTACGCCAGCGCCACCTGAGCGCCCCCACCGACGCCCTCGTTGAACGCGCTGAGCGTATCGTCTAGGGAAAGGCCTCCGACCAGCCCCCCTACCAACGCACCAACCACCAGTGCGAAAACGACGGACACGCGAAGAAGTGACAGTGCCACCATGACGAGCACTGCAAGAATTACTGCATTCATGGAAATACCCAGGGTTATTGGAAGGTCATCAACGCCAAAGGTGGCGGATTTTAACAGATGGGGCGCGCTTAATCAGGCGAAAGTGACGCTCTCTTTTGGTTACGACTTTAGTCACAACGCTATTGCTGCTATGCAACATTATGCCTAGTATCCCGGCCTTTGTTTAAACGCACCGCTTACTAAATTAACAAATGCTTAGGAGCCTGTATGGGCATGCTCGCCATTATTATTTCGTTGTCGCTATTGATGCTGCTTGCCTATCGCGGCATTTCTGTCCTCCTCCTTGCGCCGTTGATGGCCGCGTTAGCGGTTTTACTATCAGGCGACGGTGCTTTTTTACTGCCCATTTACACCGATACCTTCATGGGCGCCCTGGGCAACTATGTCATGCAGTTCTTCCCGCTTTTCTTGCTTGGTGCGCTCTTCGGTCAGTTGATGGCAGACTCAGGCGCCGCTCAGTCGATTTCCAACGGCATCGTCAAACGGTTGGGCACTCATCACGTGGTACTGACGGTCGTCATGGCCTGCGCCGTTCTGACCTATGGCGGCGTCTCGCTGTTCGTCGTGGCCTTTGCCATTTACCCGATCAGCCGTGAGCTGTTCCGCCAGGCCAATGTGCCCAAGCGCCTCATCCCCGCCTCCATCGCTCTAGGCTCCTTCACCTTTACCATGACGGCGCTGCCCGGCACGCCAGCCATCCAAAACGCGATTCCCATCCCTTACTTTGGCACCAACAGCTTCGCGGCACCGGGGCTTGGCATCATTGCTGGGTCGATCATGCTAGGTCTAGGAACGTTCTACCTTCAGTCCCGAGTCAAGAAAGCCGCTGCTCAAGGGGAGGGTTACGGTACCCACACGGAACGTGAAACCGATACCCACAGCGACACTGACACAGCACCCGGCATGCCGCTGGCCATCGCGTTGATTCCACTGGTTATGGTGATTGGCCTCAATGCCCTCTTTACTTACGGGGTATTCCCGGCCATGGACCTGAGCTTCATCAGCGACGCGTTCGATAACGTCACACCCAGCCGACAGACCGGGCTTTGGGCCATTCTGATTGCCCTGCTGAGCGCCTCGGCTTGGCTGATCATCACCCGCTGGCACCACTGGCAAGACTTGAAAGTCACCATCAATCAAGGCTGCTTTGGTTCACTGCTACCTATTTTCAACACGGCCTCTGAAGTGGGTTACGGCGCGGTCATCGCCAGCTTGGCAGGCTTTGCCATCCTTCGCGATGCGGTGCTCAATGTCTCCCCCGGTAACCCCCTCATCTCCGAAGCCATGGCGATGAGCGTGCTGGCAGGCATCACCGGCTCCTCCTCAGGCGGGCTCTCCATTGCACTCCAAACCTTGGGTAGCGAGTATCTGGCCATGGCGCAACAGGCTGGCATCGACCCAGAGCTCATGCACCGCGTGGCGACGCTGGCCGCGGGCGGCATGGATACGCTCCCCCATTCCGGCGCCGTCATCACACTTCTGGCCATCTGCGGGCTGACCCACCGCCAGTCGTATGGCAATGTCGCCATGGTCACCATCGTGCTCCCCATCGCCGCGCTGATGAGTGTGATTACGCTCGGCACCCTATTTGGAAGCTTCTAAAGTCGCCAATGCCATGCGATAGTTGATTAACGCGTTAACCAATCCACCATAAGAGACGTGCCATGGCCCTCAAGAAACACCATACGCTGCTGTTGATCGTGCTCGCCAGCTTGGTTATTTCCACGGCCATGGGGCTGCGTCATGGGTTCGGGCTGTTTCTCGAGCCCATGAGCAGCGATTTCGGCTGGGGGCGCGGCGTCTTTGCGTTCGCACTGGCCGTCCAAAACCTCATTTGGGGGCTGTCCCAGCCGTTTACCGGGGCGCTGGCCGACCGTTTTGGCGCGGCCAAAATCATCGTGGCGGGCGGCATCCTCTACGTACTGGGGCTCTGCTTCATGAGCCTCTCGACCAGCGCGCTCGGCATGACCGTCAGCGCGGGTCTGCTGATTGGCTTCGGCCTATCGGGAACGACGTTTTCGGTGATTCTGGGCGCCGTCGGCCGGGCCGTTCCCGCTGAGAAGCGCAGCATGGCCATGGGGATCGTCAGTGCGGCGGGCTCGTTTGGTCAATTTGCCATGCTGCCCGGCACGCTGGGATTGATCGAGTGGCTAGGCTGGTCCTCTGCGCTCCTGGCCATGGGGGCGATTGCCGCACTCATGATACCGCTGGGCGCGATGCTCAAAGACCGGCCCAGCCCCAAGGCACTGGGCGACTTGAGCCTGCGCGATGCGCTTAACGAAGCGGCGGGGCAAAAAGGATTTTGGCTACTTTGCCTGGGCTTTTTCGTCTGCGGCTTCCAAGTGGTGTTCATTGCGGTCCACTTGCCAGGCTACCTGTTCGATAACGGCTTGGCCGTCCAAGTCGGCACCACGGTGCTCGCGCTGGTGGGTCTGTTCAATATCGTGGGCACCTACACCGCTGGCTGGATGGGGGGTATCTGGTCGAAACCGCGCCTATTGAGCTGGCTTTACCTCATCCGGGGCGTGATCATCACAGCCTTTATCGCCCTACCCCTGACAACGACCAGCGCTTATCTCTTCGGGATCGCCATGGGGCTGTTATGGCTCTCCACCGTTCCGCTCACCAACGGTATCGTCGCATCGGTGTTTGGCGTTCGCCATCTCTCGATGTTGGGCGGCATCGTGTTTCTCTTTCATCAGCTGGGCTCGTTCATGGGCGTGTGGCTGGGTGGATTTTTGTACGACCTCACCGGCCACTACGATACGGTGTGGCAGATTGCCATCGTGCTGTCCGTGGTCGCCGCCGCGCTCCACTGGTTCATCAGTGAGAAGCCGCTGTCACGCCCCTCTGCGGGACAGGTGACGACATGATGCGTTCAAGTCTATGGTGGAGTTTGATTGCTCTACCGATAGTGAGTGGCTTGATATTGCTGGCATGGTGGGGCTGGCACGCACCAGACCCTTCGATGCTGCTGTTAGGCAGCCAACTTTGTTGACTAGAGAACACTCGCAACGTGTCCTAGATCAAAAGAGACGACATGCGTAACCATTACACTGATGAGCATAGACGTATCAGCCATTGAAAAAGGGCGCTAATGAACTTTATTCACTCTCTCGCCCTGCAGCTCAAAAACAGCCTTCGGGATTTGCTACCCGTTGTACTGGTTATGAGCTTCTTTCAAACGCTCGTCATCCAACAACCTCTGCCCGATACATTGGCGCTTTTCGATTTAGCACTAGGGCTACTGTTTGTAGTGATCGGGCTAACGCTCTTCATCAAGGGGCTAGAGCTGGGACTGTTTCCTTTAGGAGAGAACCTCGCACGTGCTTTCGTTCATAAAGGTTCTGTCGTTTGGCTCCTTCTATTTGCTTTTGCACTGGGGTTTGGATCCACCGTCGCAGAGCCAGCACTGATTGCCGTGGCGGCTCGCGCAGCGATTGTCGTCTCCGAAAGCGGTCTGATCGAGAATAGCAGTCTCGCACAAACGTCCTTTGCGTTCACGCTCCGCATGATCGTAGCGCTTTCCGTAGGCACCGCCGTGGTCGTTGGCGTACTGCGTATCTTCAAAGGCTGGCCGCTGCATTTGATGATCATTGGTGGTTATATTCTTGTACTGCTCTTGACGCTGTTAGCGCCTGCTGAGCTCGTTGGCATTGCTTATGATTCGGGCGGTGTCACGACATCGACCATTACTGTCCCTCTTGTTACGGCACTCGGTGTTGGCTTGGCCACGGCCATCAAAGGCCGCAACCCTATGCTGGACGGCTTTGGTTTGATTGCATTTGCTTCCGTTATGCCCATCATTTTCGTATTGCTTTTCGGTATTGTTGGCCTTGATCTCGTTGCAGAGGGAAGATCATGAATATGCTGGCTATTTTTTGGGGCACGCTACGCGATATTCTTCCCATTGTGGCGATTATTTTTGGCTTCCAATATTTGGTGATCCGCAAGCCGGTCAAACGGTTTCTAAAGGTCGCTGTTGGTTTTTTCATGGTATGGGTGGGACTCTCTTTCTTTTTGATAGGGCTAGAGCAAGCCCTGTTTCCCATGGGTGAGTTGATGGCCAGCCAATTGACGCACCCCGATTTTCTACCTGCCATGACAGAGGGAGCTGAGCGGCATTGGAGCGACTACTACTGGGTCTATATTTTCGCGTTTACGATTGGCGCAAGCACTACGATTGCCGAGCCATCGCTGATCGCGGTGTCGATCAAAGCTGGCGAAATATCCGGCGGTACGATCAACCCTTTCACCCTGCGGCTCGCCGTTGCCCTCGGCATGGCCTTTGGAATCACCCTGGGCGCATGGCGTATCGTCATGGGCCTACCTTTGCAGTGGTTCGTGCTAGGTGCCTACTGCTTAGTGATTGTCCAAACCCTACGATCCCCAAAGTCGATTATCCCTCTTGCATTCGATTCCGGGGGCGTCACGACATCGACCATTACCGTGCCGATCATCGCCGCGCTAGGTCTTGGATTAGCCTCTTCGATACCCGGTCGTAGCGCGTTAATGGATGGCTTTGGAATGATCGCGCTTGCCTGCCTATTCCCTATTATAACGGTGATGGGATACGCCCAAATTGCTCGATGGCAAAGCAATAGGCCATCGAAAATACAGCCACTCTCAGGCACGTCAGTGACAAAGCCTCATCAAGGAGATACCCATGCGCTTTAAACTCATTGTCGCGCTTGTAGAAGATGAGCTAAGCGACCAGATACTTCAGGCAGCTAGAGATGCTGGAGCTACTGGCGCCACTGTCATCAATAACGCGCGTGGCGAAGGCTTAAAAAAAGCAAAAGGCATTTTTGGCATGGACATTACGTCGCAACGCGACGTGCTGCTCTTTTTAGTGGAGGAGCATATTAGCCGTTCAATTCTCGAAGCGATCGCGGAAGTGGGTGCGTTTGACGACACGTCGGGAACAGGCATCGCCTTTCAGCTAGACGTCGAGGATGCGGTAGGCGTCGCACACCAAGTGAAATCCCTCGAAGATGCATTCGATCAACCGCTAGGCTAGAGAGAGGCTTTAACAATGGCAAGCCCATCACTGACGGAGCGCACTGCCCAGGACGTCATGCACTCACGCTATGTGACGACCGATGGTTTTATGACCGTTACTGACGGCATTGAACTAATGAGGCAATACGATGCCACCGCTATTATCGTTGATAGGCGCGATGAGAAAGATGAACTGGGGCTAGTGTTAGCCTCTGATATTGCTAAAAAAGTGCTCGCAGTCAATCGCTCTGCAGACCGTGTAAGCCTTTACGAAATCATGAGCAAACCGATCATTAGCGTCCGTCCGGAAATGAATATTCGCTATTGCGCTCGCCTGTTTGCTCAGTTTGGTTTATCCCAAGCACCGGTCGTGGATGCAAAACACAGCGTCATTGGGATCATCGACTACCCACGGCTCGTCATCGGGTGGGAAACTAATTAGCGCCGCCCAAGCTCCGATGCCGCCAAAGCCGCATCAGCACACCGTGCTTGGGCGAAAACAGCAGCGCCGTGAAGAAGCACCCCGTTGCCACCAAGACGATGGTGCCACCGGACGCTACGTCAAACGCAAACGACAGCCATAGCCCCAATACGGCAGACCCTACCCCAATGCCCACGGAGATGAACAGCATCGTTTTGAAGCGGTCGGTCAGCAAGTGGGCCGTGGCGCCCGGGGTAATCAGCATGGCCACCACGAGGATGATACCGACGGTTTCCAAACTGGCCACGATGGTGAGCGTGAGCAGCAAAATCAAACCGTAATGAATCACGCCGGTATTGAAGCCGAGTGCCTGCGCCTGAGTCGGATCGAAGGCGTAGAGCATGAGCGGACGATAAGCTAGCCATACCATCAGCAGCGCAACGAGGCTGGCCGCCAACGTGAGCAGTAGTGCCGACTGTTGCACTCCGAGCACGTTGCCGAACAGAATATGCATCAAGTGGGTGCTGGAGGCGATTTTACTGATCAGCACGACGCCCAGCGCAAATGCCCCGGTAAACATGATGCCCATGGCGGCATCGGATTTGATCCGTGTATGCCGTTCGATTGCTCCAATGCCGAGCGACGTCAGCGCTCCTGTGACGAAGGCACCGATAAAAAAAGGCAGGCCCAGCAGGTAGGCAACCGCCACCCCGGGCAGCACCGCATGAGAGATCGCATCCCCCAGCAACGACCAACGCTTGAGCACGACGTAACACGAAAGCATGCCGCAGATGGCTCCCACCATCATCGACGTGAGCAGCGCACGCTGCATGAAGGCGTACTGAAACGCCTCTGATACGCTGTCGGGCATTAGATTCACGGGCACCATCAGCGCCGCGATGAGCCCCGCCACCAGCGCACTACTCCAAGCATCCAACGTTTCTATCATTCGAGTCGCCTATTCTTTGCTGGCAAATGCAGGAAGACGGACACGCTCGGCATCCGCTGGAGAATTTGCAATAGAACTCACCGCAAGTTCGGCCAACTTGCTATCGCTCAGCATTTCGTCGGGCGCGCCCTCGCCGCGAATGCATCGATTGATCAGTACCACATGGTCCACGTAGCGACGCGCGCCCGGCATATCGTGCGTCACCATCACGATGGTTCGTCCGGCTTCGCGTTCGCGTTTGAGCACGTCGAGAATGAGTCGCTCGCTAGGTGGGTCGACCCCCGCGAGCGGCTCATCGAGCAGCAGGATACTCGCCTCTTGCGCCAACGCACGCGCTAACAGCACGCGTTTTTTTTGTCCACCCGATAAGGCCCCGATGGGCCGCTCGGCATATGCCAGCATATCAACGTCGTCTAATGCCTTTTCCACCGCATCACGATGCCGTGACGCATGCCACCGCGCAGGCAGTAACCTCCGCCACCACGCATCTTGACGCATGTGGCCATAGCGGGCGCTCATCACGGTTTCCCACACCGAAATAGGGAAGTCCCACTCGATGGCCTCTCGCTGGGCCATGTAGGCAATGCGCCCGGCTTTTCGATGGTGCTCGATGGCTTGACCAAATGCCGTCACGCGGCCGCGTAAGGGTTTCATACTACCGGTCAGCACGTGAAACAGCGTCGACTTGCCTGCGCCGTTCGGCCCGACGATGGCCGTCCAACGCCCGCTTGGCAGCGAGAGGTGAATATCCTCTAGCACGGGCTGACGCTGGTAAGCCGCATAGACACCGCTCACATCGATGGCGCTGGCTGGTTGAGACGGTAGTGAGGACATCGTGATTTACTCGCTAGCCAAGTAGCGACGCAGCAAGGCAACGTTATGACGCTGCATGGCAAAGTAGTCGGCAGCCTCCCCGTCAGGCTCACTCAACGAGTCGACATACAGCGGCCCGGCAACGGGCAGCCCCGTATCACGTGCGATACTGGTCACATGGCGGTCAGAAATCGTGCTTTCCCAAAACAGTGCCGCCGGTTGACGCTCGTTGATTCGATCGATGACCCGCATCAACTGACGCGGAGAGCCCTCTGTTTCGGCATTGGTCCCCCAAATGCCGTCGTGCTCGAACCGATACGCGTCGGCAAAGTAGAGAAAGGCTGCTTCACTGGAGAGCAGCACGCGGCGCTCTTCGGGAATGGCTTCGAGCGTTTCTTGGAGCTCGACATGTAGGTCGTGCAGTTGCGCTTCCAGTGCCGCTGCACGCTGCTGAATCGCATCGGCTTGATGGGGCAGGCTATCCTCCAACGTGTTGGCAATGGCTTGCACATAGGCACTGGCAGCCCGCGGGTCCATCCACAGGTGTGGGTCCACGTCGCCTTCCATCTCACCGGTGACGATCGTTTGCGTCGGGTAACCCGACGCCTCTGCCACGGCGATCATAGGTATGTCATCGTTGACCGTCGCCGATACTTGGCGCATCCACTGCTCGAGCTGATAGCCGTTATAAAAAACGATGTCGGCGTCCTCGAGCGCAGCAAAATTATCTGGGGTGAGCTCCCACTCGTGCACTTCGGCGTTGATCGGTGTCAGCACCGTGACGTTCGCATCATCGCCGGCCACTTTCTTCACCAAGTCGCCAAGAACTGAAAACGTCACGGCAATCTCGATGGGCGGGTTTTGCAACTCATCGGCCTGAGCACTGGTCACAACGCCACACCAGGCGAACGGCACGCTCAAGGCTGCTAGCAAGTATGGTTTAGCCACTGGATCTCTCCTCTGTGCTAGGCTCGTGTTACAGATAACTTTAGCTCAACAAAAAAGCAATGTGCAAACAGTTTAGCCTTGGCTAACAATTATCTTCAAAAATGCGCTACCATCGCCAATTAACGTTTCCACTAACTTTGATAACCTTTGCCAATGAGTGATCACCAACAGCGGCGCACCTCACCCCCCTCTGGACACAGTGGTGATGCACTACCGCCTGTGGAACAGCACGCCCAGCAATACGAAGCCGTGCGCAATGCCCACGAAACGGAGCTCATCGAAGACTACGTCGAATTGATTGGCGACCTGATTCGTCATCGCGGTGAGGCGCGCGCGGCCGACATTGCTAACCGAATGGCCGTTAGTCAAGCGACGGTATCGAAAATGATCCGTCGATTGAACGAATTAGGTCTGGTGACCAGCAAGCCATATCGCTCGCTGTTTTTGACCGACGAAGGTCAAAAAATGGCGGAAACGTCTCGTGCTCGTCACGATATCGTGCTGCATTTCTTGCGAGCGTTAGGCGTGGACGACAGCACTGCCCGCATCGACGCAGAAGGCATGGAACACCATGTCAGCGATGAGACGCTCACGATCATGCAGCGCTTTACTGACCAGCAGCAAAATAACTGAACCTCTTTTCCGCACGCCGCTATGGCTGGGTGACACGTAGATGATTCACCTGGGTGATGGCGCCGCTCCAGATCATCTCCAAATGGGTGGTCTGGATGATGTCCGTCACATGACGCGGCGTCATGAGCGCCCAACAGTGGGCACCGGGTCGACGGACCGAGCGGTAACGGAGACCGTTTAGCGTACGTCGGACGTCTGTACCGAAGGGCTGAGACGCCGTGTAATGATCGGGGGCGTAGACAAGATGATCGCTCGGCAGCGTCAGCGCATCGCCTATCGATACCTCCTTGAAGACGCCTCTCAACCCCCGAAAAACGAACCGCTCATAGCGAAGACCTGGCACGCGCCGCCAGTACGTTTGCTGATGATGTTTGACCTCCGCAATCGCAGTCTCCAGCGTATCGGCAAAATACAGCACGCCAAAACTGCCATCGCTGAAACGTGACCCTTCGGGATTGATGTGCGTAAAGGGCGCCACGGCATACGAGCAGCCACGAATACCGAAAGGAATCTGGTCGAGCGGCAGCAGCGCCAAGTCCCCCACCTCGTTTTGCAACCGCGGGTTGGTGAGCGACTGAAGCGCATGGAGAGCGGCGAACTCGTCAGGGCCTGCCACGTCATCGAACAAATCGATGGGCGGGAATTTACTGTTCACCAACCGATAGCCGGTGACGTCACGGGCTGGCAGTACGGGCAAATCAGCCGCCTTTACCACTGCCCACCCCGCAGGCTGTCGATGCGTTTATAGGTTTCGTAAAGCGCGGCAAAGTCCCCCGTGCCCATAATGGCCAGCGGTGTGCGACCATTGAAAAAGGGGTTGTGATTGACCATGTTCACGAACCCATACAGGTTGTCCGGGTTATCGAAGATCATACGCAGTGCCGCGTGGATGTTCAGCACATAGCTGATACGCGTAAGCTGGTCACTATCTAACTTGATCGCTGCCAGATCGCCGCGCCGAGCACGAGCGTAGGTACTGTGAGAGACGCGCAGAATCGCCTCGCCCTGCTCTCCAGAGGCTCGCCACTTCTCGAGAATACGTACCGCGGCTTTCAATCCCACCGCAGCCGCTGACTTATCATGGGCAAACTCTTGCGCTGTTTGCATGGCTCTTCCCAGCTTAATGTCTACAAACACCATTTTAGAACAAAAGTGCCTAGAAAGACATGTGCACGTCTACTCAAGACTGGCAACGCCATATCACTGCGCTAACGACGATGCATTACTGCTTCCCGCCACCTTGGCAGGCATACCCAGTCGACCAATGCCAGGCAGTTTGAGAGCGGGGCGCATAATATCGATACCGACACTCATGCCCAGCAGGTTGAGCTCGATGCCCTCCTCCAGCGCTAGCATGACGCCCAACACGCCTCCCAGCGAGAGCTGATACCCCGTCCCGCTGGGCACGCGGGCGACGACGCCATTGAACAGATAGTCTTTCCCCACGGCGGTCGTGGGTAGCGCCACATCGAAACCATCGACCTCGCGGATCACCCAAGCAATGAAGCTGTTGCTATTGGGGCCAGGCCAAACTCGGTACAGATCGGCTTGCGGGTAGCGCGCTACGGCGTCTTGTATATGGGGGATCAAATCGGCAGCCGCCGCGCCGCGATAGTCAGCAAGCAGCTCAGGCGGGTGTCCAAACCAGGCTCGGTCAGGCGTATCGATGGAGGAGACGACCGTTGGGCGTCGCCAGCTCAACACTTGATGCAGTTGATACTCCCGCGCTCCCTCTGCTTTGGTCGCAATCCAAATATGCACACCAAAGGCGCCGCGCCAGCTATAGGCACGGGCCGCATAGACCTGTACGACAGCATCTTGGACGCGATCCGGAGAGGGGGCCAACCCTGCAGACGAACGATCGAGATTCGACCAGTGCCCATCGGTAATGACCTGTTGACTGGCCAATATCCACACCGGGCCTGCCAGCAATAAGACCAACAAGGCCGTCATGGCAGCCAGCCAGCGCAGTACGGTTTTCATGAAACTATCCAGATGAGAGAGGGAAATCCACTGCAGCAACTACCCATGACGTTATTGTTCAGGCGGGCTGCGACTCTGCGTATGCCCCTCGCAACTGGCTAACGTCGGCGCGTGGTGGTGCGCCAAACATGCGGCTATATTCGCGGCTGAAGTGGGAAGGGCTTTCATAGCCTACCCGGTAGCTTGCAGTGGCTGCCTCGAGCCCCTCCGCCAGCATCAGCCGTCGCGCCTCGTGTAGACGCAGCTTCTTTTGGTACTGCAGGGGCGACATGCGTGTCACTTGACGAAAGCTATGATAAAGCGTCGATTCGCTCATGTTAACGGTCGCTGCCAATTCGCGGATCTTAAGCGGCTGGGCATAGTGCTCTTTAAGCGTGTCAATCACTTGCGCAATCCGATTAGCCTGGGAGTCTGAGGCAGCAAACCGACGCATGTGCGGGCCCATGGCACCCGTTAATGCTCGGTAGATTAACTCTCGTCGCGCTAGCGGCGAAAGCACCTGAATATCTTCCGGTGAGTCGAGTAGACTTAACAAACGATAGAGCGCGCCCTGCATCAGGGGATCCATGTACGCCGACGTTAACCCGCAGTCCATCTCAGGACAGATAGCATCACGCCCCCCATTTGGAGCCCTATCCCCTAACTCTAGTATTAGTCCCGCCACCTCCTGGGGGTCCACCGAGACCTTTACTGCTAGGAAAGGTCTTTCTGGTGAAGCATGGTCAATCCTGCCCACCACCGGTAAATGAACGGCGCTCGCCATGTAGCTGGGGCCGGTGTAGATGATCTCCTTGTCACCCAGCAATACGGTTTTGCTGCCCTGAATAACGAAGCACAGGCACGGCTCATAGACGGCACAGTGAAAACTACTAGGGGCATCAGTGCGCACCAGTTGGACTTCGGCAATCGCCGTGTCTTGAAGGGCTTCCAGCGGCGACCAACGGCGGACGACCTGGCTCAATTGCGGTAACAAGCTGTCGCTGCACTGGGCAATCTGTTCGGGCGCGATAACGGTCACGGGATTTCCTCCTTAATAATTTGCAGTATATGCCCTCTCCTGAAGAACCGAAGGCTTTTCGGTTGGTTTTGCAGAATTAGGCAAGTACACCGTCGAAACCGACAATTCGCACTCAGTGTCATCAGGTTGTCATCTTTCCTTTGCACCGAGACACGTCGTTATTTCGCCTCCACCGGCTTCTTTGTGCTTTCACTCACTGCGACAGAATTAGGCAATCTTTCCGCAGGAACCTGATACCTCTCACGATCCCCGATCCCCTATGTTAGCTCGTATCCAATCAGTGCTTAGGGTCTCTGGTCGAATCTGGCGCTACTGAATCAACGACATGACTGCCAACGCGCCCTCCAACAGCATAACGAAAGCCACTACCGGTTGCCGGTAGCCAAGGGAGCAAACCCTCATGAGAAGTTTTTCTCGAAGAGTCCGCCTTGAACGTAGTCGGGCTGTCATACCGTTTTTACTCATCATGGTCTTACTCGCTGGCTGCGAGGCTCAGAGCGATGGGGCAGCCGCCCCCTCGCAGCCGCCACCCGAGGTTGACGTAGTGGAAGTGGTAACTCAGCCGATGGTGTTGAGCGAGTCATTCACTGGGCGGGTAGAAGCCGCCGAAACGGTGGAGTTGAGAGCTCGGGTTAGCGGCTATATCCAAGAGGTGGCCTTTGTAGAGGGCGACCTGGTCGAACAGGGAGAGTTACTGTTTCTCATCGATCCACGTCCCTACCAAGCCCGCGTGAGCGCGGCCCAAGCGGATCTTGCACAAGCCAGGAGCCAATTGGCTCAGGCCAGCAGCGAGGCCGAGCGTGCCAGGGTGTTACTGGGGCGTCAGGCCATTTCCCAAGAGGTGCATGATCAGCGCCAATCGGCTTTGAATAATAACCGCGCTATGGTGGCTGCTGCCGAAGCTGCGCTGCAGACCGCCGAGCTTGACCTCGCGTATACACGCATAACGGCTCCGATTAGTGGACGCGTCGGACGGGCGATGGTAACTCGCGGCAACCTAGCCAATGCCGACCAGAGCCTGTTGACCACGCTGGTGAGTATTGATCCGGTACACGTTTACTTTGATGCAGACGAGCAAGCTGCATTTGCCAGCCGTGCACTCTTAAGCAATGAGGTGTCGAATCACTTGGCCATCGAACTGGGCGGCGACCCGCAACGGCAGTACACGGGCACCCTAGACTTTATCGACAATCGCTTAAATCCCAGTACGGGCACCTTACAATTCCGGGCGGTGCTGGCCAATCCAGATGGCCGCATTCGGCCTGGAGAGTTTGCAAGGGTCGAAATGCCGGTTGCTCGCTTAGAGCAAGCCTTACTGATAGACCGTAAGGCAGTGCTGACTAATCAAGATCGCCGCTACGTCTATGTCGTCAATGAGCATAACCTAGCAGAACAGCGACAGGTCACCACAGGAAGGCAGGTAGCAGAACGTACCGTCATCATCGATGGGCTTCAAGCAGGTGATCGAGTGATCGTCAATGGTGTACAAAAAGTGTTCTTCCCCGGTATGGAAGTGAGCCCCAAAAGCGTAGCGACCGCACCGGTGGCTAACATCCGTGCTTCCAATGAGCCCCCCGCCATTGCGGCCAGGGAAGAGTAAATCGCCATGAATTTCTCCCGTTTTTTCGTGGACCGTCCGATTTTTGCGGCCGTGCTATCGATCATCATTCTGGCGGTGGGGCTGATCTCCATTCCCAATCTACCGATAAGCGAGTACCCGGATGTCGTGCCGCCCTCAGTGGTGGTGAGAACCGTTTACCCCGGTGCCAATCCGCAGGAGATTGCCGAGACCGTAGCGACGCCGTTGGAGGAAGCCATCAATGGCGTTGAGGACATGATGTACCTCAAGTCTGTTGCAGGCTCTGATGGCGTACTGCAAATGACCGTCACCTTCCGTCCCGGCACCGATGCTGAACAGGCGGCGGTTCGCGTGCAGAACCGCGTTAGCCAGGCAGAGGCTAGGTTGCCGGAAGCCGTACGTCGTCAAGGCGTCACTACCCAGAAACAATCGCCAACGTTTTTGATGGTCGTTCACCTAACCTCACCTAGCGGTGAGTACGACACCCTTTATCTGCGCAACTATGTTCGACTGAATGTACGCGACCGACTCGCCCGGCTCGAAGGGATAGGGGATGCGCAAATCTTCGGTGGCGGAGATTACGCCATGCGCGCATGGCTGGATCCAGACCGAATAGCCGCCCGAGGCCTGACGGCTAGCGATGTCGTTGGGGCCATGCGCGAGCAGAACGTGCAGGTCTCTGCCGGGCAGTTGGGCGCCGAACCCATCGCGAATAGCGATTTTCTCACTCTGATCAACGCCCGCGGGCGGTTGGAAACGGTGGAAGAGTTTGGTGACATCGTACTCAGTCGTGGTGACAACGGCGAAATACTGAGGCTGGCGGATGTGGCCCGGCTGGAAATGGGTGCCGGGGACTATACGCTGCGCTCGCAGCTAGACGGCAATAACGCGGTAGGAGTGGGTATATTCCAGGCACCGGGCGCCAATGCGCTGGAGATTCGCGAGCAGGTGATTGCCACCATGGAGGAGCTGTCCGAGCAGTTCCCTGAAGGTGTCGAGTACGAAGCCGTCTACGACACCACGATCTTTGTGAATGATTCTATAAAGTCGGTGATCGCCACCCTACTGGAAGCCGTGCTGCTGGTGGTGCTGGTCGTCACGCTGTTCTTGCAAACATGGCGAGCTTCTATCATTCCATTGCTGGCGGTACCGGTCTCGGTGATCGGCACCTTTGGCGCGCTCTACCTGCTGGGCTACTCCATCAACACGCTGACCCTGTTTGGCCTGGTGTTGGCCATCGGTATCGTGGTGGACGACGCCATCGTGGTGGTGGAAAACGTCGAGCGCAATATCGAAGAGGGCTTAAAGCCACAGGCAGCCGCTCATCAGGCCATGCGGGAAGTCTCTGGCCCTATCATTGCCGTAGGCCTGGTACTGTGCGCAGTGTTTATCCCCATGGCTTTCCTGTCCGGGGTGACCGGTCAGTTCTATCGACAGTTCGCGGTGACGATTGCCATCTCCACGGTGATCTCCACCATCAACTCCCTGACGCTCTCTCCCGCGCTGGCGGCGATGCTACTCAAGCCCCATAACGCGCCCAAAGATCGCCTCACCCGTGTGATAGACACCCTGTTCGACTGGATTTTCCGTCCTTTCAACCGTTTCTTTAATGCCAGCTCCAACAAGTACCAGAGCGGCGTGGCCCGCTCCCTAAAGCATCGTGGCGCGGTGTTCGTAATTTACGCCCTACTGCTGTTGGGCACCGGCGTGATGTTCAAAGCAGTGCCTTCTGGCTTCATTCCAGTGCAAGACAAGCTTTACCTGATTGCTGGTGTCATCTTGCCGGAAGGGGCGTCGCTGGAGCGAACCGACGAGATGCTTCAGGACGTGGTGGATATTGCCATGGAGACCGAAGGCGTGGAGCACGCCATTGCCTTTCCCGGCCTGAACGCGCTGCAGTTCACCAACACCTCCAACACCGGGGTGGCCTTTCTTACCCTCAGCGCCTTTGATGAGCGCAGCCTTAGCGCCGCAGAGATAAACGCCCACATCAACCAGGGCATTGGTGGTTTGAAAGAGGGGTTTGCATTTTCTTTCATGCCACCACCGATTCTTGGCTTGGGCAATGGATCGGGGTTCCAACTATTCATTGAGGATCGCGGCAATCTTGGCTACGGGGCGCTGCAGCAGGCGGTCAATCAACTCCAGGGCGCGATTGCGCAAACACCGGGGATGGGCTTTCCGATCAGCAGCTATCAATCCAACGTACCGCAGTTGGATGCCGAGGTGGACCGGCTGAGAGCCAAGGCCCAGGGCGTGCCGTTGACCGAGCTGTTCGACACCCTGCAGACCTATCTTGGCTCGACCTATGTAAATGACTTTAATCGTTTCGGTCGTACCTGGCAGGTAATCGCCCAGGCAGACGCTCCTTACCGCACCAGCGTGGAAGATATTGCCCGACTGCGTACCCGTAATGATCAGGGAGAAATGGTGCCTATCGGTACGATGGTGGATATCAGGCAAACCTTCGGCCCGGATCCGGTGTTGCGTTACAACGGCTACCCAGCGGCGGACTTGGCCGGCGAATTTGATCCCCGCGACCTCTCCTCTGCCCAAGCAATGGAGACTATTAACGCCCTGGCGGAAGAAGTGTTACCACCAGGCATGGCGCTTGAATGGACCGACTTGAGTTACCAGCAATCCACCCAGGGTAATGCGGCGATGATCGTCTTCCCGCTGTCGATCCTACTGGTATTTTTGGTGTTGGCCGCGCTTTACGAGAGTTGGACGCTACCACTCGCCGTCATTCTGATTGTACCCATGTCGATGCTGGCCGCGCTGATCGGCGTATGGTTTGGCAGTGGCGATAACAACGTCTTCGTGCAGGTAGGGCTGGTCGTGCTGATTGGCCTGGCGTGTAAAAACGCCATACTGATCGTGGAATTCGCCCGCGAGCTGGAACTGCAGGGCAAGAGCATCGTGGAAGCCGCCCTGGAAGCCTGCCGACTACGGTTGCGGCCGATCATCATGACCTCGATTGCTTTCACGGCAGCAGTTTTACCGTCGGTGATCGCTACCGGCGCAGGCGCCGAGGTACGCGCAGCACTTGGCACGGCGGTGTTTGCGGGCATGATCGGCGTCACTCTGTTTGGCCTGTTCTTGACACCGGTGTTTTACGTGTCACTGCGTAAACTCTCGGGATCGCGCCCGCTCGTAAGCCATCACGGCGCTTCGTTGGGTGGCCCCGCCCTTCCCTCCAACCAACTCCACACGGAGTGATAACGAGGGTTGCCAATCAGCACATGCCAAGAGCGAGGGTGCTTTCCAGAAGCGCCCTCGCCATTCCATGACCGGCACTTTTACCGGACAGATGACATTGCCCACGTTCCGACGATGCGATCATGAGCAATCAGTAGACTTAACAGGCGGTAAAGAATTAGGACGAAGGGTAATTGTCTGGAAAGTAGAACTCAGAAATGGAGGCGGCCCCAAAAGCCACATCCCGGCACACGCAGCCACCACTACCGTTGCTCCCTTCCGGGCCTGGCGGGGTTCGCAGTTTAGCGTTGCGGGAGGACCTAAGGGGCCACCATAATCGTATGCGTTTGAATGCATACTGACACTGATTGGTGGCTACGCCCTGATTCGAACAGGGGACCCCATCATTATGAGTGATGTGCTCTAACCAACTGAGCTACGTAGCCTTTACGACGTCAGCGGGTGCAGAGTATGCCTATATTAGCGGCAAAAGGCAAGCCGAAATGGCCTGCCTTTTCATGCGCGCAACGCACGCGCTTACAACGCCGACTGTACGGCAGGTAGTGCGTCGCCGCCATCACGCGTCGTCACGCCTTCCAACCACGCCTCCAATACATCGGGATGTGTACTCAGATAGTCACGCGCCGCTTCACGAGGTTCGACCCCCTCGTCCATGATGGCGCTCATCAATTGGTTTTCCATCTCTAGCGTGAACGTCATGTTGCGCAGCAACTCACCGATGTTCGGGCAAGACTCGACGAAACCAGCGCGGGTATTGGTATAGACCGTCGCGCCACCGAGATTGGGGCCAAAGTAGTCGTCTGCGTCAGACAGGTACGCCATCTGGTAATTGGTGTTCATGGGGTGCGGCTCCCAACCCAGGAACACCATCCACTTCTCATTGGGAACCCGCGCACTCAGCTCGGCCAGCATGCCCGCCTCGCTGGAGTCGATCACCTGCCAATCACCTAGCCCATAGGCATCATCATCGATCATTTGCTGAATGAGTTCATTGCCGTCATTGCCCGCTTCGATGCCGTGAATGCGCTGCTCGAACCGATCGGCATGCTCGGCTAGATCATTCACCGACGTCACGCCCGCGTCGTATACGTATTGCGGCACTGCCAGCGTATATTTGGCCCCTTCGAGGTTGGCCGTTAGACGTTCGACCTCGCCACGCTCGATGTAGGGGTCGCTGATGGAGGCCATGGAAGGCATCCAGTTACCCAAGAAGACGTCGAAATCGTCATTACGCATGCCGGCGTAGGCAATGGGCACCGAGACTGTATCGACACGGGGTTCATAGCCTAGCGCTTCCAATACTTCGCTGGCCAAGGCCGTCGTGGCGGTGATATCGGTCCAGCCCACCTCGGCAAAACGAACGCTACTACACTCATTGGCAGCAGCCGTCATCGGCAGGCAGGCGGTCACGAACAGAGCACTCAAGTGGCGTTTGGTTAACTGTTTCATCCGTCGTCTTTCCTCGTTATCCGTTATGTTGAAACGCCCTCTACGGCGAGCAATGCAGAGGCGAGAAACTATTCGACACACTTTTATTGATTGAACGTTCAATAAAAAAATGCCATCATGGTTAGGTAATCATGCCTACTCCTTCATTTCAAGGTGAGGAGCCAATGGGCATTCAACGTCATTAGGAGATAGCTGTGCCAAAGGTGGGAATGGAACCAATACGCCGCCAGCAGTTAATCAAGGCAACGATGGCGGCCATTGACGAAATGGGTCTTGCCGAGGCGACGGTCATGCGTATCGCCCGTCATGCGGGGGTTTCCGCTGGCATCATTAGCCACTACTTCGGCGGCAAGGATGGCTTGCTGGAAGCCACGATGCGGCAAATTTTGACCGATCTCAGCGATGCCGTTGCGGCGCGACGCCGTGCACTAGAAGATGACTCTCCCCGCGCCCATATTGGTGCCATTATCGAGGGTAACTTCGACAGGACTCAGGTCACCGGGCCTGCCGCGAAGACGTGGCTTGCCTTCTGGGCAAGCAGCATGCACAAGCCAGTGTTGCAACGTCTTCAGTACGTCAACGACCGCCGCCTATACACCAATCTTTGCCACCAGTTTCATCGCGTCATGCCCCGAGCCGATGCCCGCAACGCCGCCCGTGGCTTGGCCGCCATGATCGATGGCTTGTGGCTGCGCGGTGCACTGACGCCCGAAGGCTTGAATGCCGACGAGGCACGGCATCTTGCGCACACCTATCTCGACCAGTTACTGACACATTACGGATGCTTTCAAGATGCATCCACTGCCGAACTTTATTAAGGAGATCGACATGGCCGCTCAAGACGTACAGCCCCTCTACATCGATGGTCGCCCGGTTGATGCCACCTCCGGCGAGACGTTTACCGTGACCAATCCTTATGATGGCAGCCTGCTGGCCACCATTGGTCAAGCAAGCCAAGCCGATGTCGATAGCGCCGTTCAGGCCGCACAGCGTGGCCAGCGCGAGTGGGCCGCCATGACCGGCATGGAGCGCTCGCGCATCCTGCTACGCGCCGTGGCACTTCTGCGCGAACGCAACGATGAGCTCGCCGAGCTGGAAACCCGCAATACCGGTAAACCCATCAGCGAAACCGCCAGCGTCGATATCGTGACCGGTGCCGATGCCCTGGAGTACTACGCAGGCCTTGCCCCCGCCATCGAGGGCCACCAGATTCCTCTGCGCGACAGCTCGTTCGTGTATACCCGCCGCGAACCGCTAGGTGTGATCGGCGCCATTGGTGCCTGGAACTACCCGATTCAAATCGCCTGCTGGAAAGCGGCTCCGGCGCTGGCAGCGGGTAACGCCATCGTCTTCAAGCCCAGCGAAGTAACGCCGCTGACGGCGATGAAGCTTGCCAACATTTTCACCGAAGCAGGCCTACCGAACGGCGTGTTCAACGTGGTACAGGGCGATGGTCGCGTCGGCGCCATGCTGACCGAGCACGAGGGCATTGCCAAAGTCTCGTTCACGGGGGAAGTCGGCACGGGTAAGAAGGTCATGGCCGCTGCCGGTGGTTCCACGCTAAAAGACGTGACGATGGAACTCGGCGGTAAATCTCCGCTGATCGTGTTTGCCGACGCGGATCTTGATCGCGCAGCCGATGCCGCCATGATGGCGAACTTCTACTCCAGCGGCCAAATCTGCACCAACGGTACCCGCGTGTTCGTCGAGCGCAGCGTCAAAGAGGCGTTCGAAGCCAAGTTGGTCGAGCGTGTAGCGCGTATCAAAGCGGGCGACCCGATGGATCCAAGCGTCAATTTCGGTCCGCTTGTCAGCTTCGAGCATCAGGAAAAAGTGCTCTCCTATATCGCACTGGGCAAAGAGCAAGGCGCACGCGTGCTGGCCGGGGGCGACGCGTGGAACAGCGGCGAATGGGCCAAAGGCGCTTGGGCGGCCCCCACGGTATTCACCGACTGCACCGACGAGATGCGTATCGTCAAAGAGGAGATCTTTGGACCGGTAATGTCAGTACTGGCCTTCGACGACGAAGAGGAAGTCATCCGTCGCGCCAACGATACCAAGTACGGCCTAGCCGCCGGCGTCTTCAGCGAAAGCCTGAACCGCGCGCACCGTGTGATTCACCAGTTAGAAGCCGGCATCTGCTGGGTCAATACGTGGGGTGAATCTCCGTCTGAAATGCCGGTGGGTGGCTACAAAGAGTCCGGTATTGGCCGTGAAAACGGAGTGGAAACGCTCAATCACTACACGCAAACCAAGTCCGTGCAGATCGAGATGGGGCCGTTCGAGTCGGTGTTTTAAAAGCTGAGCCCAGCTTTCGTACACCGAACTCCCCCTTCTGGATGAGAGAACCGCTATGTCTCAAGCAACTGAGTTTGATTACATTATCATCGGCGCCGGTTCAGCAGGTAACGTGCTGGCCACGCGCCTGACCGAAGACAGCGATGTCAGCGTGCTGCTGTTGGAAGCCGGTGGCCCTGACTACCGTTTCGATTTTCGCACCCAAATGCCCGCAGCGTTGGCTTACCCGCTGCAGGGCAAGCGTTACAACTGGGCGTTCGAAACCGACCCTGAACCTAATATGGACAATCGCCGTATGGAGTGCGGGCGTGGCAAAGGCCTAGGCGGCTCCTCGCTGATCAACGGTATGTGCTACATCCGCGGCAATGCGCTTGATTACGACCACTGGGCCAAACAGCCCGGTTTGGAGGAGTGGGATTATTTAAGCTGCCTGCCCTACTTCAAAAAGAGCGAAACCCGCGATATCGGCCCGAACGACTACCACGGCGGCGACGGGCCCGTCAGCGTGACCACGCCCAAAGCGGGCAACAATCCGCTTTACCGCACCTTTATCGAGGCGGGCAAGCAAGCCGGTTATCCAGAAACCGAGGACGTCAACGGCTACCAACAAGAGGGCTTCGGCCCGATGGACCGCTTCGTAACGCCGAAGGGCCGCCGCGCCTCCACCGCTCGCGGCTACCTGGACACGGCCAAACAGCGCAGTAACCTGACCATCGAAACCCGCGCCGTCACCGATGTGATCGAATTCGATGGTAAGCGCGCCGTCGGCGTCCGCTACGAGCAGAAAGGCCAGCCCAAGCAGGCTCGCGCGCGTCGCGAAGTGCTGCTGTGCGGTGGTGCGATTGCCTCCCCGCAAATTCTCCAGCGCTCCGGCGTGGGTAACCCTGAGTGGCTGAAAGAGCTGGGCATTCACGTCGTACATGAACTGCCCGGCGTCGGCGAAAACCTGCAAGACCATCTGGAAATGTACATTCAGTACGAGTGCAAAGAGCCCATTTCGCTCTACCCGGCGCTGAAGTGGTACAACCAGCCAAAAATCGGTGCAGAGTGGCTGTTCAAAGGCACCGGTGTGGGCGCAAGCAACCAGTTCGAGTCCTGTGGCTTCATTCGTAGCCGCGATGACGAGGAGTGGCCTAACCTGCAGTACCACTTCCTGCCCATTGCCATCAGCTACAACGGTAAAAGTGCCGTCGACGCACACGGTTTCCAAGCCCACGTGGGCTCCATGCGCTCTGAGAGCCGTGGACGCATTCGTCTTACGTCGAAAGACCCCCATGCAGCACCGAGCATTCTGTTCAACTACATGGCCAAAGAGAAGGATTGGGAAGAGTTCCGCGACGCGATTCGCCTAACTCGCGAGATCATCGCCCAGCCCGCCTTCGACCGATACCGAGGCCGGGAAATTGCCCCCGGCCCGGACGTGCAGAGCGACGAAGAGCTCGACAATTTCGTCAAGCAGCACGCCGAAACTGCTTATCACCCCTGCGGCAGCTGCCGCATGGGCGAAGGTGACATGGCGGTGACCGATGCCCAAGGCCGTGTACATGGGCTCGAAGGACTGCGCGTGGTGGATGCATCACTATTTCCGGTCATTCCAACCGGCAACCTGAATGCTCCCACCATCATGCTGGCCGAAAAAATCGCCGACCGTATTCGCGGTCGCGAGCCCCTGCCCCGTGCCAGCGTCGATTACTACGTCGCCAACGGCGCGCCTGCCAAACAGGCATCGTAGTCTGAGACGAGTTCGGGCTTATCGACCCGCTGCGTCAAAACGCCATGGTTCCGCGCCATGGCGTTTTTTTATGTTCTAACTGCGCTACATTGAAGATATAAAGCGAACGTATAACGGTGAAAGGCTTGCACTAAGCATCATGACTCTGCGAATATTCAAACATACGTTTAAATACGTTCATTGATAACCACCCCACGGAGAACACCCATGCTCACCTTACTCCTCATCGTGCTCGCCGCTGCCGGCTTGCTCGTGGTGATGCGTCGCGAGGCAGGGGCCACCCCTGCGCTTGCTCTATTAGGCGTATTGGGCTTAGTCGGCCTGGTACTCGGCGCCCCGGTCGTGGGCACACTGCTGTTGATTGGCGCTGCGGCAGTGGCCGTTGCAGGCTTGCCTGTGCTGCGTCGTCAATGGTTGACACCGCGCATCTTTGCCACTTTCAAAAAGGTCGCCCCGAAAGTATCGGCGACCGAGCGTACCGCCTTGGAAGCGGGCAGCGTCTCTTGGGACGGTGAACTCTTCTCGGGTAAACCCCAATGGCAATCGCTGCTCGACTTCAAAGACGACGGCTTGAGTGATGAAGAGCAGGCGTTTCTAGACAACCAGTGCGCCAAAGCCGCCGGCATGTGCAACGCTTGGGATATTGCCCGTGAGCGCGCCGACCTGCCCCAAGAGCTGTGGGACTTCCTGAAGAAAGAGGGCTTCTTCGGCATGATCATTCCGAAGGAGTACGGCGGCCTGGGCTTTTCGGCCAAGGCGCAATCCATGGTGCTGCAAAAGCTCTCCGCCAACGAGACGCTGATGGTCACCGTGGGCGTTCCAAACTCTCTCGGCCCGGGCGAACTGCTGCTGAAGTACGGCACCCAAGCGCAGAAAGACCACTATCTGCCGCGCCTGGCCGATGGTCGTGAAATTCCCTGCTTTGGCCTCACCGGCCCCCGTGCAGGCTCCGATGCGACCTCCCTGCCGGATACCGGCGTGGTGTGTAAGCAGGTCATTAATGGCGAGGAAGTGGTCGGCGTGCGCCTGAACTTCGAGAAGCGCTGGATCACCCTGGCGCCCATCGCCACCGTGGTTGGCCTAGCATTCCGTCTCTTCGACCCGGACAACCTGCTCGGCGACGAAGAAGATCGGGGCATTACCCTGGCGCTAATTCCCCGCGACACCCAAGGGATGGACATCGGTCGTCGCCACCACCCTATTGGCAGCCCGTTCATGAATGGCCCGATCAAGGGCAAAGACGTGTTCGTACCGCTGGACACCATCATCGGTGGCCCGGATATGATCGGCCAAGGCTGGCGTATGCTGGTGGAGTGCCTGTCGATTGGCCGCTGCATCACGCTACCCTCGGGCGCCACCGGCACCGCGCGTTACGCGTTGGGCTGGAGCGGCGGCTTCACCCGCGTGCGTCGTCAGTTCAACGTGCCGGTTGCTGAAATGGAAGGCGTTCAAGAGCCGTTGGCGCGCATGGCGTCGCTGGCTTACATTTCCGCCGCCACGGTGTACCAAACCGCTAACCTGATCGATCACGGCGAGAAACCGGCGGTACCCTCGGCCATTCTGAAAAGCCAGCTGACCGAATTCCAGCGCGTACTACTCAGCGATGCGATGGATGTTCACGGCGGCAAGGCCGTGACCCTCGGCCCACGCAACTATCTGGGTATTGGCTATAGCGCCAACCCTGTCGCGATCACCGTGGAAGGCGCCAACATCATGACCCGCAACCTGATGATCTTTGGTCAGGGAGCGATTCGCTGCCACCCTTACGTGCTGGAAGAGCTGGCCGCGAAAGACGCCAATGACGTCAAAGCCTTCGATAAAGCCTTCTTCGGGCATGCGGGCTTGATCTTTGGCAACGCGGCCCGCGCCTTTACCCTGGGACTAGGCATCGGCAAGCCGAGCGTACCGTTTAACGGCCCCGCTGCTGGCTACGCCCAGGATATCGCGCGCCTCTCTGCCGGCTTCGGCCTGTGTGCAGATGCCGCCATGGCCAGCCTCGGCTCTGAGCTGAAGAAGCGCGAAATGCTCTCGGCGCGCCTAGGCGACGTACTTTCCAACCTCTACTTGGCTTCCATGGTGCTCAAACAGTGGCACACCGGTAACAAAGTCGAAGGTGAAGAGGCCCTCCTGCATTACAGCCTTCGCTTCCTGCTGAATCGCGCTGAACAGGCCTTCGTGGAGATTTTCGACAACCTTCCCAACCGTGCGCTTGGCAAGACGCTAAAAGTGGTTGTCATGCCGACGGGCCGCCGTTGGAACAAACCCCATGACGACCTGGCGCGGGATATTGCCCAGCGGGTATCGACTCATAGCGCGCTGCGCAGCAAGCTGCTTTCGAACACCTGGGACAAAGACGACGGTGCCGTGAGCAATCCGCTTGCACGCTATAACGCTCTGCTGGGTGATTACGACCGCGCCGAATCGATCTACCGCACGGTTAACAAAGCCTACGCCAAAGGGGAACTGCCACACACCGCGCTGCACCCCGAAGCACGTGTGGAAGCCGCGTTGGAGAAAGGCTTGATCAACGAAGAGGACGCTGCCTTCATGCGCACGTTCGAAGCCGAAGTACTGGAAATGCTGACCGTCGATGACTTCGCTTACGACGCCTTTGCCAACGACAAGTCGACATTGATCGACCACAACGCAACATCGGCCAAGGCGTCACCATCGGCAGAAACCAGCGTCAAATAACACGACCCTCATCTAGCGAGACCCTCGACCGGCCCTTTTGGGGCCGGTTTTTTTTGCGCGGACGTCATGTTCTAAAACGAAGCAAACGAACATGAAAGCACTCAAAAGCCATTGCCGAACGCTCAGCTGTCGATTCAACGAGTCAAAAAAGCACCATTCGGGCTCTTTCTACGCCTAAAAGCGAATACAAACGGCCATCAAAAGCGTTGCAAGTTCGAAAATGATCAACTAGCCTTTCGTTAATGAAAATATCGCCTGGGTAGGTTGTCTGATAATAAACGGTCAACAAACATGACCAACCACCCATCCCGCGATCAGCGCGCTGCGCAACTATCGACGATACCACCCATATCGATACCACCTATCAATAACAACGACGCTAGCGAGATTGGCATGTCCTTACATTTGCAACACATCGACCATGTCGTCGGGGGTCAATCCCACATCAGTGGGGTGGATCTCGAACTGGAACCCGGTTCCTTCAACGTATTGCTGGGACGGACCTTAGCAGGCAAAACCACGCTCATGCGTCTCATGGCAGGCTTGGAGCAACCTACCCGCGGGCGCATCTTCATGGACGGCAAAGACGTCACGGGCGTGTCGGTTCGCAAACGCAACGTGTCGATGGTCTACCAACAGTTCATCAATTACCCCAGTCTGACGGTACGCGACAATATTGCTTCACCGCTGAAACTAGCCAAAACGCCTCAGCAGGAAATCGATCGCCGTGTCGGCAGCATTGCCGAAATGCTGCATATCGAACATCTCCTTGATCGCTACCCGCAAGAGCTCTCCGGCGGACAGCAGCAGCGGACGGCCATGGGACGGGCACTTGTCAAAGATGCCGATCTGATTTTGTTCGACGAGCCGTTGGTCAATCTGGACTACAAACTGCGCGAAGAACTCCGCGACGAGCTGCGTGAGCTGTTCAAAGCCCGTAACTGCATTGCCGTTTATGCGACCACCGAACCCAACGAAGCGCTGGCACTCGGCGGCAATACGGCCGTGCTGCACGAAGGACGGCTGCTCCAGTACGGCCCCACCGAGCAAGTCTATCGCGAGCCCAACGGTCGCCACAGCGCCGAGATGTTCTCCGAGCCGCCGATCAACATCGTGCCCGGCAAACTCACCGCGACGGACATCACCTTCGATCAGTCGCTACATTTTCCCTGCGACCCAGCGCTGCAGATGCTAGCCCCTGGCGATTACGACTTTGGCGTGCGCGCCTCTCATATCACCCTCAACCCCCAGTCAGTCGACGATCTCGAGCTGCCAGTCAGGGTCGACGTCGCCGAGATAAGCGGTTCTGAAACGTTCTTACACGTGCGCCATGAGCGCTTCCCACTGGTGCTACATTTAGCGGGAATTCACGAGTTTCACGTCAACGATGCGATCAACGTGTACTTCCCAACGCATCAGCTCTACGCCTTCGATAAACAGGGCAGCACCGTGCACATCCCCTCTTCTGCTCAAGGGAGCGTTGCTCATGGCTGAGATTACTTTGAAAGGCTTGGCGCACAGCTATAGCAAAAGTCCTAGCAGCCATAGCGACTACGCGATTCGTCAGATGGATCACGTGTGGCACCAGGGCGGCGCTTATGCCCTGCTAGGCCCGTCGGGCTGCGGTAAATCAACGCTGTTGAATATCATTTCGGGCCTGCTGGAGCCTTCAGAAGGTGACGTACTGTTCGACGGGCATCGCGTGAACGAGCTGCCACCGGAGGAGCGCAACATTGCCCAGGTGTTTCAGTTCCCGGTGATCTACGACACCATGACGGTGTACGACAACCTGGCTTTTCCGTTACGCAACATGAACACTCCCGAGTACAAGGTCGACCCGAAAGTTCGTGAAATTGCCGACATACTCGATCTTACGCCGCTGCTCTCTCGGAAAGCCAAAAACCTCACCGCCGATGAGAAGCAGAAAGTGTCCATGGGCCGCGGCCTAGTGCGTGACGACGTCTCCGCCATCTTGTTCGATGAGCCGCTCACGGTGATCGATCCACAGCTGAAGTGGAAGCTGCGCCGCAAGCTCAAAGAGATCCATGAGCGCTTCAATATCACCATGATCTACGTCACCCACGATCAGCTCGAAGCCTCTACCTTCGCGGACAAGATCGCAGTGATGTACGACGGCCAGGTGGTGCAGTTCGGCACGCCTCGTGAGCTGTTCGAAAAACCGGCGCATACCTTCGTGGGTTACTTCATTGGCAGCCCAGGCATGAACTTCATGAGCGTTACCCATCGAGCGGGCAATGTGATGTTTGGCGATCTGCCACTACCTGTGAACGAGGCCATTAGCCGCAGCGTGGCGGCGTCTAGCTCTAGCAATATCAAACTCGGCATTCGCCCTGAGTTCATTTCCGTCAGCCAAACCCCCGGGGCTGACAGCGTACCTATTGAAGTGGTCAACCTGCAGGACTTGGGCACCTATTCATTGCTGAGCTTTACCCTCAATGGCCAGTTTTTCAAGGCAAGGCTGCCCGAGGGGCATGCGCCGATCGGGGACGCGGCCCACGCCACGTTTTCCGATCAGCACATCGCGCTTTATGTCGATGAATACCTAGTGGAGATCGGCCATGAATAACAAAGTACTCAATAACCGCGCATGGCTACTGGTACTTCCCATGCTGGTGCTGGTGGCCTTTTCCGCCATCATTCCTTTGATGACCGTGGTCAACTACTCGGTACAGGACGTGCTCGGCCCTAATGCCCGCTTCTTCACCGGTACCGAGTGGTTTCATAGCATCTTGAACGACTCGGCGCTGCGCGATGCCTTCGTGCGTCAGATTTTGTTTTCCCTGACCATTCTCGCCATCCAAGTGCCTTTGGGCATTGGCATTGCGCTGATCATGCCTAAGCGCGGCTGGCAGGCCTCTGCCGTACTGATCTTGATTACCCTGCCGCTTCTGATCCCTTGGAACGTGGTGGGCAGCATTTGGCAGATCTTCACCCGTGGCGATATCGGCCTGATGGGCTGGGGCCTGCGGGAGTTGGGCATCAACTACAACATTACCCGCAATGCGGGGGATGCCTGGGCGACGATCATTTTGATGGACGTGTGGCACTGGACCCCACTGGTGGCCATGCTCTGCTACAGCGGCCTGCGTTCGATTCCCGAGGCTTACTACCAAGCCGCGCGTATCGACCGCGCCTCCAAGTGGGCCATCTTCCGCTACATCCAGCTTCCCAAGCTCACCAACGTGCTGGTCATTGCGGTGCTCCTGCGTTTCATGCACTCGTTCATGATTTACGCCGAACCTTTCGTACTGACCGGCGGCGGCCCGGGTAGCTCCACGACCTTTCTGAGCCAGTCGCTGGCCACCATGGCCATCGGCCAGCAGGATCTAGGACCCTCTGCCGCGTTCTCGATCATCTACTTCCTGGTCATTTTGCTGGTGAGCTGGGTCTTCTACACCACCATCATGCACATGCAAAAAGATAAGAACCCGCACGGGGGAGCATGATATGTACCGCATAGACAACGCCCAGAAGGGCGAGAAGTACAACACCATATTTAGCCGCACGACCCCGGCCCAACGGCGCAAGCGCAACGCTCGCAGTCGCTTTCGCGCGCGGTTTCTCTTGGGGCTCTATCTGTTTCTGATGATCTTGCCAATTTACTGGCTTATCAACATGTCGCTGCAAACCAACAGCGAGATTTTGGGCTCCATGACGCTATGGCCCCAAAACCTGACGTTCGATAACTACATCGGCATTTTCACTAACTCAAGCTGGTACATGGGTTATGTGAACTCGATGTTGTATGTAGCGCTCAACATGCTGATCACCATCTGTGTGGCGCTACCTGCCGCCTATGCGTTCAGCCGTTACCGCTTCATCGGCGACAAGCACCTGTTCTTCTGGCTGCTCACCAACCTGATGGCACCGCCTGCGGTGTTCCTGCTGCCCTATTTCCAGCTCTACTACTCGGTAGGCTTGTTCGATACCCACATTGCCGTGGCGTTGGCCCACTGCCTGTTCAACATTCCGTTGGCCATCTGGATTTTGGAAGGTTTCATGAGCAGCGTGCCGAAAGAGATCGATGAGACGGCCTATATCGATGGGTATAGCTTTCCACGCTTCTTCATCAAGATCTTCATCCCTATGATCCGTTCCGGTATCGGTGTGACGCTCTTCTTCCTGTTCATGTTCTCGTGGGTCGAGCTGCTGCTGGCTCGCACGCTAACAGCGACCGATGCCCAACCGATTGGCATGATCATGACACGGACCTCCACCGCGTCGGGTATCGATTGGGGCACACTGGCCGCCGCCGGGGTGCTGACCATCGTGCCGGGCATTTTGGTGGTGTACTTCGTTCGCAACCATATCGCCAAGGGCTTTGCCCTGGGCCGCACCTAAGGAGCACCGTTATGTCTTGGATGGTATGGACGACACCGACTGCCATTTTCTTTTCATCCATTGCAGCGATGCTAGCAGGGATGACGCTGTGGGAGATCTTATCCCCCACCGTCGAACGCAAGGGGTTTCTACCCATTAGCACCACCCGCGGCGACCGGCTGTTCATCGGCCTGCTCTCCGCCGCGTTTATTCACCTGGGGGTGATTGGCTTCACAACGCTATCCATTTGGATAGCGCTGGCACTATCAGCGGTATGGCTGCTGGTGTTGATGCGCTGGGGCTAGGCCAACGGCTTTCTCAGCGGATGTACGGCGGTATCAAGGACGCTCACGTCATCAAGGAAGAGCACAACAAAACGAGGTCAACATGCGTAATAACAAGTTCAAACTCACTACCCTCGCCGCTAGCCTAATGCTCGCATCGGGAAGTCTCATGGCAGATGACCACGACGCGCGGGCCATAGCGGAGCGCCTGGTAGACGAGCACTTCCAAGATTCGACGCTCAGCCGCGAGGAGCAGATCGAAGAACTACTCTGGTTTGCCAAAGCGGCCGAGCCGTTCCGGGGCATGGATATTCAGACCGTAGCCGAAGGCCTGACCACGCACGTGTATGAAAGCGAAGTGCTCGCTCCCGCGTTTAGCGAGCTGACCGGCATCAACCTGACCCATAACATCATCGGCGAAGGTGACGTGGTCGACACCATGCAGAACCAGATGCAGTCGGGCAACAGCATCTACGACGGCTTCGTCAACGACACCGACTCCATCGGCACGCATATTCGCTACGGCACCACCATCAACCTTAGCGAAGCCATGGAGAACGAGTGGGCAGACTATACCCTGCCGACGCTGGACCTGGACGACTTCATCGGTTTGCAGTATGGCACCGGCCCCGATGGCAGCCTCTATCAGCTCCCTACCCAGCAGTTCGCCAACCTGTACTGGTTCCGTTATGACTGGTTCCAGCGTGAAGACTTGCAAGAGCAGTTCCGTGACATTTACGGCTACGATTTAGGCGTGCCCACCAACTGGACCGCTTATGAAGATATCGCCGAATTCTTTACCGAGCATGTCGGTGAGATCGACGGTACTAAGGTCTACGGGCACATGGACTACGGCCGCCGCGACCCCTCTTTGGGTTGGCGCTTCCACGACTCCTGGCTCTCCATGGCAGGCATGGGTAGCCCCGGCGTACCGTCCGGCAATCCGGTGGATGACTGGGGTATTCGTGTGAATGAAGAGAGCCAGCCGGTCGGCGCAAGCGTAAGCCGGGGTGGTGCGACCAACTCACCTGCTTCCGTCTTCGCCATGCAGAAAGCCGTGGATTGGCTGCGTGATTTCGCACCGCCCGAAGCCCAGGGCATGACCTTTGGTGAAGCTGGCCCCGTGCCCGCCCAGGGCCATATCGCTCAGCAGATCTTCTGGTACACCGCCTTCACCGCCGACATGACCGACCCGTCTGTTGCCGTCACCGACGACGAAGGCAACCCGCTGTGGCGCATGGCACCCTCTCCCACTGGCCCCTATTGGGAAGAGGGCATGAAGGTGGGTTATCAGGACGTAGGTGCCTGGACCTTCTTCGATTCTACGCCTGAAGATCGCCGCACGGCCGCTTGGCTGTTTGCCCAGTTCACCGTGGCGAAAACCACCTCGCTGGAAAAACTGATGGCGGGCCTAACGCCAATTCGCGAGTCGGACATCTTCTCCGAGCAGATGACCGAAATGGCACCCCGACTGGGCGGCCTGGTGGAGTTCTACCGCAGCCCCAACGAGTCTAACTGGACCCCTACCGGCACCAACGTACCGGACTACCCACGCATGGCACCGCTGTGGTGGCAGAACCTGGCACCGGTGATGAGTGGTGAAGTCACGCCCCAAGAAGGCCTCGACAAGCTCGCCGCCGACATGGACAACACCATGAACCGCTTGGCACGGGCCAACGTCTTCGACAGCTATGCCCCGGTGCTGAACGAAGAACGCGACCCGCAGTACTGGCTTGACCAGGAAGGCGCACCCAAAGCGAAGCTGGATAACGAGATGCCGCAAGGCACCACCGTTCCTTACGATGAAATGATGGAAGCATGGATGGCGGCCGGCACCCGCTAAGACCTATAGGGCGGGCGCCAGCCCGCCCCTTTTCCGTGGTGTCATCAGCGGCGGGCATTGTTGCCCTCTCCACTCGTTGAGACCGCAACCGACACGGGGCTTTTTCTTAATTAATTGGAACCGCTATGAAACTGCGTAACCGTAATGTCGAGAAATTGCACACTGATGACTTTGACGCACTGATTATCGGTGGCGGCATCAATGGTGCAGCAACCGCCGCTGCTCTTGCGGGCAAAGGTGCTAAAGTAGCCCTAATCGACCGTGGCGACTTTGCTGGCAGTACCAGCATGCACTCCTCGAACCTGGTTTGGGGCGGCATCAAATACATGGAAAGCAAAGACTTTGCGCTGGTACGTAAGCTCTGCAAAAGCCGCAACCACTTAATCAAAAGCTACCCGTCTACCGTTCAAGAAATTCGTTTCCTCACCACGATTACACAAGGTTTCCGCCACTCTCCGCGCTATTTGTGGGCGGGCACTTGGCTTTACTGGCTCATGGGCAACGGCTTTACCAAGCTACCGCGCCTACTCTCGCCCAAAAAGATCAAGCAAGAAGAGCCGATTATCGACATTGAAGGTGCCGTTGGCGGGTTCGAGTACTCGGATGCTTACCTGCATGATAACGACGCTCGCTTCGTGTTCAACTTCGTGCGCCATGCGCTCAATTACGGTGCCGTCGCTGCCAACTATGTCGAATCGCTGGGCGCTGAGCGTGAAGGCGACGTGTGGGTGACCAAAGCCCGCAACGTAATGGATGGCAGCACCTTCAATATTCGTTCCAAAGTATTGATCAACGCCGCTGGCCCCTGGGTCGACCAGCACAATGCCCTGACGGGGCAAAAAACGTCCCACCAGCACCTCTACTCGAAAGGCATTCACTTGATTGTGCCGCAGTTAACCGACACCAAGCGGGTGCTGGCGTTCTTTGCCGATGATGGACGCTTATTTTTCGTCATTCCGATGGGCAACCGCACCTGTGTCGGCACCACCGACACCCATATGGAGCACCCCGAGGTCGACGTCACCGCCGACGATATCGCGTTCGTTTTGGAGAACATCAACAAGCGCCTGACGCTCGACAAACCGCTCACCCAAGCCGACATCATATCGACGCGCTGCGGGGTACGCCCTCTCGCCATCAAGGCCGACCAGGGCAGCGACCGCGACTTCCTGCAGCTATCGCGCAAGCATGTCATCGATACCAATGCAGAGAGTGCCCATATCAGTATCTTTGGCGGCAAGCTCACTGATTGCCTCAACGTGGGCGATGAAATTGCCGAAGAGGTAAAAGCGCTTGGCGTGGCGCTCAGCGATCCTAACTTTCACTGGTATGGCGAGCCGCCCGAGCCGGTGAAGCAGCAGTTTATGGATCAAGCCAAGCGCATGAACCTGGATGCCATGACGGCGGCTACCTCTTCAGAGCCGCTCTCCTCAAGACTATGGCGACGTTATGCAGAACAAGCGATTCCCATGCTTGAGAAAATTCGCCAAGACCCTTCTGAAGCCGATATTTTGATCGAAGGCACCGAGTACATCCGCTGCGAACTCGAGCACGCGCGTGACCATGAGATGATCACGCAGTTGGAAGACTTCTTACGCCGCCGCGCCAAGGTGTCGCTGGTCGTTCACCATGAGCAGCTGCGCCAGTCGCCAGGCCTCAAAGAGGCCTGTCGGGTCCTCTTTGGCGAAGAAGCAGAAGAACGGTTTACCACCTACTTCAAAGAGAATCGTGATACATCTCGGCCGCCGGTTGAAACGCTCTCTTAAACAGAAGCGATCATCCTAAACCGTCACTCTTGCTCACATAAAAATCCCCCTGCTAACGCAATAGCAGGGGGTATTAATATCGTGAGTCAGTGTGTTAAGGCATCACTCTTCGTGTTCGACGAGAAGTTGAGAATCGCCCGCTAATACCTCATCCCATGCTTCTTCCAGCGTACAGCCCGAACGACTATCAATGGTGTCGATGACTTCGACGGCATGTTGGAGCGACTCACGATTGCTCTTCAGCGCCAATACTAGCTTGGCTAAATCTTGCTTGCTGAAAGAGCTAGCGATACGGTCGGCTTGTTGGCTCAATTCGATGCAGTTCATGGTTAGTCCCTCATGGTATGGTCAGCCGCTGCTCGTTATTGTTTGATACTTCGTAATGAATAATCGAGCAGCCATCTTAATTAACGACGAATGGTGACATTGCTACTCATGCTGGGCCGGGTAAGTGCCCAGTTCGGTAACTGCGAAACGGTCACAAGCGTTACAAGACCTTCGCCTTAAGCGCCCTGGTAATACGGCAGCGCCTCGGTATGTAGCAAGGATGAGTGCGACGTATCGGGATAACAAAACACCGCCCTGATCCATGACTTCACTATGGTTCACGGCTGCCATGCTCACAATGCATCATTGGCAGCAGGCTGGGTTGTAGTTTGACTACATAACACCCATAGAAGCGCTATCGATGACGTAGACTTTCAAGAAGATAGTTAAACGACTGTTTTAAAAGGGTAGGAAAAAATCAATGGAGAAGAACTAACGCGCCTTTAAAAGATGAAAAACGCCTGCTCATTAAAAACGGATGCAGTTTACTCCTAAATAACGATTTCTCTATACGACCAAGGACGATGGCTTCGTTAAAAAACCGCCATAAAAAAACGCCGCTGTGCGACAGCGGCATCTTTTATGGCGCTTCGCGGCGACGTTCTTTACGTAGAGCGCACCCGGGATACCGCATCCAACCAGCCCTGGTAGAGCTTCTCACGGGTCGCCTCTTCCATGGTGGGCGTAAAGCTGCGCTCGCAACGCCAGAGCTGCTCGATCTCCTCTAACGTGTCGTACCAGCCAAGACGTAACCCTGCCAAGTAAGCCGCCCCCAGGGCCGTCGTTTCCAAAATGGTCGGACGGTCAACTTGGACATTGAGCATATCGGCCAAAAACTGCATGACCCAGCTGTTTTTCACCATACCGCCATCCACACGGAGGTTGCCCGGTGACGCTTCCATATCATCGTTCATGCAGTGCTGCAGGTCGCGGGTTTGGTAACACACCGCCTGAAGCCCCGCCGCGACGATTTCGGCGATGCCAGTGTCACGCGTCAGGCCAAAAATAGCGCCACGGGCCTTAGGGTCCCAGTGCGGGGCGCCCAGGCCGGTAAACGCAGGCACCAAGTAAACGCTGTGCCCTCTGCGGGTTTTCTGGGCCAGTGCTTCGGTTTCCGAGGCATCCGCAAACAGATTCAGACCATCTCGCAGCCACTGCACCGTGGCGCCTGCTACGAAAATACTCCCCTCCATGGCGTAAGTAGGTTTGCCGTTGATACGGTAGCCAATGGTGGTCAGCAGGCGATTACGCGATACCGAGGCCGTTTCCCCGGTATTCACGATCATGAAACAGCCGGTGCCGTAGGTGCTTTTACCCATACCAGGTTTGAAACACGCCTGCCCCACCAGCGCCGCCTGCTGATCACCCGCGACACCTGCAATCGGCAGCGGCGCGCCCAGCCAGTGGGCCTCGACCGTGCCAAAATCATCGCTGGAATCGTTCACCTCGGGGAGCATATTGGCGGGTACATCAAATAGCGCCAGCAGTTCTTCGTCCCAGGTTTGGTCATGAATGTTGAACAGCGCCGTGCGCGAGGCATTGGTGGCATCGGTCACGTGACGTTTACCATCGGTCAAACGCCACATCAAAAAGCTATCGACGGTGCCGAACGCCAGCTCGCCCCGGGCAGCACGCTCGCGGGCGCCCTCGACGCAATCGAGAATCCAGGCCAGTTTGGTGGCAGAAAAGTAAGGGTCGATCAATAGGCCAGTTTTCGACTGTACTAACTCAGTATGCCCCTCGTCGCGTAGCGCCTGACAGCGCTCGGAGGTGCGACGATCTTGCCAAACGATGGCGTTGTACAGCGGCTTGCCTGTGTCGCGATCCCACACCACCGTGGTCTCACGCTGGTTGGTAATGCCGACCCCATCCACTTGCTCGGGGGTTATCTGGGCTTTGCTGAGCACTTCCCGGCAGGTCGCGATCACCGATTCCCAGATATCTTCCGGGTCGTGTTCGATCCACCCATCTTGTGGGAAGTGTTGAGGAAACTCTTGTTGGGCAACTGCCGCAATTTGGCCTTGGCGGTCAAAAAGAATGGCGCGGGAGCTGGTCGTGCCTTGATCGATGGCGAGAATAAAGGAGGACATAGCGCATTCACTTTGTTGTAGGTTCTTTCGATTTTGTCTGTTTTGTTTCGTTTTATTATCATCAGAGGCTACTCTAGGCGCCTGGAATGCTCAAGTATGAAACTCTGCCACCTTAGCCAAAGCCTGAGCACTGTCGTGACAGGCGCTAAGCAATGTGCAGCGCCACATCGTGCTGGTTGAGCAGTCGCTGAATCGCCTCGGGGGGCTTACGATCGGTAAACAGCGCATCCAGTTGGGAAATGTTACCTTGGCGCACCACTGGGTTTCGGTGGAATTTCGAGTAGTCTGCGGCTAAATACACCCTTCGCGAATTGGCAATGATCGCCTGGGCAACGCGTACCTCTTGGTAGTCAAACTCCAGAAGCGAGCCATCTTCGTCGATGCCACTGATCCCGATGATTCCATAATCCACTTTGAACTGATTGATGAAGTCGATGGTGGCTTCGCCGATGATCCCGCCATCACGGGAGCGCACTTGACCGCCCGCGATGATCACCGTGAAGTCCTCTTTGTGTTGCAGAATCGCCGCCACATTGAGGTTGTTGGTAATGATCTCCAAACCTTGGTGCTCCAGTAGCGCTTGGGCGATCATTTCATTGCTGGTCCCGATATTGATGAACAGGGAGGCATGATGGGGTATATGCTGTGCCAAGCAGCGGGCAATGCGCTCTTTCTCTTCGAGGTGCAACGTTTTGCGGGTGCTGTAAGCCGTATTGACCGTACTTGACTCGACCCCGACACCACCATGTACGCGGCGCACGCGACCTTCGTTGGCCAGAGTGTTCAAGTCTCGACGAATGGTTTGTGGCGTGACCGCGAAGTGTTCGGTGAGCTGTTCGATACTCATGTAGCCGTGCTGGCGAACCAGTTCGACGATGGCATCCTGGCGATACTGTTGATTCATAAGCCCGGCCTGTTCGATATTTATTGGTCTATGTGCGTAATAGATTAGCAAAATTTTCGGAATCTAATAGCGCGAACCACGAACAGGCCGGGGCCCAGTGCTCCATTGATCTTCTACAGGGGCCATACCCACAATATGGCTGGGATGGCAGTGGCCATGACCACCAGCGAGAGTGGCAGTCCCAGTTTCCAGTAGTCGCCAAACCGGTAACCACCTGGCCCGAGAACCAAGGTATTCGATTGGTGCCCAATGGGCGTTAAAAACGCACAGGAGGCGCTGACGGCCACCACCATTAAAAACGGATCGAGCGAGGCGTCGAAGCCGTTGGCAAGACTGGACGCAATGGGCGCCATGAGCAGCGCCGCCGCGGCGTTGTTGACCACGTTGGAGAGCAGCATGGAGAGCAAAAATAGCCCCACCAAGGACACGACGATCGGCCACTCCACGCCAAACCGTAGCAGCGCCTCGGCGATGATATCTGCACCGCCGCTGGTCTCCAGCGCTTCACCCACCGGCAGCATGGCGGCCAGCAACACGATCACCGGCCCGTCGATGGCCTGGTAGCCATCACGCAAGGGCAGCACGCCGATCAATAGAGACACCAGTGCGGCGCTGCTCATGGCGACGGCAGCAGGCAGCAAATCGAGCAGCATGGCCACGATTGCCAGGGCGAAAATCCCCACTGAAACGGCCAATTTTCGCGGCTGTCCCAGGTGAAGCTCGCGGTTGGCCAGCGGCAAACAACCCAGCGTCGATAAACTATCGGCGATTTCGTTTTCGCTGCCCTGCAATAGCAGCACGTCGCCGGTTTGAAAACGAATGTCGCGCAGGCGCTGTTTCAAGCGGCCACCGTCACGGGCTACGGCCACGAGGTGCAGGCCAAACTGATGGTTGAGACGTAACTGGCGCACGCTGCGATTGATCATCATCGAATCGTTGCGCACGACGGCTTCGATGAGCTGCAACCCTTCGGTATCGACCGGCTGACGTTCATCGTCTTTGCCTTCATCATCGCCCTTTGACTGCCCCTCCTCAGGCTCTTCCGGCTCGGCAATCGCGCTCAAGCCCACTTTATCTTCCAGTAGTTTCAGCTCGTCGGGACCCGCTTCCAACAGCAGAATATCGCCCTCGCGAAGCACGCCATGAAACTGATAGCCTGCTCGACGGTTGTCTTCACGTACCACCGCCAAGACGGGAATGGTTTCCTCCAGTTCGTCGCGCAGCTGCTGCAGGGTAAGCCCGTTGGCTTTGGAATCCTCGGTCACCTTCAGCTCGACCAAGTAGTTGGCGGTATCGAACATATCGTCCGTAGCGGCTTGGCTATTGCGCTTGGGCGTCAATCGCCAGCCCACGGTCACGATAAACATCAACCCCACCAGTGCCACCGCGACTCCCACGGGCGAGAAACTGAACATCCCAAAATTGTCGCCAGTGATATTGCCTCGGTAGGCGGAAATAATGATATTGGGTGGCGTGCCAATCAGCGTGGTCAGACCACCCAACAGAGAGCCAAATGCCAGCGGCATCAGCAGCAATGAGGGAGATGTATTGTGTTCACGGGCAAGGCGCATCGCCACCGGTAACAACAGCGCCAGTGCGCCGACGTTATTCATCACGCCAGAAAGCACCACCACGGTGCCCACCAACACGAGTAGCTGTAGCATCAAGCGCTCACCCACTTTGAGCACCTGATTGGCAATGACATCCACCACGCCAGAGCGCTCGAAACCACGGCTTAACACCAACACGGCCGCCACGGTAATCACCGCTGGATGGCCAAAACCGGAAAACGCTTCATCGGCAGGGACAAGGCCCAGCATCACCGAGCCTAGCAACGCCGCCAGGGCCACTAAATCGTAACGAAATCGCCCCCAGATGAAGGCTGCCAGCGTGAGTCCCAACACGATAAACACCAGCGTGCTGGGGGTCAGTCCTAAACTTTCCAGAGTCATCAGAGCGCCATCTCCCTATGTGATACCCACCGCTCTCCCGACGAGGAAAGTGCAGCGTACTGAGCGACACATTAGACGATGACTATACGAACGTACAAGCTCTGGCAAATCAATATCGCCACGAACTGCCAGTGGTAAGACGCGGGTTAGCGTTTCATACGTGCCATCAGCCGCTCCACGGCTCGAAGATGCTCCGGCTCGTTATGACACATGCCTTGAAAAACGGCACAGACATCCAGAAAGGCTCTCAGCTCCATATCCGGCGCCATTTTCATTAGCCGTTTAGTCAGACGTGTCGCCTTGGGCGGCTGAGCCGCAATGCGTTGGGCATGGGCCATCGCGGTTTCCATAAGCTGTTCGGGCTCGACCACCTCCAGCACTATGCCGTAAGCAAACGCCTCCTCGGCACTGATCACTCGGCCAGAGAGCGTCAGTTCGAAGGCACGCTGATAACCAATCTGCCGCTGCATGAACCATGCCCCGCCATCACCGGGAATGATCCCCAGATTGAGAAAGGTCTCCCCAAAGCTCGCCTTGCGAGAGGCAATACGCATATCCGCCAGATTGGCCAAATCGAATCCGGCACCGATGGCCGCACCATTGACGGCGGCAATGATGGGCACTTCGACCTTATGGAGTGCCAGCGGCATCCGCTGAATGCCCGTGCGGTAGCGCTCGGCGACTTCCGCCACATCCCCCGCAAAATCGCCGCCGCGCTCGGCCATGTCTTTTACGTTTCCACCGGCACAAAACGCACTGCCCGCTCCGGTAATCAACAGCACCGATACCTCCTGGCAGCCATTCACCCAGGCGGCGGTGGCGACGATGTCGTCAACGAGTGCGGTGCCCGTTAAGGCATTACGCACGTCGTGGCGATTAAGGGTAAGTGTCGCCACACGATTATCTAGAGTGAGAGTGGCATCGGTTAATCCGGGTAATGGTTGGCTCATGGTTGGCGCTCCACAATGATTCGGGCATCGACGATGGCATAGTTAGCGGCACAGTGGCCTTTTGGATAGGCAATCACCGGGTTCAAGTCTAGTTCGCAAATCTCCGGGTAGGCGTCCACCAATTGGGATACCTGCATCAGCAGTGACACCAGCGCCTGCTTATCGACCCCAGCCGCCCCGCGCACTCCCGCCAGCACTTTTTGCGCTTTAATTTGATCGACCATGGAGCGTGCGTCGCGCAGGGTCAGCGGCAGCGAGCGGAAGGCAACGTCCTCTAGCACCTCCACGAAAATGCCGCCCAAGCCAAACATCAGCACCGGGCCAAACATCGGGTCGCGCAGCATGCCGATAATCACCTCGACGCCTTTCTCAGCCATGGGCGTGACCAGCACGCCCTCTATCTGGGCGTTCAGGTCGTAAGCCTGGGCGTTTGAGTGAATGGCCTGAAAGGCATCGCGCAGTGCGGCGTCACCCACTAAGTTGAGCTTGACCCCGCCCGCGTCGGATTTATGCAGAATGTCTTTTGAAACCACCTTCATCGCCAGCGGCGCTTTTGCGGTTTGCTCGGCGATCTTGGCCAGCTCTTCCTCCTGGCGTACCAGCCACTCGGTAGGTACGGTAATCCCGTGCTCCGCCAGCAGCGCCTTTGCTTCAAACTCCAATAAATCGCGCCCTTCCGCCTTGGCCGCTTTTAGCATGGTCTTGCCTGTTTCCGATGGCGCGGCGGGCGCTATCGTCTCTTGTGCCTGTTGGCGGGCCAGGTACTCTCCTCGCTCACCTAGGGCAGCAAGCACGCGCACCGCATGCTCAATCGAGGAATACACCGGCAAACCGGCTTCGTGTAGACGGCGCAACGCAGGCGGTTTGATCGGCGCATAAAGGCTGTAAATCACCAGGGGTTTCTCAGAGGCTTGAGCAAGCTCTACCATGCGCTCTGCGCCGCGCATTTCGTCGCCCATCAGTGATTCTGCAAAACGCAGGCTGTACCCGCCGAACATGCCCACCAGAAAGACGCTATCGACGCCTTCATCCGCCATCACCAGCTCGATGCAGCGTGCAAGCAGCGAAGGGTTAGCATCCGAGGAGCCTGCCACGTCCACCGGGTTAAGGGTAGATGCCTGAGGCAGTAACACCTCGCGCAGTGCAGAGCGAGTAGCGTCAGAAAGCTCGGCCAGTGTCAGTCCCGCTTCCGATAACCGGTCGGCGGCAATGGTGGCTTGGCCACCGCCGTCAGAAATCACCGCCACGCGCTTACCGGGGGCTTTTTGGAGCCGCCCCAATCCTTCCGCCACGGGCAGGATTTCATCGGAGTACTGCACCACGCTAACGCCTGCCTGGCGCAACAAATCGACGGTCATTTGGTAGCTACCGGCCAACGCACCGGTATGGGAGCTGGCGGCTTTTTGGCCCTGCTCGGTGGCACCGGATTTATACACCACCACCGGCTTCATGGCGGTCACGTCACGGGCCACTTTCAGAAACTGCTGCCCATCACGGAAGCCCTCCACGTAGAGCGTAGCCACGCGAGTGTGCTCGTCCTCCCCTAAATAGCGCAGGTAATCGTTAAAGCCGATATCGCTCTGGTTGCCAGGACCAGCGTAGGTGCTGAACCCCACTTGCCCGTTATGCTGGGCTTCCAGCGCAAGAGAGAGCAGCATATTGCCGGACTGAGACACAATGCCGATATCACCCGGCTTGACGTTATCCAGCGCCAGCAAGTTAATTTGGTGGTGCAGGTTAAACATGCCAGAAGTGTTTGGGCCGATGATACGCACGCCGTGGGCACGGGCGATCTCCATCATCTGTGCCTCCAGCGCTGCCCCCTCTTCGCCGGTTTCGCCAAACCCGCTGGCCAGAATGACCGCCCCTTTCACCCCCCGGCGGCCACACTCGGCAATCAGCGCAGGCACGGTGGCGGCAGGCGTACACAGCAGCGCAAGCTCGGGGCTGCCCGGCATCTTGGCAATAGAGGGCCACGCCTTCACACCTAGAATATGATCGGCTTTTGGGTTGATCGGGTAGATGTTTCCCCGGTAGCCGCCGTTGATCAGCCCGATCATGGCTTTATAGCCCCGCTTGGTCGGGTCCGCAGAGGCTCCAACGATGGCAATGCTGGTGGGGGCTAAGATGTCATGCAGCGGGCTGCGGATTGGAAGATGACCTTCGATAGTGTTCATGGCGAAACCTGTTTGACAAAGAAGTGCGCGACGACTTGATTCAGAACTCGTTTTTAAGGGTTAAGCCCACACTCATTGGCCCTGAAAATTAGGCGCTCGCCGCTCGGCAAAGGCATCGACCCCCTCTTGCCAATCATCGGTCGTGGAACAGGTAAACACCGCGTCCAACTCCTGCTGTAGCTGGCTCTCCATGCTTGTATGGGTACTGCGATTGACCAGCGGCTTTAACATCGCCATGGACACAGGCGCCTGCTTGGCCAGCCGTTCGGCAAGCAGCTGGGCTTCGGCCATCAGTTGCGTTTGCGGATGGCTCGCCAGCGCTAGCCCCATCTCGGCGGCTTCAGGCCCATAAAGTTTGTCACCTAAGTAGAGCAGGCGGCGGGCCTGAGTGAGCCCCACCAGTTGGGGAAGCAGTTTGGAAACGCCGCCACCTACGCACGTCCCGATACTGGTTTCTGGAAAGCCTATCTGCGCGTCATCGGCCATGACGACAAAATCGCAGGCGACGGCCATTTCCGCGCCTGCCCCCAGCGCATAACCGTTCACTGCCGCCACCACCGGCTTACCGAGCTGGGTGATGGCCTCGCATACGTCGTTACCCAGCTGCAAATAGGCCCGGCGCTGAAACAGCGTGCGCTTAGCGCTGCCGTGGGCCTTCATATCGGCACCGACACAAAACGCGCGCCCTTCACCGGTCAGCACCACCGCCCGGACCTGAGGCGACTGCTGTGCTATTCGCAGCACATCCAGCAGCTCTTGGTAGAGCGCCTCAACAACGGCGTTGAGGCGCTGCGGGCGATTCAGTCGTACGGTCATTACGCGGGCATTTAAACTCACCAGCAGCGTTTCATAATTGGGCAGCGCAGTAGCGTCAGCAGGCATGGTGCTTTTTCTAACCTCCTCGGAACAGTCGTCAAAACTTAACGAAACGTTTGTTTCTTTATTTAAAATAAAAAGAAACGAATGTGTTTTTTGAACGATAAAGTAGTCGCTGGGACGGCGTCAATACATCTGTAGCAAAAACATTTATAATTGGTACAAATGTTTTATTTTCCATGAAAGAGGGTGCCATGCCAGACAACGCCACTCACGCCATCAGCCTGGACAGCATTCACCTGCAGCTAGCCGAGAGCTACGCAGCGCTTAGCCCACAGCTCAAGCGTGCCGCCAGCTATGTGCTGGAACACCCTGCAGAGATGGCGTTTCAGTCGATCCGCAAAACGGCTCAGGCAGCATCCGTCACTCCCTCCACTCTGGTCAGGTTAGCCAAGCGGCTTGGGTTCGAGAGCTACGAGCCATTTCGGGAAGTGTTTCAATCGGCAGTGCAAGCAGCGCCGGTGGAGCTATCCGGCCGCGCCAGCCAGTTGAAGCAGCAGCACCGAAAACCAGAAGCGGCGCTGTTTGCGGAGGTAGGCGACGCTGCCTTCGATAATATTGGCAGGCTGTTTACGGCGGATAACCAAACGCGCGTCAAAGAGGCCGCCGAGCGAATCTTGGCCGCACGGCGAGTCGCCGTGGTCGGGTTTCGAGACACCTTCGCCTGCGCGTACCACTTTGCCTACGTGGGGCGCATTGCGATGCCGGAAGTGACGCTCATTCGCGGCCAGGAGGGAGGCTTGCTCACCGAATTGGCTCCGTTCAATGAGCAGGATGTGGTGGTGGCGTTTGGCTTTGAGCCCTACTGCGCCGAGACGATGAAGGCGCTGGAAATTACCCGCGCCAACGGCGTTCAAGCCATCGTGATTACCGATACGCTGCGATCGCCACTCGTGCCGGGTGCCTGCATGACGTTTACCGTCGCCAACGCCACGCCGCACTTTTTCCCGTCGATACTGGCGGCGATTACGCTCAGCGAAGCGATTCTAGCGGAGTGCGTGGCATTCGGCCCTGACCAGCTGGTCGACAACGTGACCCGTTTTGAGAGCCGAATGCGTCAGTTGGGTGCTTACGTCGATATCGAGTAAGTGTCGATAACGAGTAGGTATCACGGCAATAGAATCGTAGAGCCCGTCGTTTTACGGCTTTGCAGCGCATCCTGTGCCTTGCCAGCCTCTTGTAGCGGGTAGCGGTTAGCCACGTCGATGTGGATTTTTCCGCTTTCGATCATGCCGAAGAATTCGTCGCACATCATTTCTAGGCGCTCACGCGTGTCAGCGTAGCCGTTCAGGCTCGGGCGCGTGACGAAAAGCGCGCCCTTCTGGTTCAGAATACCGATGTTCACGCCATCGACGGGGCCAGAAGCGTTGCCAAAGCTCACCATCAACGAGCGGGGCTTCAAGCAGTCCAGCGACATTTCCCAGGTATCTTTACCGACGGAGTCATAAACCACGTCGCACATCTCACCCTGGGTGAGTTCGCGTACGCGCTCCACCACATTTTCCTTGGTGTAGTCGATGGTCGCCCAAGCGCCGTTGGCCATGGCAAGATCGGCTTTTTCTTGGGAGCTGACCGTGCCAATCAGCTTGACGCCGAGCGCTTTGGCCCACTGGCAAGCAATGGAGCCAACGCCACCAGCCGCCGCGTGGAACAAAATGGTCTCACCGCCCTTGAGTGCATAGGTTTGGCGCAGCAGGTACTGCACCGTTAGGCCTTTGAGCATGCTGGCAGCGGCAGTGTCGAAATCGATAAAGTCAGGCAATTTGACGACTTTAGCGGCAGGTAGCGTGTGCAATTCCGCATAAGCACCCAGCGGGCCTTGGGCATACGCCACACGGTCACCCACCTTGAGATGCGTCACACCTTCGCCGACGGCATCCACCGTGCCAGCGCCCTCCGTTCCCAGCCCAGACGGCATGGCAGGCGCGGGATATAGCCCCGTGCGGAAATAGATATCGATAAAGTTGAGCCCCACCGCTTTATTGGCGATACGCACTTCGCCGGCGGCGGGGGCAGCCGGTTCGACCTCCACCCACTCCAACACCTCGGCACCACCGGTCTTGGAAAACTGGATACGCTTAGACATTCATGAGACTCCTGTTATTAATTATTGGACATACCCTGGACGCTATCCAACCGCGTTGGGCACATTAAATCAAGTGATTAGCCCGCTAAACCGACACACGGCTGTCATGGCTGCGTGCTAGACTGTGCCAACAATGGTGATCACTCCGTTTATCAGCCACCACACACGGACTGGACATGACGCATCCTGCTATTTCTGTTCCTACGCTTATTGCCCATCGAGGCTACTCAGCGGCAGCGCCTGAAAACACCCTAACCGCCGTCCGTGCGGCCCAACAAGCCGGTGCCACCTGGGTAGAGCTGGATGTGCAGCTATTGAAAGACGATACACCCGTCATCTGGCACGACAGCGATGTGAGCCGCTGCTCGGATGGTCGAGGAGAGCTTGCCAACCTCACGTGGCAGCAGGCCCAGCAGCTCGATGTAGGCCGCTGGTTTGGTGATCGCTTTGCCGGAGAAAAAATGGCCAGCCTGGAGACCATGCTCTCCCTGCTGAACGAGCTGGAGATGGGCGTTAACCTAGAGATCAAGGTCAATAAAGGCCGTGACCCCATCCGCCTGGTGGATGAGGTACTGCCCGTCGTTTTAGAGGCTCTACCTCCCGAGCGGTTGGTGATCTCGTCGTTTGACTCGACCGCCCTTGTCCATTGCCGACACCATGCCCCTGAAGAAGCACTGGCACTAGGCGCCCTGTTTGGTAGTGTGCCCAAGCACTGGCGTGAGCAGTGTGAGGCGGTACAGGCGTTTAGTATTCACCCCCACTGGCCAAGGCTCAAGCAGACGCAAGCCGCTGCCATGTGCCGCGATGGCTACCAGATACTCTGCTACACCGCTAACGACCCCAGCGCTTTTGCCAGCCGCTGGTCGTGGGGCGTGACCAGTGCCATTACCGATGAGCCCGCCGCCTTTAAGCGATATTTAGATAATCGCCAACGTGCGGGCCAATCTGCTTAACCTGCCATTTAAGGGAAATGATGAATTATCTGGGTGCTCATGTGAGTGCAGCGGGCGGCGCGGATCAGGCCGTGCTGCGCGCGGTCGAGATCGGTGCAACGGCGTTTGCGCTGTTCACCAAGAATCAGCGTCAGTGGAAGGGGAAACCGCTGACGGACGAGGCCATTGCCGCCTTCAAGGAGGCCTGCCAAGACCACGGCTTTGGCCCAAAGCAAATTCTGCCCCACGACAGCTATCTGATTAATCTGGGCCATCCAGAGTCAGAGGGGCTTAGAAAATCCCGTGCCGCGTTTCTAGACGAGATGCAGCGCTGCGAGCAGCTAGGGTTGACGCTGCTCAACTTTCACCCCGGCAGCCACCTGAACAAAATCAGCGATACCGAGTGTCTGTCACGTATTGCCGACTCGATCAATGAAGCGCTGGCGGATACCCAGGACGTGACCGCGGTGATCGAAAATACCGCAGGTCAAGGCACCAACCTCGGCTGGCGCTTCGAGCACCTGGCCGAGATTATTGAGCAAGTCGATGATAAAGCACGGGTAGGCGTATGCATCGATACCTGCCACGCCTTCGCTGCTGGGTACGATCTCCGCACCCGCGACGCAACACAGGCCACTCTGGATGAGCTTGGCAAGGTCGTGGGTTTCCAGTACTTGCGCGGCATGCACCTGAACGACGCCAAAAGCGCTTTTGCCAGCCGCGTCGACCGACATCACAGCCTAGGTAAGGGCAATATCGGACTGGACGCTTTTAGCGCTATCATGCAAGACCAGCGCATCCAAGGCATCCCGATGATTCTGGAGACCATCGAGCCCGAGATCTGGGCCGAGGAACTCAACTGGCTGCGCGCTCAAATGCCCGACGCCGCGCCGGGCAAATAATGAATCACATCGTGAAAGCGTAACCGGCCCTCCGTGTTATTGCGCATGGCGTGGGGCCGGTCAGCAAAAAAACGCAGCCCCTCGCCAGCCCGCAGCGTTTGCCAGCGCTCATCAATGCGCAGCTCCATCTCCCCTTCCACTATCACGATGTGTTCCACCACGCCGCTGGCATGGGCCGATGATTCGCTGATCGCTCCAGGGGCAAGTTCGATCATGAACATCTCGAACCCCAGCAGAGGGTCGTAGGGAAACAGCAAGCGCGCCTGCATACCGGCGCTGTCATCACCCCAGACGGACTCTCGACCGTCTCGGTGTAGCTCACCTAACGCGGGTTTGTCATTATCGAACAGTGTCGAGAAAGATACCCGAAAGCCGCTGGCAATCTTCCAGAGCGTCGAAACAGTAGGGCTAGACTCACCGCGCTCTATCTGCCCCAACATGGCTTTACTCACCCCCGTTTCACCGGCCGCCCGGTCAAGGCTCCAGCCGCGCTTTTTGCGCAACTGACGCACTGTCCCCGCAATATGTGCAGCAATGGTGTGCGGTTCGATTGCCATTCCTCTCTCCTGTTTCAGGTCCTGTTTCAAACCCAGTCTCAACCCCAGTTGTGCGCTATAACGCACAGTGGTAACGTGGCGCTTGTGCGTTATGACGCACATAGTGCCACCCCAGCTTGCACGAGGCCACCCATGGAAACGCCCTCCACTACTCACGACGAACCTGCGCCTAGCCTATGGCGCGATAGTAGTCTATCAACCGTCATTGCGGGCTTCGTTGCCGTATTGATTGGTTACACCAGCTCGGCGGCGATTATCTTTCAAGCCGCAACGGCCGCCGGCGCCAGCACGGCGCAAATTAGCTCGTGGCTTTGGGCGCTGGGCATTGGCATGGGGGTGACCTCACTGGGCCTGTCGCTGCGCTACCGAATGCCGCTGTTGACGGCCTGGTCGACGCCAGGCGCAGCATTTCTAGCCACGAACCTGCCCGGCATTCCAATCGAAGAAGCTATCGGCGCGTTTCTGTTTTCAGCGCTACTGATCACGTTGTGCGGCGTCACGGGGCTTTTCGAGCGCTTGATGCGCCATATTCCTAGTGCCATTGCCTCCGCCATGCTGGCCGGTATTCTGCTGCGCTTTGGACTGGAGTTATTCAACGTGATGGAACGCCAGTGGCTGCTGCCGATGGTCATGTTGGCGGCCTGGGTGGCTGGCAGGCGTTTATGGCCGACGCTCGCGGTGCCTGGCGTGTTGCTCATTGGTGTCATGATGGCGCTACTGCAAGGCCAAATCAGCACCCAGGATATTCCGCTAACACCCACGCTCCCCGTCTTTACTGTCCCGGTGTTTAACCCAATGACGATGCTGAGTATCGGTATTCCGCTGTTCGTGATCACTATGGCGACTCAAAATTTACCGGGTGTTGCGGTTTTACGGGCAGCAGGCTACCAGCCCAATAGCTCGCCGCTGATGACATGGACAGGCGGCGCTACGCTGCTGCTCGCCCCGTTGGGCGGCTATGCGTTGAACATGGCCGCCATTAGCGCTGCGGTTTGCCTGGGGCCAGATGCGCACCCAAACCCTAAAAAACGCTATACCGCTGGCGTTGCCGCAGGCGTTTTCTATGTGGCGATGGGTATATTTGGCGCCACGGTCACCGGCATCTTCAATGCATTACCGAGTATTCTTATCCTAGCGCTGGCGGGTATTGCCCTGCTTGGCACGCTGAGCGCAGGGTTGGCAAGTGCGTTTGAAAAGAGCGAGCAGCGCGACGCAGCCATCGTGACCTTTTTGCTGACCGGTTCAGGCATTACGCTGCTGGGGATCGGGGGAGCCTTTTGGGGGTTGGTAGCCGGTTTGACGGTATTGAAAATAACCTCAGCGAAAGCAACATCGTAAAAAACTGTGCAGCAAAAGATAAACGCCCCTGTCAGGTAATGAACTGACAGGGGCGTTTAAGAGGGGCGTTGGTATACAGACGCCGACCATTCACATCGTGGCCAGCCGCTCCTCATCCAACACGCCGGACATCCTCACCATGGCCAGAGCCTCATCCAAACTGTCCATCTCCTCGATCACCAGCAGCTCGTTCTCCAAGCTCACGGGCTGACCGGCTTTCTCTGACAGCAGCTTCTCCAAAGAGGCCATGTCCATCGCGTCGTTTAAATGATGAACATCTACCGATGCGCTACTCGCACTAGGGAGATAGATGGTGCCATTCGAAAAATCGACGGCGTAAGCAATTACTCCAGGCACAATGAAAAACAGCAAACCCACACCGTTGGCAATCGCCACGACTGGATCGACATCGCCGCTCATTTGCCCTTTACGCTCAGGGTAAAACATGGTTCCGCAACCGCTCAATGCCACAATGGAGACGCCTATAACGGCCCCCGTTAACCAACGGCGAACTGCTTGCTGCATGGAGGTTCCCTCGAAAACTAAACGTTCCGATAGCCGACGCATGGCTGCTTGTTATGGTCAAATCAACGACTATCGACTCAAATGCCGCTCGATTCTAGCACACTTCCGCTACCGCGCACGCTCACCGAGCCGATTAGGATTTTGCCGCCTTACCCGCTTCGCCGTACAATGCGCGATTCAACGCTCGATTAAGCGCTACGTTCGATACAACATTCAGCGTCACCACTGTTAACCAAGGAATGCTCACACCCATGCGCGCCAGCCAATTATTGATTGCGACATTAAAAGAAACCCCGGCCGATGCTGAAGTCATCAGCCACCAGTTAATGCTGCGCGCCGGGATGATCCGCCGTCTCACCTCGGGCCTGTACACTTGGCTGCCCCTGGGGCTACGCACTCTGCGCAAAGTGGAAGCTATCGTGCGTGAAGAGATGAACCGGGCCGGTGCCCAAGAAGTATTGATGCCTGCCGTTCAACCCGCCGATCTATGGCAGGAGTCTGGCCGCTGGGAGCAGTACGGCCCGGAATTGCTGCGTTTGAAAGATCGCCACGAGCGCGATTACTGCGTAGGCCCCACTCATGAAGAAGTCATCACCGATCTCGTGCGCAAAGAGATCGCCAGCTACAAGCAGCTGCCGGTGAACTTCTACCAGATTCAAACCAAATTCCGTGATGAGATTCGTCCGCGTTTCGGCGTGATGCGCTCGCGTGAATTCATCATGAAGGATGCCTACTCCTTCCACCTGGACGAGGAATCTCTCAAAGAGACCTACCAGGGTATGTACGACGCCTATACGCGCATTTTTACTCGCCTTGGCCTCGACTTCCGCCCGGTGATTGCCGATAACGGCTCCATTGGCGGCACAGGCTCTCACGAATTCCATGTGCTGGCCGATTCCGGCGAAGACGATATCGTCTTCTCGGATGCCTCCGATTACGCCGCCAACATCGAAAAAGCCGAAGCGCTGCCCGCACCACTCGGCAGCAATGTCGAGCGCGCCGCTCCCAGCGAGGAGATGCGCTTGGTCGATACCCCCAATGCCAAAACCATTGCCACGCTGGTGGAGCAGTTCAAGCTGCCTATTGAAAAGACCATTAAAACCTTGATGGTACATGCAGCTGAAGGCGGCCTGATTGCCCTGCTGGTGCGCGGTGATCACGAACTCAACGAAGTCAAAGCCGAGAACCTGCCCCAGGTAAAAGCCCCGCTGACCATGGCCAACGAGGAAGAAATCCGTGCGGCAGTGGGGGCAGGTCCCGGCTCGCTAGGCCCGGTCGGCCTGGAAATGCCGATCATCATCGACCGAAGCGTGGCCCTGATGAGCGATTTCGGCGCAGGTGCCAATATCGACGGAAAACACTACTTTGGCATCAACTGGGAACGCGATGCAGCTCTGCCACAGGTCGCCGACCTTCGTAACGTGGTAGAAGGCGACCCGTCACCTGACGGCCAAGGCACGCTCTCGATCAAGCGCGGCATCGAAGTCGGCCACGTGTTCCAGCTTGGCAAGAAGTACTCTGAAGCGATGAATGCCAGCGTGCTGGGCGACAATGGCAAAACCAGCCATCCATGGATGGGTTGCTATGGCATTGGCGTAACGCGCGTGGTCGCGGCGGCGATCGAACAGAACCACGACGATGCCGGCATTATTTGGCCCAATGCCATCGCCCCCTTCCACGTCGCGCTGGTGCCAATGAATGCACATAAATCACAGCGTGTGCGCGAAGAGTCCGAGCGCCTCTACCAAACGCTGACCGAAGCAGGTTTGGACGTCCTGCTAGATGACCGGGATACGCGTCCTGGTGTGAAGTTTGCCGATTTAGAGCTCATGGGTGTGCCGCACCGCGTGGTGATCGGCGACCGCGGCCTGGACAACGGCGAGTTGGAGTACAAAGGACGTCGCGACAGCGAGGCCACCATGATCCCTGCCGACAACATTGTGGACTTCCTGCGTGAACAAGCGGGCCTTATTAGCGCTAAGTAATCAGCACGTATGTCACTGAGCTCTTTTCGGGGGCGTTGGCGGCAGCGACATGTGATAAGGACGATGGCGGTCATCCTAATGATGACCGCCATCGCTTCGCCCAGCGTGGCGGAGCCACCACTGCGAGCTACGCTGGAAGCCGCCGATCTACGAACGCCCTATGGTCAGTGGCAGTTACAGCAGTGGCGCAGCCGCAAGGATGCGCCGCTTGCCAGATTTGTCGCCTCGCCTGAGCGGCGCCACGCTCTACTGACACGCCTCTACCAAGAAGCTCGGCTCGCCGGGCTACCGCCCGATCTCGTATTGGCACTCATCCAGGTAGAAAGCGCCTTTAACGCCGAGGCAGTGTCTTCTGCGGGTGCCGTCGGCTTGATGCAGATCATGCCATTTTGGGTAGAAGAGCTTGGCCTACCCATGGACGATCTCACCGATCCCAACCGCAATCTGCGCTATGGCTGCACGATTCTCGCCCACTATCTAGCCATCGAACGGGGCGACTTTACCCGCGCACTCGCTCGCTACAATGGCAGTCTAGGTAAAACGTGGTACCCGGAACGGGTGTTCGATGCGTGGCAAAACCACTGGCGCTAGGCATCCTCAAGCCGAGCTTGCAGGTGCCGATATAGAGTCGGATGCTGACGCTTTTTACTTTCTGTGAGTAGATCGTTAGTGCATCAACATGACTTTGCCACATAATCATTACATGATTGGCCATCTCGTACTTACTTAGGTAACTCCCCATGCTTACATTGCGTCAAGGCGTGCGTTTTACCCTCACTCTATGGACGCTTGGTTGCTTGACGACCATGACGAGCTTTTCTGCACAGGCCGCGAATGTAAGCGTCACCGACACCGATGGCATCCCCTTGGAAAATGCCGTAGTGGAGGTCTATTACCAGCCTGCCGCGCCTAGCGACATTCAGACGAAAAATATCGTTCAGCGTAATGCCTCCTTTAACCCCCGAGTCACAACGATCCCTACCGGCAGCTATGTGGCGTTTCCGAACGAAGATACCACACGGCACCACGTTTTCTCTTTTTCACCTGCGAAAACCTTCGAGCTCGAGTTGTTTCTCAGCGAAACACCGCCGCCCGTTCACTTTGACCAAGCCGGCGTTGTGGTGCTGGGTTGCAACATTCACGACCAAATGCAGGCGTTCATCGTGGTCAGCGATGCGCCTTATGCAGCACTGACTGACAGCGAAGGCCGTCTTTCACTCCCAGCGCTTCCTGACGGCGCCCACCGAATGCGCGTATGGCATAGCCGCATGGACGATAGTCAGAACGTATGGTGGGAAGGTGAGATCAGCGATGCTGACACTTTGACCGTGGCGTTGGAGCTCAACGCAGTGCCTCCGCCCGCCCCTACACTCTCGCCGCTGCAACAGCGTTTTCAAAACGCTACGCATAGTCACTGAACGAGGGAACCATGCGCTTTCGCACGCGATTAACGCTCGTTCTGTTGACGGTCGTGATCATTTCACAGCTAGCAACGGGGATCGCGTTTTTGCGCGCGACCCAAAACGATGCGTTAACCAAAGGCAATCAGCGCTTGGAGGTTGGTGCCAGGGTGTTTGAGCAGTTGCTGAACATTCGCGGCGAGCAGTTACTAGGTAACGTGGCCATTCTCGCCGAGGACTTTGGCTTTAAAAGCGCCGTTGCCACCCAGGATACGGCCACGCTCTACTCGGTGTTGGCCAATCATGGCGATCGTGCCAAGGCCGACTTGGTGATGCTGAGCGATTTGAACGGTAACGTTCTAGCCAGCAGCCACCATGCCCAAAACAGCCCCATGCCGTTTCCAGACCTGTTTCAACGTGCCCAGCAAACCGGCAGCGGAGTCGGTGTGGTGATCGATGATGGCGAACCTTACGAGTTCGTGCTTCTACCGGTACGCGCACCCAATCTGATTGGCTGGGTCGGCATGGGGTTTTTGATCGACGAGAACGTGACCTCAGAGCTCAATGCACTCACCGGCTTGGAAGTCAGCATTGTCACTTATGACGCCAGTGGCGATATCAGTTACCTCGCCAGCTCCCATAGCGATCAGTTGGCCGTCAGCTTGATGAGCGATAGCGGAAAACAACTGATAGAGGGTGCTTACACGCCCAATCATCAACTGTCGCAGGAGAATGGCTACTTCTCTTATGCGACGACCTTGATGGCAGACCCAAACTTCCAAACATTCGCGCTCATTCAGCTCTCTCGCGACGAGCTACTGGCGGCTTACAGTCGCTTGCAGTGGCAGCTACTGAGTATCGTTGCGCTAATGCTGCTTTTGACGCTGGTCGTGGCGCTCTGGAGCGCACGAAGCATCAGCAAGCCACTGATTGGTCTAGCCCAAGCGGCTAAACGCATTGGCCAGGGTGAGCATATCGACACTATCGCTAGCGGCAGCTCGGTGACCGAGACCAATCAATTAGCCAAAACGCTACTCTCCATGCAGGGGGACATTGCCGAGCGTGAAGCCACGCTGCTGCATCAGTCGCGTCACGATCTGCTCACTAATCTGCCCAACAGAGTCAGCGCTTTTGAAGACATCCAACGCTTCATTCGGTTGAAGACACCTTTTACGCTGCTGCGTTTATCCATCAATGACTTTCGCGACATCAACGATACCTTCGGCTACGAGCTCGGCGATCATCTTCTGGTGACCCTCGCTGAACGTTTGCACCGCTTGCCCGCCCCCGCCGAAAAGGCGTATCGCCTGGATGGCGACGAGATGATGCTGATGATCGACGCGCCCGAGCTTGACCAGCGCAAACGTGAAGAGATAATCGAAGAGATCAGCGAACCGATTAGCTTGGAAAAATCGCTGATCGTCCCATCGCTGTCTGTCGGTGAAGTCAGTTATCCCACCCACGGCGACGGCGCCCAACTGCTACTGCGTCGCTCGGACATTGCCCTCGATAAAGCGCGTCGCCATCGTCACTCCCACGAGCGCTACGTGGAGGGCCAAGACGAACAGCACCTGCGCCAGCTCATGTTGATTCGTGATCTTCAGGAAGCGGTAGACAACGGTGAACTATGGATGGCCTATCAGCCCAAAGTCGACACCACCACGGGCAACGTTTGCCAATTCGAGGCGCTGATGCGCTGGCGCCACCCCACGCTCGGTTTCGTTCCCCCGGACGAATTCATCGGTTTGGCCGAGCGCTCAGGCAATATTGGCTTACTCACTGACTGGATGCTAGACCACGTATGTGAGCAGCTTAGCGACTGGAAACGTCAAGGTTGCCATCTCTCGGTGGCCATCAACCTCTCGGCAAGCGACGTGATCGATCCTGGCCTGTCAATGCATATCCACGAGCTGTTCGAGACTTACGGCCTGTCGCCTGACCAGCTTGCACTGGAAGTCACCGAAAGCGCCGTCATGCAAGATGTTGATGCTGCGACTGAAACGTTAATGGCGCTTAGCCAAATGGGGCTTACGATTGCCGTTGATGACTATGGCACCGGCTATTCATCCCTGGCGCAAATCAGACGGTTACCGGTCAATGAGCTCAAAATCGATAAATCGTTCGTTTTGAAGCTGGATACCCAGCAAGAAGATCTCACCATCGTCCGTTCGACCATCGAGATGGGCCACCATTTAGGGCTCAAGATCGTTGCGGAAGGGGTAGAAAACAGCGCCAGTGCCGAGATATTGAGCCACCTACGCTGCGACTATCTTCAGGGCTATTGGATTGCCAAACCCATGCCCGCGGAAGCCATCACCGACTGGCTAGACGAATTCAAGCCGTTGTCACTCTCGGCCGAGACGGCTCACTAATTAAAAAAGGGAACGTTATGCGCAAGACTGGCTCATCAAAACGGCGCGCTATCGTCACGGCGACCGCGCTCAGTACGCTGTTGGTCGCTACTGCCAGCATGGCGGGCAGCCGTATTCTAGGCACCGGTGCCGTCAGTGCCATTGAGGGAGCAGCCGGGGGCGGCCTCTCCCCCTGGGCCGTGCTGTCGAGCACCGCAAGCGACGATGAAATCGGCGTAACCGCTGCGGCAACACGCGCCTGGGTCGATGACTATCGACTCACTGTGACCAGCGCCAGCCTAAACCTCCATGATCGCATGGAATTCTCCATTGCTCGCCAATCGTTCGAGCTGTCGACGCTAGGTGGAGAACTGGAGCAGAACATTTACGGCGCAAAAGTACGCCTATTCGGCGACGTGCTGTATCACCCGCTTGGCATATGGAGCGCTGGCGTCATGCATAAACGTCTGGTGGACGGCAGCGTACCAACGGCCCTCGGTGCCGATGACGTGAACGGTACCGATACCTACTTGAGTGCCAGCAAACTGCTCTTCAATGCTTTCTTGGGGCGTAACGTGCTGATCAACGGTACGCTGCGCAACACCTCAGCCAACCAGGGCGGCCTGTTAGGATTTGGCGGGGATCAAGGCGGTCACGCATGGATGGCGGAAGGTAGTGTTGGGGTCTTCGTCACTCCCAACTGGATTGTAGGGACCGAATACCGCCAAAAACCCGACAACCTGAGCGTTGCCGAAGAGGAGGATTGGCAAAGTGTCTACAGTGCCTACTTCTTCAATAAACACGTCTCGTTGACCGGCGCGTGGTTGGATTTAGGCGATATCGCCGGGCTGCCGTCTCAGCGTGGCGGCTACCTCTCGCTGCAAGCAGCGTTCTAAATCGTTCACACCGACCCACCAGGCTTATGCCCCACCCCCTACAACGCCTAATCAAAAAGATCACGAAAGGAGCCGCCATGGGATTTTTCATGATGAGATCACTATGCGCGTTACGCTGCACGACCATGGCCAGCGTATTCGCTGGAGCGCTGCTCATCACAGGCTGCAGCGCACATCAGCCCCAGAACGTCACGCTCTATGAGCGCATGGGTGGACAGGCGACCATCGATGCAGTGGTCGAGAATCTGCTTTACCGCATTGCCGATGACGACGAGATCGTCAGCTACTTCGCCAATAGCAACATCGATCTGTTTGCAGCTTCGCTTGCGACGCAACTTTGCGATGTGGCCGATGGCCCCTGTCAGTATGATGGCCCACCCATGGACCGCGCCCACCAAACCATGGGCATCACCAACGCCCACTTCAATCGTGTGGTGGAATATCTCGACGCCGCCATGGCGGATGAAAACGTACCGCTAGCCGCCCGCAACGACATGCTGGGCCGTTTGGCCCCCATGTACGACGACGTCATGCGCTTGCAGTAATTTGCCAGCCGTCGCGCCCTGCGGTTTTGACTTGATAAAGCGCTTTGTCGGCCGCTTCATAGGCCGCCGCGAACGAAGTAGCGTCGGCCACAAAGCGGGCGCCCCCAATACTCAACGTCACGTCCTTATTGTCGGGATGCGCTGGATGGTGGCACTGGGCTTCTTCCAGTCCCAATTGCAGTGCTTCACAATGATGCACCAGCATTTGGTCGTTGGGGCATGGCAGTAGTGCCGCAAACTCATCACCCCCGAGCCGGTAAAGGCGCGCCTGTTCTCCCAATGCGCTCTTCAGTAGCCTTGCGAGCCTCCGTAACAGGCGGTCCCCCTCCGGGTGGCCCAGAGCATCGTTATACTGCTTGAAGAAATCGATATCGACCAGGATCAAGCCCATCGAACAGCCTGTATACGCCGCAACGTCTTGGTAGAGCGCGCTGCGATTGCCAATGCCGGTCAGAGGATCGCACATGGCCCTAGCCATCCAGGCAATTTTTTCCGAATTCGCCCGCTCGGTGCGTTTAAGCTGGCGTTGGTGCATGATCCAAAACAGCAGGCCCAGCGCAAAAATTAGCACGCTTGAATACGTCAGTATCTGATGGTGCCGACGAGTGCTGGATGAAAAATCATTGATGACCACACCGCGTTGGTCTAGCTGATTCATCTCGATGCGAGTCAGGCACTGAACCGGAATGAACAGGGCATGAGCGGCATCGAAGGGGTCGACCTGCTGAGTATCGAGGAGCTCGGCAAGTTCATCCATGAGTGCCAAGCTGGGTTCGGTGCAGGCATATTTTTGACGGTAAACGTCCACGTCGAACAGACCGTAGGCAAGTTCCAGCGAGTGACGAGCGCTATTGATTTCGAGAGGTGAGGCGGCGACCAACAGCTCCTCTTGAGCGCGCTGCACATAGCCTCGCGCACGGGTCGCCAACTGCTGGCCAGTGAGACTGCCGGTCTGGCTGAAATAGGCTTGGATTTCAGGGTAGACCCAGCGCGCTTCGTAAACGATCAGTACCATCAGGCCCACGAAACTCATCAGACTCAGCGACAGCCAGTTAAACAGCCGATGCACCCCCCAGCGAACTGACAAGCCTTGCTGCTTATTTGGATCTGGAGAGGTCACCACTGTGCCTCAATGCTGCGAATCATCCAAATCCAGTCGTTGAAGTCGCGCAAGTTTTCGATATCTCGTCCAGAATACTCCCGCTCGACTAGCCGGATGGGCCCCCGCGAGCGCAGGCTTAGGGGCTCGCCATCTTCGATGGTCACCAAGTACCAACTCGGGTCGTCCCAGCCGCCAAGACTGACCTCGTAATCATCCCAGGCGGTAAAGTGCAATGTCGGCGGCACCTCGCCAAAATGCTCGATCAAAAAATCACGGAAAGAGATGCCGCGCATGTCGACATCACGGCCTTGGAAAGGATCGAAAACGGTAAAGGCGGTATCGGCACGATCACGCAAATCACCCAGTGCTACCTTTTGCGTGGACTCCCCATTGATCAAGCTCAGCGCTTGTGCTTGAACCGCGGGCGACACGCCAACCAGTAATAAGGTAACGAGCACCATGGCTGCTTTGGAGCACGCCCTACCGAAGCGCAGGGGCAGACGAGACGGAACAGCATTCATAGCAGGCAGCTTCCTAGTTTGGTTTAGTGCACGATAAGATCCATGCACTTTACCAGAGCAAGAAGGCCAATGCTCTTCAACGTCTATTAACACTTTCGGCTCAATCGATTCCCTTTGGGGGTCCGTGGCCAATGAGAATCAGTGAAGTAAAAAGCACAAAAAAGCCGACCCAAAAGGGCCGGCAACAGGAAGCTTACACCTTGGCGTAAGCCCCCTCCCCTGACGACTGATACCGTCGATTGACGAAAGCAGTATCACGCTGCGAGCTATCTGCACATGAGAGTCGTTGCAATCACGGTTTTTTGCGTTCGTCTTTGCGCAGGTGGTCACGAATCACGAAGCCTACCCACCCCACCATGAAAGCGATCACTAAGGCGACCGTGGCCAAGCCAAAAATAACAGCGTCGTCCCAGTACATGATGTTCCCCTCCCGCTGTGATGTATGGGGCCATCGTACTGCGTTAAGCCAAGAGGAAACTGACCTGGATCAAGCTTTCAAAATGACCGCCTCAAAGGCAGCCGTGCACTTGATGCAGGTCAGTTTTTAGGGGGGGCTTACAACACTTTGCGATCTTCCACTTTACTATGTTCGGTGCCCGGCGGCAGCGGGTGGCCCTTGGCAAGCTCGGCACGGGTTGCCTCACGCACGTCAAGAATGCTCACTTGGTAGCGCAGTGTGTGGCCAGCCAGGGGGTGATTGGTGTCCACGGTGACGTCATCACCGTCAATGGCCAGCACGGTCACGATTTGTGGCCCCGCTTCGCCTTCCGTTTGAAAACGGCTACCGGGCTCGATGTCCGCGCCACCAAACGAAGCGCGGCTCACCTTCTGCACCAACGCTTCGTTACGCAGTCCATACGCATCCGCCGCCGTTAGCGTGACGCTCACTTCATCGCCTGCGGTTTTACCGGCTAAATCACGCTCGAGGCCCGGCAGAATATTGTCATGACCGTGAAGGTACTCCAGCGGCTTTTGACGTGCACGGGAGTCATCCAGCACGCGGGTGCTACCATCGCTGAGCACATCGCTGAGTACGTAGTGCAAGGTCACTACCTGATGGGCGGTAATCGACATGGAAAACTCCTCTCCGGTAAGCTGTCGCCTTTGTCATGGCACGCTGACCATGAATCCTTGGCACAGTCTAACATCGTCGGGTTTTCCAGCGGGCCACGTCACCGATGTTTTCTTTCTGGAGAAGCCCCTTTCATGCCCACCCCGATACCCCAGCGCAGTTGGCTGGCGGCGCTTGGCATCTACTGCAAAGCGCCCGTGATCACCATGCTGTTTTTAGGCTTTTCGGCAGGCTTGCCCTTTTTATTGGTGTTCTCGACACTCTCGGCCTGGCTGCGCAGCGACGGCGTCGACGTTGCCGCCATCGGCTTTTTCGCCTGGATTGGCATGCTCTATTCGATCAAATTCTTCTGGGCCCCGGTGGTAGACCGGCTCGAACTACCGCTACTGACCCGCGCCTTTGGGCAACGCCGGGGATGGATGTTGCTCGCCCAAGGGATGATTGCTGCTGGCCTCATCGGGCTAGCGGGGCTAGAGCCGGTAGGCAATCTGGGTTGGGTGGCCGCCTTTGCACTACTGGTGGCATTTGGCTCCGCTACGCAGGACATTGCCATCGATGCCTATCGTATCGAATCCGCCGATGACGATGTGCAGGCAGCCATGGCATCGACCTACATCATCGGTTATCGCGGCGGACTGTTAGCAGCGGGCGCCGGGGCGCTCTACGTGGCCTCGGCGGTTTCGTGGCACGCGGCGTATCTGACCATGGCGGCGCTGGTGGGCATTGGCGTGATGACCGTGTTGATTCGCCCCGAACCCAAGCGGGCCTCGTTAACCGTGCAGCTCATCCATGAACCCAAAGTACGCGCCTTCATTCGTGCCAGCCGGGGGCAGCCTAAAACACTGCGACGTTTGGGGGCCTGGGCCATTGGCGCTATCGTTTGCCCGTTTACCGATTTCTTTCGTCGCTTCGGCGTGAAAGCGATCGCTCTTTTAATCTTCATTGCCGTGTTTCGTATCAGCGACTTGGCCATGGCCTCCATGGCCAATCCGCTCTATATCGACCTGGGCTTTTCGCTGGCGACCATTGCTAACGTCACCAATGTGTTTGGGATCGCCATGAGTATCACAGGGGGGATTTTGGGGGGACTGCTAGTCGCCCGGTACGGTATTGGAGCGCTGTTGATAGTGGGTGCGGGGCTGGTGATGATCACCAACCTATTGTTTGCAGTGCTCGCGCTGGTCGGTAACCAGCTACCCATGCTGGTGGTGACGATCATCGGCGATAATCTGGCCAACGGCTTGGCAAGTGCCGTGTTTATCGCATTCTTGTCGAGCTTGACCTCGCGCGCCTATACCGCCACACAATACGCGTTGTTTTCATCGCTAATGACACTACCGGGGAAATTCCTGAGCGGCTTTGGCGGCATCGTGGTGAGCGCTCAAGGCTATCCAACGTTTTTCGTCATCGCGACGCTGCTTGGCTTGCCTGCCATCGTGCTGGCGATATGGATAAGCCGCGACAAGCAGCTGGTGGCCGCTCCGACGAGCGGCGCACGTGATTAGCCGCTCGTCCAACGAGACGAGCCGTCATCAGCAGTGAGTGGCCAGCCACTCCAGCGCCCCAGGCGTTGTGCGCCACTGGTCACGCATCAGCGTACGATACTGCCACGCTTCCGCCCGTGAACCCGGGTCCACTTGGCCATCGGCATGGGGCATGGAAGGCCTCGGATTCTCGGCGCAAATCATCTCCAGCGCGTGGCGATTATGGGCCTTGACGGCTTGAATGGCCAACTCCGCCGCGTCTTGCTGGCCTAAACGATAAAGCGCGAGCGTGCGTCCCATGAGCAGCCCCAGCAACAGTGAGCCATCGTCTTTCTGGGGCTCTTCGGTCAGCGCCAGCGCTTCTGCGTTACGGTCGTCGCGTAGCAATTGATCGAGCACCAGTTCTCTCAAACCCAAACTGTCCTCTTGATCGATGGTCAGCAGTTCTTCGGCCAGCTCTCGGGAGTGCTGGCGAGCGCCGCGCTCCATGCCTACCACCAGCGCCAAACCGGTGCGCAGCAAAATGGCGTTATCGGCATCGTCCCAGCATAGGCTGCCTTCGCCAGCCGCGCGCGCCTGTTCCAACCAGCGTGACAACCGCAGGGCCAGCGGCTCCAGCAGCGACGGCGCCATCCACGGCAAGCTGCCGAAGCGGCTGGTCAGTGCCAACGTCAGATCTTGCACCACCTGAGGGGCGTCTAGCCACTCCGGATGTGCGCACAACGCCGACATCCACTCCACGGCATTGCCCCAAGGATCGTCACGGAAGCCCAGGGCCACGTCCTCGTCTACCATGACCTGGAACTGCTCGTGCCAGGCAGCAAACAGCGTCTCTTCACGAGCCGAGGTGGTGTAAAGCAACCGTCCCGAATCCGGATTCTGCTCAATCGAAAGCTTTGGCGCCACGGGCAGCGCGGCCAACAGCGCTTGGAGGGAGACCAGCGGCGTGGCCATGTCCTCTTCGGCGCTCAATAGCTGATCGGCCAGCGTGGCACCCGGGTTATCCGCCAAAGCGGCCAAGAAGTCGAGCTGGTCTTCCTCCAGATCGCCCTGACGTACCAAGCGGCGATACCAAAAGTTGGCACGCTCCTTAGCCTCGGCCTCATGGCCTTCGTGGAGCAGCAGCATGGCTTCGATATACGCCAGCGTTGGAGAATCGGGTAGCGCCTGTTGGGCTTTTACGAACGCCGCCCGGGCGCTGTCTAGATCATCGTTATCCAAGTGCATCAAGCATAGCCGCTCCAGGGCGACGCCACGCAGGAAGAGCGGCCCACGCTCCATGACGTCGTCCAGTAAATCGGCGCGCTTGCGAGTAAAACCGCGCTCTTGGTAGATATCCAACAGAATCTCGAAAGCGGGCTCGGCTTGCTCAGGCAGGCGCGACCAGTCGCTGCCATCGAACAGCGACTCTAAAATCTGCATAGAGCGGCCCGTTTGACCACTCTCAGCGGCAATTAATCCCGCTTCCAGCAGGGCTTGCGCCGGTGCCTGCTGGCTCTCCAGCGCAGCTTTCAGCGTGGCGCCCTTCCACTCGCGCAGCGACAGCATCCACATCATCTGCTCGGGAATGTCCGTTGGAAACTCGACGCGGTAGCAGCACTGCTTGTATTTGCGCCCTGAATCGCACCAGCAAGGCTCGTTGCGACCTGGCGTCGCCAAGGGTTCGCAGGCAAAATTCAACCTTTCCAAGGGTGTCTGCGACCATAGAATGGGCGCCAAGGCTTGTGCTGTCGCCACGTTATCGTTGAAGCAGGCAGCGCCTTGGTCACGCACCCAGGTCATGAAATCGGGGTAGTGTTCCTGCTGCCTGATTGCCGAGAGTGCCCCTGAGGCAAATCCCAGCAGTTGATCGACCCATACCGCTAGCATTGCCATCTCCAACACGTTGATCGGTCACCGACTATTCGGCGGCATAGTCTAACACGGTCGATGCGCCACACGCAGGAGGATTGGCCCTCGCCCCTGGTCCTGCTAGTGTAACGACAACGATGCTAGACAAGAGCGACGACGCGATGAACGATCTTCAGCTAATCACTCGCCAGGGACGCGCCATAGCCCCTCACCTACACGCGTTGGCGCGGCTGCGCATCCAGGTCTTTCACGACTACCCTTACCTTTACGAAGGTGATCTGGACTACGAGGCAGATTACCTGGGCCGCTACGCAGACAATCCGGCCAGTTTGTTCGTGCTCGCTTTCGATGGTGAACGCCTCGTGGGGGCCTCCACGGGCCAACCGCTGGTCAACGAGGTGGAGGCATTTCGTCAGCCTTTCGAAACGGCGGGCATCGCCCCCACCGGTGTCTTTTATTACGGCGAGTCGGTGCTGTTACACGACTATCGTGGTCAAGGCATTGGCAAAGCGTTCATGCAAACCCGGGAAGCTCATGCCAAGGCTCGAGGATTCGAAACGGCGGCCTTTTGCGCCGTCGAGCGCGAGGTCGATCATCCTGACAAACCGCCAGCATATGCACCGCTGAACGGCTTTTGGAAGAGCCAAGGCTACCAGCGCTACCCAAACCTGCGGGCACGCTTTGCCTGGAAAGATCGCGGCCATGACCAGGAGACCGAAAAGACCCTGGTGTTCTGGCTCAAGCCATTGACGAGCTGATACGGCTCATGCCGAACCTCTAGCCCAGCGCAGCAGCGGCTCGGTGCGTCCATGCATGTCCAAACGCGCCTTCAAGCGCACCAGATTCCAGTAGTGGCCATTGAGCGCACGTGAGAGCAGAAGCGTATCTGCCGGTGGCTGCAGGCGGTCCATGGCCGCCCATACTTTAGGAGTGAGTTCCCGCAAGCGGCGGTGAACGCGCACGTCGCTAAAATCCTGCTCGCCGGGCGCGAACAGCGGCGTAATGCACTCGGCGGATTCCCGATATAGTGCCAGCGGTGCCCCTTGGCCCTGGCGGCCGCCCATCTTCATTAGCGCCTCATCCATGGCCAGCGGGTCTCGAGCCAGGGTGGCATCCAGTAGCTGCATCATGGCTTTGAGCCGCGCTTCGGGGACGGGGATCACCGCACCTAGATCGTAAATCACCAAACGGCCCTGGTCGTCGCAAGCGAAGTTACCCGCATGGGGATCGGCGTGCAGTTCACGGTAGGTAAACAGCTCTTCGGTGATCCAATCTGCCAGTGCCACCGCCACCTTTTGCCGTGTAGCGTCGTCGGCACTTTCTAAATCGCGCAGCGGCGTGCCGTCGACAAAGCGCATGGCCAGCACGTGCTGGCCAGAGAGTTCGAACAGCGGCTCAGGGATCACCAGCGCGGGATTATCACGGTAGCGCTCCCGGTAGCGAGCCAGCGCCTCGGCCTCGGCGTGGTAATCCAGCTCGTCACGCAGGCCCGCCGCCAGCTCCTCGAACAGCGCATCCAGCCGTGCTTGGGGCACCTTGAACCAGCGCCCCAGCCCCATGATGCGCTTGACTTGCTTTAAATCGCTCTCCAACACGTCGGCAAGGCCGGGATACTGCACTTTGAGCACCACCGTCTCGCCGTCTAGCGTGACCGCTTTATGAACCTGCCCCATGGAGGCACTGGCGAAGGGGCGCTCTTCGATCTCATGGAAGTGCTGGTCGATATCGCCGTACTGGAGCACCAGCGCCTCGTGAATCTTAGTCCAGGGCATGGGTTCAGCCTGACGCTGTAGACGCGCCAGCTCGTTGGCAAGATCGGGTGGCAGCAGGTCATCCCACTGGGACATGATTTGCGCCAGCTTCATGGCCGGGCCCTTCAATTCCGAAAGCCCTTCAAAAAGCGCCTCGCCCAGCGACCGCCAATCCGCTTGGCCTCCCAGCCGCGTTTTAAGCAAAGCCCCTCCCGTGCGGGCACCCAGCCCGAATAACCGTCGTGTTCTACCGCGCTCGCGCATGAACCTGATCTCTCAAGATTTAGTATCAGCTTACTCAATTCGCTAATTTTATACAAAAACTATACGCCAAAATTTTACGCGACACCCTTCGAGTAGCTGTATAAATTTTCACGCCTCACGCCCAACCGCCGGGCGGCTTCTGCTACCATGACCCTCTGTCGAAGACCGCTGCCAGGGGCCCTACCGTATGCGCTTGATTATCGCCGAGAAACCCAGCCTCGCCCGTGCCATTGCCGACGCCCTGCCCGGTGGCGGCAAGCGCCAGGAAGGCGCGATTGTGTGCGGCGATACCACGGTGACTTGGTGTTTGGGTCACTTGCTGGAGCAAGCCCCACCTGAAGCCTACGAGCCTGCCGATAAACAGTGGCGCCTCGACCGGCTGCCCATCGTGCCCGGCACATGGCAACTCGCCCCGCGCCCCAAAGCCCGCAGCCAGCTCGCGGTGATTCGCAAACTGATCAAACAGGCGACCAGCGTGGTGCACGCAGGCGATCCAGACCGTGAAGGTCAACTCCTGGTGCAAGAGGTGATCGAACATCTGAAGTACCGTGGCCCGGTGCAGCGGCTTTTAATTAGCGACCTCAACCGCCCAGCGGTCAGCCGAGCGCTAGCCAGCCTGCGGTCGAATGCTGAGTTTCAGCCGCTGTTTCAGGCCGCCCAGGCTCGCTCCCGGGCCGATTGGCTATACGGCATCAACCTGACGCGCGCTTGGACGCTCACCGGCCGCCAGGCCGGGCACGATGGCGTGCTCTCGGTGGGCCGGGTACAAACCCCGGTGCTGGGGCTGATCGTGCGGCGAGACAACAGCATCCGCGCCTTCAAGCCCTACCCGTTCTACCCGCTTTGGGTAGATTTACAGGTGGCGCAGGGGCAGCTGCGCGCGTGGTGGGCACCGAAAGCCCATCAACCGCTGGATGATCAAGGCCGACTGACGGACCGCACGCCCGCTGATGCACTGGCCGCCCAGCTCCCCGGCACGCATGGTACACTCAGCAGTCTAGAGCAGCAGGAGAAACGCCAAGCGCCCCCGCTACCCTACTCGCTCTCAGCCCTCCAGGTTGATGCCGCCCGTCGACACGGGCTTTCCGCCCAGATGGTGCTGGATATTTGTCAGCGGCTTTATGAACAGCACAAGCTGATTACCTACCCTCGCTCCGACTGCCGCTACTTGCCCGAGGAGCACCTGGCGCTTGCCCAGCGCAGCCTAAGTGGTGCTTGCCAGAATGACGACATGTTACGAGGATGGCTCGACGGGGCCGACTTCACCCTGCGCTCGAAAGCCTGGAACGACAAGCAGGTAGGCGCGCACCACGCGTTGGCTCCGACGGGAAAACCCGCCGATGTCAGCCAGCTTTCCGCTACCGAAGCCCATGTATTCCGGCTGATCGTGCGCAACGTCATGGCGCAGTTCTACCGTCCGCTGCGCACCTTCGAAGTGAAAGCCGAGTTCACTCTGCTAAACGAAGTCTTTCGCGCCCGCGGGCAAAGCATTCTCGACCCTGGCTGGAAGCCGCTGTTCACCACCCGCGAAGAAGCCCCGCCGCTGCCGCCGCTCACCAAAGGCGAGGCCTGCCAGGTCCTTGGCACAGGCGTGGAAGAGAAAGAAACCCGGCCGCCGGAGCCGTTCACCGATGCCAGCCTGATCAAAGCGATGATGAACATTGGCCGCTACGTGGAGGATCCAGAGGTGCGCCGCACGCTGCGTGACACCGATGGCCTGGGTACCGAAGCCACTCGCGCTGGCATCATCGAAACCCTGGTACAGCGAGGCTACTTGGTGCGACAGCAAAAAGCCCTACGCGCCACCAAACTCGGCTGCGCGCTCATCGCCGCCCTGCCCAGCGCCGTCAGCACGCCGGAACGTACCGCCCTTTGGGAGCAGCGCCTGCGGGCCATTTCCGAACAGCAAGACGACCCCAACGCCTTTCAACACGCGTTGCTAGAAGACCTACGCGCGCTGCTCGGCCAAAGCGACGCGGCCAAACTGCGCCACAGCCTACAAAACGCACAAGGCGAGGCGGCTAGCCCCGTCAAACGCAGCGGTACTTCTAAGAAAAGCTATACGCGACGTAAAAGTACTGGCAACAAGAGTACCGGCAGTAAGAAAACCACGGGGAGCCGCAGCAGTGCGGCGGGGAAGCGGCGAACCAAGAAAGCAACGGTCTAGGCACTCCCGCCTGGCGACGCGTTGCTACAAAAACCACCAAACTACCAGAAGCAGCGCGTAAACGATCAGCGATATGAGTGTGACAAGGCCAAATAAGCGTACTTTTCTGTCTTTGAACACAGCGCCATTTTCGCCCTCTAACGCTTTCGCTCGATCAGCAAATTGTTTGTATTGCCAGCTTGCTGATAACTCGAAGATGGCGAAGAGTACGATGATGATAATGCCGATCATTCGAGTATGAAACGCGCGCTCGATTGCTTGCATGTTGCATTCATCTAGCAGTGAGTAATGTGCCGTTAGAAGCCCAATAGTAAAGGCGGCACAAACTCCCATCATCACAAACCGAATGGCACCTAAGTGACGGAGCTGATTCATGAGCTCAGTGAATTGCACATCGATGGAAATGGGAGGCATGACGTAGCCCTTCACTACTTAGCGAAATGAACGTCGTCCAATGCTGACGTCGCCTCAGTACAGAAGCTACTTTAGCGCATGACCATAGGAATTTCGGTTAGTTAACAGGATGATAATAGTGGTCGTCACCACGTCTCATCTGCCCCCGGTGGGCCAAGATCCATGGGTACATCGGGAGCAACATCTAACACCCCTTGCACCTGTTTAAGCCGCTGCGCGGTGGCATCGTCGGCAGCACCGGTAATGCAGCCAATTTCCTCTAGCACCTCACGGACCGTGAGCCCTTCGGCGCTGAGGCGGGTGGCGATGTCTTGAATCGGTTGATCGCTGGAGATCGTGATTAGCCATAGCGTGACCGTTGCCATTGAGTGTCTCTCCACAAGTCGTGCGCTGGGCGCTGGAGCTTAGACACCCAGCGCATAGTGAGAGTTAAGGGGCCTGCACCAGTCCAACGCCTACCTGAGCGTCAGGCAGAGGCAACGCTTTAGCAGAAGCCACTAACTGCTCCCAGAGTTTGCGGCCACGCAGCGAGGCATCCGACTGTGCCCAAAGCGCCGCGCAGCCCGCCACGTGGGGCGCGGCCATGCTGGTGCCGCTGATCGATTTATGCCGCGTGGGCCGTGGCCACGATGAAAAAACATCGCGGCCAGGGGCCGCAATCTCAATTTTTCCGTAATTGGAAAAATTAGAGGGCGATAAGCTGGGGTCTAGAGACGCCACCGACATCACCGTGGGCGAATTGGCCGGTGCCCCCGTTTGCGTCGCGGCATTCCCCGAGGCGGCAATCACCAGGCAGCCGTTACGCAGCGCCGCGGCCCCGGCATGAGTGTAGGCCGCCTGTACCGGGCTTTGGCTGCCCAACGACATCGAAATCACTTCACACCGATTGGCAATCGCCCAGTTCAAACCGGACAGCACGCCGGCTCCGGTACTGCTGCCGGCATTAGTGAGGACTTTTCCCACCTGAATCTGCGCGTCGTAAGCGATGCCGTAGCGCGGCGTCGTACCGGCAGGAGCCTGAGGGCCGCAGGCGGTGCCGATACAGTGGGTACCGTGCCCGTTCATGTCCTGGACGGCCTCTCCAACGAACGAGCGGGTAACGAACTCCCTGCCTGCAAAATCGGTGTGGCCCAGATCCATGCCGGTATCCAATACAGCGACTTTGATGCCCGCCCCGCTCCAGCGGCTTTGCGGCACCTTGCATCGGCTTAACCCCCAGGTCGGCCGCAGCGCTGTTTCTAGTTCGGACGGGGCCTCTTCGCTATCCAGTTCTACGCCCAAATCCTGTGCGATAGTAGTGGCAGCACGTAAGAAGCCACGCAGATACTCCGAGTGTTCCGAGAACGCAAAATACTCCGGCTCGATGATCTCGATGGGGCTATCTGCCGCAAGCGCATCCAGCACGCCCATGCCATGATGCTCGATGGCATCACCGCCAATCAGCGCCACGCCGATCTCAGGAAACACCATTGCCTCGGCATCTCCGGCTTCCTCGAGGCTCACCGCTTGATCGTTGAAGTCACGGGCATCCGCGACGCGTAGGTGATGGGCTTTCAATGCCTGGATGCCCTCTTCCACTTGGCCATCGCGGTAGCTGATGAGAAAGCGCCCGGTCTCCAGGCAGCTCCCTCCGCGCTCCAGGGCGTCCAGCAGCAGCTTCTCAGGGCCACAAGCAACCGTGGCGCGTGGCTGCTGTGTGGGCATATTGCCCTTATCCGTTGGTTTTTTCGCCATCGTCGACATCCTTTTCTTTGAGCATTAGCGCAGTACGACAAGCACATGTTAGCACCTGCCGTTTCAGCTTAACGCACATGGGACGCTTCGCCAGAAGAGGATGATGACGCCGCGCTAATCGCCGAGGGCGGGTAGGTGTTCGTCATCGCGCAGCGTCAGCACTTCAACCCCCGTCGCCGTCACAGCCACGGTGTGCTCCCACTCGCCGAGAGCTTTTTGTCGCTGGTGACAACGGTCCAGCCATCGCGCTTGGTTTTGATTTTGGCTTTGCCCATATTGATCATGGGCTCAATGGTGAACACCATTCCCTCTTGCAGCGTAAGGCCTTTGCCCCGCTTACCATAGTGCAGCACTTGAGGCTCTTCGTGCATCTCACGACCAATGCCGTGGCCGCAATATTCACGTACAACCGAATAGCCGTGGCGTTCAGCGTGATACTGAATGGCGTACCCCGCGTCGCCTAATGTGGCACCGGGCTTGACCGCATGGATACCCTGCCACATGGCTTCATAGGTTTTATCCACCAAACGCTTGGCGTTGGGCGTCACGTCCCCTACCAAATACGTTTTGCTGGAATCGGCAATAAAGCCGTTTTTTTCCAGGGTGATATCCACATTAACGATATCCCCCGATGTCAATATCTGGGTGTCGGATGGGATACCATGACATACCACGTGATTCACCGAGGCATTCAATACGAAGGGATAATCGTACTGGCCCTTGCTCGCCGGCCGGGCGTGCAGCTCATCGACAATGTAACGCTCGGCCCAGCGGTCGATAGCCATCGTCGAGATCCCCGGCACGATGCGCGTATCGAGATAGTGAAATACCTGCGCCAGCAGCTTTCCAGCCTCACGCATCAAGGCAAGCTCTGCTGGACTTTTCAGCGCAACCCTACTCACCCATCACCTTCCTGACATCCACGTCGGCTTGCTTCATTTGTTCATGAATAATGTCAGTGAAAGACATACTGGGGTTTGCCTCAGCCAGCATGCCTATTTTGATCCAATACTCCGCCTGTGCGTTGATTGACCGCACCATCACCGTGCTCGCCTTGCGCAACTCTTCATGCAACTGATCGTCAATCTTCACGATACCCATCACGCCACCCAATATATGAAATGAATACACAATATATATGTATCATATATTTTCAAAATAGGCGCAACAAGTGACGGCTGCCATCAACAAGATGGCCTGCCGAGGGCCAACGGTGTCAGGGGTGGCGCTATTGGGAGGGGAGGTTACATCTGTCTCTCGAAATCGGCACGGCATTGCTGGCTAACCGCCAGTTATTCAAATGTATATCACCATGTAGAGTGTTTAACCCTGTGGTTTACCTCGCCGCCTCGGTGGGACGACCCACCAACTGGCCAGCACTAATCCACCAAACAGCGTGTAGACCACCGCAAACACCCATTCTGGCGCGGAGAAATAAAGCAAACGATGCAACCAGTGCTGAATAAACGATCCTGCATAGGTAGCAACGCCCGCCTCGGCGCGTAGCGCCATTTCCAGGGTAGTTAACGGGCATACCACTCCTAACCATGCCTGCGCCACTACATAACCAATGGCGCTCAAATGGAGTAACCGAAACGGACGATGATGGACCCACGCCCAGCGGCATCCTCGCCCAACGTAAATAGCCACCACGCCAACCACCACGAAAGCGACGAACAGCACGTGGAGAATCAGCACGAGATCGGCAAGTAGTAGCCATTGGCTGGGCAACATCACATCAAAGCCGGTTGGTTAACGGGGACTGAGACCTTCGCGGCCTACCACCACGCGGTCTCTACCAGCGCGTTTGCCTTCATAGAGTAATTCATCAGCGCGTTTGATCAACGCCTCCAATCCACTCGCTTCTGCATCTTTGGTGGCTACGCCGATGGTGACGCTCGGTGTCAGTTCGCTCACGCCATCTTTAAAGACCAATGCCGCCACTCGCTGCTTCAAGCGTTCGGCGATGTGCTCCGCCTCGGCAGCACTTGTGCTCGGCAGAGCCACCACGAACTCTTCCCCACCAAAGCGTCCGATCACATCCGATGGGCGCAGCGCGTTGGCGCAGACCTCGGCAATACGGACCAGCACCCCATCGCCATAGCTGTGCCCCCAGGTGTCGTTGATGTGTTTGAAGTGATCCACATCGATCATCAATAGGCTGAACGGCGTACGATCGGCTTGGCAGCTCTGCAGCAGCTGTTTAGCCACGTTCATAAAGTGGCCCCGGTTATTGAGTTTCGTCAACGCATCCCGCTCAGCCAGCACCCTCAACTGCTCTTCTAACGACTTCCGATGGGCGATTTCTTGATGAAGCTGGCTATTTTGATCGCGCTCTTCATGCAATAGCGCATACTGCTTGCGCTGCAAGATTTCCAGGCGCAGCAAGGCAAAAAACCCCACCACCATGCCCATGATCAGCAGCAACGAGATCAACAGTGTCGGCACGGGTGCCACATCAGCAAACAGCACCGCCGCCACTAAAAAGCCAATATTTAGATAGAGGCTTGCCGCCGTCACGATCATCAAGCGATTGGGAATCAGCAGATAGAACGCCATCGTGGCTACCACTACGGCCGTGATTTGCGTGGATAGGCTCTCAGGACGCAACGGCACGATCAAAATGATACCCGTGGCGAATACCCACAACGGTATGGCATGTAGCCAACGACGGTCATCACACTTGCTACCCTGCCGCACCAAATACACCACCAACAGGCATAGACTGACCACCACAACGCGCAGGGCCAACAGCGTATAAAACGCACGGGTAAGACCCAACAAGTAGTAATCCGCGATGGCAAACATGCCAAACACACCAGCCGCCACGCTCACGGCAAGACGGAACTCGCTTCGCACGCGTTCTTGGATAGACCAACGATACCTCTGCTCACGCCTAGCATCGCAAAATTGGCCGGTTAGCCCATGCACCACATCCTGCTTTTTTTGTAACGGCACAGCGCCACACTCCCCACGTTATTCCGCCATTTTTCAATTCGATAATACAAGGTGGCTGCTCTGCTCAACACTGCGCTGGAGCAACCGTGCGGTAAGTCGCATCGGCCTCTTCCAGCGCCCCTCGCAGTGCCCGTATGCGCGATTCATGGGCAGGGTGGGTGGACAGGAATTCCGGCGGCTGCCCCCCACCCGCAGCCGCCATGTTCTGCCATAACGCCACGCTCTGCTGAGGGTCGAACCCGGCATGAGCCATGATCTCAAGGCCCATCAAGTCGGCCTCCTCTTCGTGAGTACGACTAAACGGCAGGCTAATGCCCAGTTGAGCGCCCACGCCCAACGCCTGCATCAGTTGCTGGTTACCAAACTCGCCCTCTCCCAACAGCCCTACCACTACGAGCACGGCCTTGATGCCCAGCTCTTGGGTCAAGCGTTCGTTGCCGTGGTCGGCCAGTACGTGAGCCACTTCATGCCCCATGACGGCAGCTAGCTGTGCAGGGGTTTGCGCCACTCGCAGCAAGCCGCTATGCACACCGATCCGCCCGCCCGGCAGCGCAAACGCATTGGGGGAAGGGTCTTCAAATACCACCACCTCCCAGCGTTCAGGGAAATCGAGCCCAGGGTAGCTCGCCTCGGCACCGGCCACCACGTAACGCGCCACGCACTGGACGAGTTGGTTCGCTTGCGCATCACGGCTGATGGGTTGTGTGTTGCGTAACTGATCGAAAGCATCGGCGCCCATATCCGCCATTAACGGGCCGGGTACTAGAGCCAGCTGGGAGCGCCCGGTGGGCGTTTCTCCACAGCCCGCCAGCAAAGCCAATAGAGCGAGGAAGAAAACGGGTCTGACACATCGAAGACACATGCGTAAAGGTCGCCTAAATCGAGAAACATGACGCAGAGTATACGTCGCTTCGCTGGCAAAGCAGCTTACTAAAGGTTAGCAACTAGCGTCGAAGAGAGGCGTCCCCACTCGACCCTGGCGCCTATCGTCACTACGCTGGATATCGAGGGAGCAAGCAGGCATGGTGGTAGCCTCATCCACCATCCATAAACCTATAGGAGATTAGGCAATGCCACACCGGTTTACTCAAACCTTATGCACGATGGGACTGTTATCGATCTTGGCGTTTTCATCCAGCGCCTTCGGCCAACAGCCGGGATCAGCACCTGGAAGTAATGTCACGACCGAGTCGTTTCAAGATTGGGAAGTACGCTGCCAAGATAGCCAAGGCCCGGCTCGCTGCGCGATGGTACAAATGGTCACACAGCCCGGCGGCGACCAACCATTGATGCAGGTCGTGCTCGAACACCCCCCGCAAATCGACGGACCCGTCATGAGCTTCTTCGTGCCACTGGGGGTTCGCTTGGCAGCGGGCTTGCAGTTAGTGGTGGATAATGGAGAGCCTATCCAGTTCCCCTATCAGGTTTGTCAGGAACAAGGCTGCCGCGCTGACGCCCCCATCGAGCCCGCTATGCTGCAACAGCTGCGCAATGGAACGACAGCCACCCTCAGCATGATAGGTCCCCGCGGCGACCGTATAGATTTGGATATTTCATTGATGGGCTTCACCAGTGCCAGTAACCGCGTCGCTCCCTGAAAACAGTGACTCGACGCAAAACGCCCCCGGAACCCCGGGGGCGCTGTGATTACTCGTTGTTCAAGTTACCGCGAGTGTCAGCGACGCTCATTGAGGACCGCTTTTGGGAAATGACGACGCAATATCCGGTTTTGGAAATCATCCACGAATCGGCTATTTATAATGATGATAAAACGCTCGAAAGGGGCCTCACTATCGAGCTGTTCGATCCCATCGACACTGTGAAACAGCCGATCGTCGCGCAGATGAAGAATATCACCAGGGTTCAGCGTGATATCGACCAATGACTGCGTGCCCGCCTTGTCGGCAAAGAGGTGGTTTTCGGCGCCCGCGACGTTTTCCCGATTGAGGACCAGAATGCTAAGCGCCTTGCAGCCATCGGCATGAATCCCCTGCCCCTGAAGAGGGTCGACGGCACCTTCCCCGCGAACCCCAGTGATCTGCATCAGAATGGGTTCGTGCGCACCGATGCCCCAAAGCGTTGCCCAGGCGAGAACGAAAGCCTTGACATCGGGGCGTTCTAAAAACGCTTGCGTCAGCGGATCATAATACCGCAAGCGATCCGCCATGCTTTCCGCATCGTTGAAAGCGCCTCCCTGTGCCATGGGGCACTGGCCCATATCCTCTACCTCTCCCTGATCATTCAGAGCGAGCCATGACATCCGCTTCCAGCGAAGATTGACATAAGGATCGCGGGGCAAGTCCGCCACGAACCCCTGCCAGGCAGCCAGATCGATTCGCTCGCGAAGATCGGTCTTCGCCCAATCCTGATGCCGCAGCGCCTCGATCACTTCCGGACGCCAATACTCGGCAATGGGATGGACAGACATAGAGGGAAGTTCGACACCGTGTGTGAGAGTATCGAGTTTCATGTGAGTATTCTCCTGTTCTTTGGGCGGAATTGCCCGGTGCGGCCGGTATCAATACCCCGGCCAACAGAAGAAAAATGAAAAGATTTGCAAGGATATGTCAAAGAAATGTAGGTAAAAAGAGTGATTTTGTTGCCAAAAGGATCAGACCGTCGGCGTTATATCGGAGTAATTCATCTCCTACCAATAGGTGTAGGATAAATACAACAAAATGCCTTATGGTTACCCTTATGATGGCCATTGAAAGTGTTTTTCTTTAAGTGGATCCTATGACTGCCCGCGATTCCCGACATCACAGAGATCTGGAACGTCCGAAGAAGCACCCCAAGGCGTTTTCCAATGAGCGGTTTCAGGTGTCCAAGCCGCCGCCAGCGGAGGACGTCGATCTACATGATGCAGGCAGAGAAGAGATCGAGTTAGTACGCCGCCAATACTTAGAAAGTGAACAACGATTTCGCACCCTGCTGGAAAGCCTTCCCAAAGTGGCCGTTCAAGGGTACGACCGCGATCGACGCGTCATTTACTGGAACGAAGGCAGCACCCGCCTCTATGGCTATACACCTGAAGAAGCCCTGGGAGAGTTACTGGAGGACCTGATCATTCCGGGCCCTATGCGTGAGGGAGTGATTCAGGCGCATAGCGCCTGGATCGAAGAAGGCGTCGCCATACCCGCCGGAGAGCTCGAACTCATTCACAAAACCGGCGAACTGATATCGGTCTATTCACAGCACCTGATGCTCAATGAGCATACCGATGCCCCCTTGCTGTTTTGCGTGGATGTCGATCTTTCTGACCAGAAACGTGCCCACCGGGACCTGGAGTTTGCCACCCGCTTCGACAGGCTCACCCATCTCCCTAACCGGCAGACCTTCGAGAGGGACCTGGACAACCTGCTGGAATCCTGTCGCCGTGTGGGCAACAGTCTTGCCACCCTTTATTTAGATATCGATCACTTCGTCGAGATCAATGATGCCCTTGGTTATGACCAGGGCGATCGCCTGCTCGTGGAGCTGACTCGACGCCTGCGGGAGTGCCAGCGCGTCACTGACCTGGTGTCTCGCGTCTCTAGCGATGAGTTCGTGCTGGCCTTTCCCTGCGGCCATTTAGCCACCAATGTCGAACGCGTGGTTCGTCGTATTCAGAATGTTTTTCGGAAACCGTTCGTCTTGGATGGTCGGGAGCGTCAGGTCACGGCCTGCCTGGGCGTGGCGCTCTTTCCTGACAATGGTGAATCGTCACGGGAATTGATACGAAATGCCGATGTGGCCAAGAACCGGGCCAAACTCGAGGGCCGCGGTACCGTACGTTTCTTTCAGCAGAAGCTGCATGATGAGCTGGTTCGCCAGCACTATCTTTCGTCGCGACTCGAAGAGGCCTTGGATAATGGCGAACTCTCCCTGCACTACCAGCCGCAAGTCTCCGCGGTCAGCGGAGGAATAGAGAACCTCGAAGCGTTGCTGCGCTGGAAGCCCCCCGAGGGCCCGACGATCTCGCCTGCCGAGTTCATCCCGCTGGCCGAGCGCTCCGGTTTGATCCATCGTCTCGGCGATTGGGTCATCGAAGAAGCCTGTCACCAGCAGGTAGCGTGGCGTGCCAAGGGGTTTCATCAGCACCGGATCGACATCAATATCTCGGGTCGGCAACTGACACGTCCCGGCGCCCTCAAACGTTTCGAGGACACGCTACAGCGCCATGGCTTGGCCCCGCAGGATATCGGCATCGAATTGACCGAGAACATCCTCATCGAAGCCGACGAGACCGTCCTCGAAGACCTTTGGCGTCTTTATCATCGCGGTATACGCATTGCGATCGATGATTTCGGGATTGGTTACTCCTCCCTAAGCTACCTCAAGCACTTCCCCGCCACGGCCTTGAAGATCGACCGCTCCTTCATTCAGGATGCGCCTATCCAGCCAAAAGACCGAGCCATTCTGGAAGGCGCCATCCTCATCGGTCATCGATTGGGATTAGAGGTAGTGGCCGAAGGCGTCGAGAATGCCGAACAGCTCTCCCTGCTGCGCGACCTACATTGCGATCTCATCCAAGGATTCTTCTTCTTCCGCCCGATGCCTGCCCAGGAAATCGAGCGGCTGTTGAGCGGTTTTGTGGGTGGTCCTGGGGGGTTATCGGGCTGAGGGTTATTGTGGTTTGGCTTACCGCTCCATTTGTTGCTCTATTTTTGTGGATTGTGCGCGATTTCCACTGATGACCGGGATTGTTCTCCACCATTTGCTCATCGTCTTGATTAGACCTCTTCAAATACACTACCGAACGAATTGGCATATCTTTTGAATCGACGTCAATTGAAACTAGTCACACACCGTTCTTTTCACTCTTAGCCTCTTCATACCGAAAAAGGTAAGCTTTGCAACACGTTCGCTGCTGAAGATGCTTCCTCCATGACCACCCACTGGATTCTTGGCCCTGGGGCCATTGGCCGTTTGTTAGCGCACTCCCTAGCCCCGCTCGTTGATGTAGCGGTAATTGGCCGCCGTGCATTGCCATCGCGGCAGGTGCTGACCACGCCGGAAGGCGACGTGCGTGTTCAGCATTTAACCTCACTTACCGCTGAACAGTTGGTGGCGGATACGCCTGCACCACCTGCGTTCGTGCACATCACCACCAAAGCCATGGCCGCCGAGGCGGCGCTGTCGAGTATCAAGAGCGCGCTGCCCCCTTCTACTCCACTGGTACTGTGGCAGAACGGTTTTTATGCGCAGCCGCGTATTACCCAAACGTGGCCAGGGCCGGTGCTGTGCGCTACCACCACTCAGGGGGCGTACTTAACCGGAGATGATGGCGTAGTACACGCCGGGCGCGGGCCAACGTTTGTGGGGGATTTAGATAACCAGCACGCCGGGTTAGCGGCATCCTTAGCGGTGCTGCTGAGTGAGGCTGGGCTTACTGCTTCAGCGGTGAACGATATTCGCAGCCGTCTGTGGCAGAAGTTAGCGGTGAATGCGGCGATTAACCCGTTAGTGGCGCTGCATGGCGTGCGTAATGGGGAGCTTCGTGGAGATGCCTATTCAGGCCGCGTAGTGGCCGTGGTGAGGGAAGTCGCGGCGATTTTAGCGAAGGAAGGGGTTGTGCCGCCGAACGGTGGCGAGGGTGAAGCCGCCTGGTTGGAACTGGTGTGGCAGGTGGTGGAGAACACCGCGAACAATAAAGCCTCGATGTTGCAGGATGTTGAGGCCAAACGGCTGACCGAGCGGGGGGCGATTTTAGGGCCGTTGATTGAGCGCGCTGAGCGGCATGGGTTGAGGTGTGAGGTATTGAAGGGGTTGGATAGGGAGTTGGCGCAAGTGGAAGTCGGCTTTTAAGACAACAGCCCAGGGGCAGTGTTGCTGCCCTTCGCGGGTGCCTCGCGGTGCTCGTTACGCCGCGCTACAGGGTGGTTGACCCTCTTCGGCGGCGACGATACCTTCCGAGTTTAAAATGAGTTTTTAAGTGACTGGAATCATCACGATCTTGCGGTAGGCGGGCCGTTCGGCGAGTCGTTCTGTCCAGCGCTGGAGGTGCGGGCGGGGTTGCCAGGAGAGGCCGCTGTTGAGCAGGTTATAAGTGAACGGGGCGATGGCGATATCGGCGAGGCCGAAGGCGTCGCCGGAGAACCAAGGCTGCTGGCTCAACGCGGTGTCTAGCTGGGCGAGGAGTTTTTCACAGGTAGCAATGGCAGGGTTTAGCCGTTCGCTATCGCGCTGTTCCGGCGGGGTGCGAACGTACCCCATCAAAGTGGTGCGGTGGGCGGGGGTGAGCAGACTGGTGGACCAATCCATCCACTTTTCCATCTGCGCCCGCTTGGCGGGCTCTTCGATCCATAGATGATTAGGAGCGTACTGCGCTGCCAAGTAGCGCAGAATGGTATTGGACTCCCACAGCACGCTTTGCGTCGCGTCGTCTTTGAGTAGCGGCACCAGGCCATTGGGGTTCATGGCGAGGTACTCCGGCGTGTCGTTCACGCCGTGGTGCAGGCCCGCCACGATCTGCTCGTGGGGCAGCGCTAGCTCTTCCAGTACCCAGAGTACTTTTTTGACGTTGGTGGAGTTGTTGCGGCCCCAAAGCGTAATCATGGCAGTCCTTATGCTAGATAGATTGAAGTGGCGGGCCAGGGGGGCGTTGCCGCCCTTCGCGGGTGCCTGGCGCTGCTCGTTACCCCGCGCTACGCCATCGCCTCACGGTTTACCACTCACTACTCACTCTTATCTTGATACAACTTGAGCAGGCTGGAGAAGTCGAGTTTGCCGTTGCCTCCTGCCTTGTGCAGGGTGAACAGCGAGCGAGCGGCGGAGCCCATGGGCACCGGGGAAGCGCTCTGCTGGCTGACATCCATGGCAAGGCCCAGGTCTTTGATCATCAGGTCGACCTGGAAACCGCCTTGGTAGCCTTTCGAGGCGGGTGCGTTTTCCATTACCCCTGGATAAGGATTGTAGACGTTCAGTGCCCAGTTGCCGCCGGAGCTTTGCTTCATGATTTCCGAAAGCACGGCGGGGTCGAGGCCATTTTTGACGCCCATGTTGATCGCTTCGCAGGTACCTGCCATCAGAATCGACAGCAGCATGTTGTTGCACACTTTGGCGACCTGCCCCGCGCCGTGGTTGCCCGCGTGGAAGATGTTTTTACCCATGGCTTGCAGCACCGGCTGCGCCTGGGCGAACTGCTCTTCCGAGCCACCGACGATAAACGTCAGCGTGCCCGCTTGGGCACCGCCTACCCCACCGGAGACCGGCGCATCCATAAAACCAATGCCCTTTTCTGCTCCGGCGGCGGCGACTTGGCGGGCGGTGTCGGCGTCAATGGTAGAGCAATCGATCACCAAGGCACTGGGTTTGATGACGTCGAACAGCGGCGCGTCGCCGTCTACGTAAAGCCCCCGCACGTGCTTGCCTGCGGGTAGCATGGAGATGATGAAATCGGCGTCGGTAGCGGCCTCTGTGGCGGTGGTGGCAACGTCGCAGCCTTGCGATTGGGCGGTCTCCAGCGCCTGAGCGGAGAGATCGAAGGCCCGCACGGTAAAGCCTGCTTTCGCCAGATTGGCGGCCATGGGGCCGCCCATATTGCCTAATCCAATAAACGCAACGGTAGTCATCTTTTTGTCCTTGTTAGCGTGTCATGTGCGGTGCATGAGGGTACGTTATGCCAAGTCTGCCAGCGGGTTGGTATCCCAAGGCGATGCCAGCAACTCGTCGATGAAAGTAGGTTCGACCGAGGCCACATCCGGATAGGTCCAGCTTGGCTGACCGTCTTTATCCACCAGCAGCGCGCGCACCCCTTCGGGGAACTCTCGGTGGCGGCAGCACTGCACCGAAAGCGCCAGCTCGAATTGGAAGACTTCCGCCAACGACATGTGTTTGGCGCGGCTGAGCTGCTCGTGGATCAGTTTGACCGACACGGGACTGCCGTGGGCCAAAGTTTTTTGCGCTTTGCTGAACCACTGGTCGTCGGTCCGAACGGCCAATACGGCCTCGACCATCTGCTCGACGGTGTCGTGGTCCATTAGCTCACGAATCATGGAAGCAGACTTGTAAACCGGCGCTTCCATCTCCGCAAAGACGTTTTGGGAGGCTTGCTCAAGCTCGCGTAGCACGCGGTTCACCACGCCGTGGGCGTCGGTCTCTGCACCCTCGCCCCAGTTAGCGGCCAACAGCTTTTCAGCCAATGCGCCACGTTGGTGGCTGGCAATGGCGCGATCGGCCAGGCCTAAATGAACCGCGTCCGGTGCGTTGATTTGCCCGCCGGTCATCGCCAAAAACCGCCCGGCACCGCCCGGCAAACGGTTGAGGAACCAGCTCGCCCCCACGTCGGGGTACAGCCCAATGGTGACTTCCGGCATGGCCAGCCGCGAGGTTTCGGTGACGATGCGGTGGCTGCTGCCGCTGAGTAACCCCATGCCGCCGCCCATCACGATGCCGTTGCCCCAGCAAATCACCGGTTTGGGAAACGTATGGAGCTGATAATCCAGACGGTATTCGTTCTCGAAGAAGCGCTCGGGGAAGTCAGCGGCCCCCTCGCCTTGAATGGCTTTGTAGAGATTGACCACATCGCCACCGGCGCAGAAGGCTTTTTCACCGGCGCTATCCAGCAGCACGGCCACGACCCGATCGTCAGATTGCCACTGACTCAGGCGCGGCAGGATCTCTTCGATCATGTCCAACGTCAGCGCGTTGAGCGAGCGCTCGGCGTTCAAGGTGATCTCGCCAATCACATGGCCATCTTGGGTGGTGTGCTCTTCAAACAGTACGCAACTCATCGTTTGTCCTTGTTATGAAAGGGGCTCGGTGGCAAGTGCCCCGGCGACTATAGCTCGGCGGCACCGTCGGCCAGTACGCGGCGGGAAATGATCAGCCGCATGATTTCGTTGGTGCCTTCCAGAATACGGTGTACGCGGGTATCGCGCACGTAGCGCTCCATTGGGTACTCCTTGATGTAGCCATTGCCACCGTAGAGCTGCAGCGCTTCATCGCATACTTTGAAGCCCACGTCCGTCGCGAAGCGTTTGGCCATGGCGCAATAAGTGGTGGCATCCGGGTGACCCGCATCCAGCTTGGTGGCGGCCATGCGCACTAGCTGACGTGCGGCGACGAGCTCGGTGACCATATCGGCCAGGCGAAACTGCAGGGCCTGAAAATCGGCCAAACGCTTGCCGAACTGCTTGCGCTCGAGCATGTACTCGCGGGCTTTATTCAACGCCTGCTGGGCCGTGCCGATGGAACAGGTGGCAATGTTAATACGCCCGCCGTCCAGCCCCTTCATGGCGATTTTGAAACCGTCACCTTCGTTACCCAGCAGGTGGTTAGCGGGGACGCGCACGTCTTCGAAGGTAATCATACGGGTGGGCTGGCTATTCCAACCCATCTTGTCTTCTTTACGGCCGTAGCTGATGCCCTCGCTCTTGGCATCCACCGCAAAGGCGGAAACGCCGCCAGGGCCTTCACCGCCGGTCCGCGCCATCACCACCAGGAAGTCGGTGCTGCCCGCCCCGGAGATGAACATCTTGCTGCCGTTCAACACATAGTGTTCGCCATCGCGCTTTGCGGTGGTTTTGAGGGATGCTGCATCGGACCCTGAATTGGGCTCGGTCAGACAGTAGGAGCCCAATAGCTCCCCCGTCGCCAGCTTTTCGCCCCACTGCGCCACGGCCTCCCGCGTGCCGAAATCGGCCAGCATCCAGGTCACCATGTTATGGATGGTGAGGTATGCGGTAGTGGAAGTGCAGCCCATCGAGAGCTGCTCGAAAATGATGCTGGCATCTAGCCGTGAAAGTCCCAGCCCACCGACGCTTTCCGGGGCGTAGAGCGAGCAAAAGCCCAACTCCCCTGCTTTACGAATCACATCGACGGGGAAAAAAGATTCTGCGTCCCATTCGGCGGCGTGGGGCTCTAGCTCGTTCTGAGCGAACGCTCGGGCCATATCGGAAAAGGCGACCTGGTCTTCACTTAGCTCGAAATTCATGGCGTATCTCCACAGCGCGTGGGTGGCCTGCGCCCTTTTGAGGCAGTGGGACAGTCACACACGGGTGTTGTCATTATTGGCAATGTTGACGTTTACGTTAACTTATATTTTTAGCTTGTGCGGCGCAACCCAATCCCCCAATACCTTTGGCGTAGAAGGTGACCAACGCTTCCGATCAGGCAGAAAAAAGGGTGCCCAAAGGCACCCAATCCACGGACAGACGCGGTTAACGGGAATCGATCATTTGAAGTTCTTGCGGTACATCTTGGCCAGCTCGCCAACGATGCCGCTACGGAAGCTGAGTACGCATATCACGAAGATGATGCCGAGAATCACACTCACCCAGTTACCTAGCGGCGACTGCGCCAGCAGGTGCTGTAAGCTGACCACCAGCCCCGCTCCCATTAGAGGACCGAGCAGCGTGCCGACGCCGCCCAGCAGCGTCATCAAAATGACTTCGCCCGACATATGCCAGTGGGCATCAGTGAGCGAGGCCAACTGGAACACCACGGTCTTGGTGGAACCCGCCAAACCCGCGAGCGCGGCCGAGAGCACGAATGCCAACAGCTTGTAGGCATCCACGTTATAGCCCAGCGACACGGCACGCGGCTCGTTTTCACGAATGGCTTTCAGAACTTGCCCAAAGGGGGAGTGAACGGCGCGCTGAATGACGGCAAAGCCAAACACGAAAACTGCAAACACGAAGTAGTACATGGCGAGGTTACTGCTCAGGTCGAGCATCCCGAACAGATGCCCTCTCGGCACGCCGTGCAGGCCATCTTCCCCACCGGTAAACGACGACTGCACGAACACGAAGAACATCAGCTGTGCAAGTGCCAGCGTCACCATGGCAAAGTAGATGCCCTGACGACGAATGGAGAGCACGCCAAACAGCGCCCCCAGCAGCGTCGCCATCGCCGTGCCTGCGAGAATACCCAGTTCGGGCGTGAGGCCTGGATAGCTGGCCAGTAGATAGCCCGTCACATAGCCACCGGTCGCCAAGAAGGCCGCATGGCCAAACGAGAGCAGCCCGGCATAGCCCAACAGCAGATTGAAAGCGCAAGCAAACAGCGCAAAACAGAGAATCTTCATCAAAAAGACCGGGTACGCTACGAAGGGCGCAACCAACCCCACTACCAACAGCGCCAGATAAAACATGTTGCGGCGGAGTTTGGCGCGCCGCTGGCGCTCCTGCACTGCCGAGGGCAGCGACGTGGCCGAAGATGAAGAGGAAGACGTGGTTGTCATGGTTAAGCCTCCTTACCAAACAGCCCAGCGGGGCGTAACATGAGCACCAAGATCATGACCAAAAAGATCACGGTGTTAGAGGCTTCGGGGTAGTACACCTTGGTCAGCCCTTCGATGATCCCCATACCCAACCCCGTCAAAATAGCGCCTAAGATCGAGCCCATACCGCCAATCACCACCACGGCAAACACCACGATCAGCAGGCTAGATCCCATGGTGGGCGACACCGGGTACAGCGGTGCCGCCAGCACGCCTGCAAAGGCGGCAAGCCCAACCCCGAACCCGTAGGTCAACGTAATCAGCAGCGGTACGTTCACGCCAAACGCCTGCATGAGCTGGGAGTTTTCGGTACCCGCCCGCAGGTAAGCGCCCAAACGGGTACGCTCGATCATGAACCAGGTGAAAAGACACATAGCAAGCGCCGCTACCAATACCCATGCGCGGTAGGTCGGCAGGAACATGAAGCCCAGGTTCAGGCCGCCCTGCAGAATCTCGGGGGTGGCGTAACGCGCTCCAGAAACGCCGAAAAAGTTGATCAGCGTGCCTTCGAAAATCAGCGCTAATCCGAAGGTCAGCAGTAGTCCGTAAAGGTGGTCCAGGTGAGCAATGCGACGCAGCAGAAAACGCTCCAGCAGCATGCCAAAACCGCCCACCACCAGCGGCACCAAAATCAGAGCTAGCCAATAATTGATGCCCAGATAACGAAAGCCCAGCAGCGCGGCAAAGGCGCCCAGCATGTACTGCGCCCCGTGGGCAAAGTTGACGATCTTCAGTAGGCCGAAGATGACCGCCAGGCCCAAACTAAGCAGTGCGTAAAAGGCACCGTTCACGAGCCCAAGCGTTAGCTGGCCCATGAACACGGCCATTGGCACGCCGAATATCATCGTCATGGTATGACTCTCCTCGCCGCTAAGCGGGCAGCCCAGCGGGCCGCCCCAGCGCATTTATAGTGAATAACGCCTTTTCATTACGCCGTTACGGCTTGCTTGGCGGCGAGCCAAGGCGACCAACACCCTGACTCGCGGCGTTTAGCCCCTCAGTTTTGCACCAGCGAGCACTGACTTTCTGATAGCGGACGGTAGGCTTCTGCGGCGGGGATAGTGCTCAGGATTTCGTAAAGATCCCATTCGCCGGTGGACTCTTCCGGCGTTTTGACTTGAGCGAGGTACATGTCATGGATCATGCGGCCATCTTCACGGATGCTGCCGTTACGGGCGAAGAAGTCGTTGATCGGCTCTTCGGCCATTTTGGCGCGCACGGTTTCGGGGTCATCTGTCCCTGCGGCTTCCACGGCTTTCAGGTAGTGCATGGTGCTGGAGTAAATACCGGCTTGCACCATGGTGGGCATGCGTCCGGTCTCTTCAAAGTAACGCTCGGACCACGCGCGCGCCTCGTCATCCATATCCCAGTACCAACCGGTGGTCAGCAGCAGACCTTGGGTAGCCTCCAGGCCCAGCGCGTGCACGTCGTTCAAGAAGATCAGCAGGCCCGCAAGCTGCTGGCCGCTTTGGGTCAAGCCGAACTGGCTGGCGGTGGTAATGGCGTTGACCGTGTCGGCTCCGGCGTTGGCGAGACCCACGATTTTCGCGCCAGAACCTTGTGCCTGAAGAATATAGGAGGAGAAATCACTGGTGGGGAACGGATGACGCACGCCACCGACGATTTCGCCGCCGTTGGCCTCGACCACGCTGGTCACGTCGGCTTCCAGCGCATGACCGAAGGCGTAGTCAGCGGTCAGTAGGAACCAGCTATCGCCGCCCTGTTCGACGACGGCTTTTGCCGTACCGTTGGCCAGCGGATAGGTGTCGTATACCCAATGAATGTGGTTCGGGGTGCAGTGTTCATTGGTAATACTGGATGCTGCCGAGCCAGAGACGATACCCAGACCGTCGTTCTCTTCCAGCACCTTGGTCACGGCAATGGAAACCGATGAGGCCACCAGGCCACCGACCATATCGACGTTGCGCTGATCGATCCACTCGCGCACGGTGTTGGCCCCTACGTCGGCGCTGTTACGGTCATCGGCACTGAACACCACGATCGGCGAGCCGTTCACGCTACCGCCAAAATCGGCCACCGCCATTTCCATGGCGGTTTGACCACCTGGGCCTGCCAGATCGCGATAGGTGCCGGACATATCGGCCAAATAGCCAATACGTACCTCGCCATCGCTGATCTCGGCGTTAGCGGTCGAAATCGCCATGCTAGAGGCAGCGGCAACGGCGATGCTGGCGGCCAGCGTTTTTTTCATAAAGGTCATGTTCGTCTCCTGGCCCCGAGGGCCTTTGTTTTTATGATGCGGACGTTCTAAAGCGTTGATGTGTGGAGCATCTGTACTGCGTTTGTTGTTTTTAAGGCCGTACTTACCGTTTAGATAGTGTGCAATTCATACCCCCAGCATGCTGTTCAAGTGTTCCCGCCGTGACGGCAACTGCTCTGCCGTGATCTCTTCGACGATTTGACCGTGGTCCATCACGAAGTGGCGATCGGCCAGCGGCGCGGCAAAGCGGAAGTTCTGCTCGACCAGCACGATGGTCATACCGCGCTCCTTCAACTGCACCAGCACCTCGCCCAGCTTCTGCACAATGACCGGGGCCAACCCCTCGGTGATCTCATCGAGCAGTAGCAAACGTGCGCCGGTACGCAGAATACGTGCCATGGCCAGCATCTGCTGCTCGCCGCCTGAGAGCCGCGTGCCCTGGCTTCTACGGCGCTCATAGAGATTGGGGAACATGGCGTAAATTTCGTCTAGGCTCATACCGCCGGAACGCACGGTGGGCGGTAGAAGCAGGTTTTCATGCACGTCCAAGCTTGCGAAAATGCCGCGCTCTTCCGGGCAGTAGCCAATGCCTAACCGAGGAATGTGGTGCGGCTTCATGCGTAGCGTTTCGTTGCCATTGATGACGATCGACCCCGTGCGTCGACCCACCATGTTCATGATCGCTTTGAGCGTGGTACTACGCCCTGCGCCGTTGCGGCCCAGCAAAGTGACCAGCTCACCCCGCTTCACGTCAAAATTCACGCCGTGCAGAATGTGCGACTCGCCGTAGAAGGCGTGCAGGTCCTGCACGCGCAGCATTTCCAAGCTTTGATTGTCGGGCGCATCTTGATAGTCGAGAGCTTCAGCGGTGTTCATGCAGTCGCCTCCTCTGCTGCTTCGCTGCCCATATAGGCTTCACGCACCAAGGGGTTACGCGACACGCTGTCGTAGTCGCCCTCTGCCAACACCGCCCCCCGCGCCAGCACGGTAATGCGATCACACAGTCGGCTGACCACGCTCAAGTTGTGCTCGACCATCAGCACCGTACGGCCTTGGGAGACTCGCTTGATCAGTGCCACGATGCGATCGACGTCTTCGGCGCCCATCCCCTGAGTGGGTTCGTCCAGCAGCATCATGCTGGGGTCCAGGGCCAACGTCGTCGCTACTTCCAGCGCGCGTTTGCGGCCGTAGGGCATTTCGACGGTGAGCGTATCGGCGTATTCGCGCAAGCCTACTTCATCGAGCAGCGCCAGGGCGCGGTCGTTGAGGTGATCCAGCGACTTTTCCGATTTCCAGAAATGGAAGGAGGTGCCCAGCTGGCGCTGGAGCGCCACGCGGACGTTTTCTAGCGCGGTCATATGGGCAAACACCGCCGAAATTTGGAACGAACGTACCAAGCCCAGCTGGGCGATTTCGTTGGATTTTTTGCTAGTGATGGATTGGCCGCGATAGAGAATGTCACCCCGTGTAGGGGGGAGAAACTTGGTGAGCAGGTTGAACACCGTGGTTTTTCCTGCCCCATTAGGGCCAATCAACGCGTGGATATGTCCTTCCTGCACTTGCAGGTTGACGTTATCCACGGCGGTGAAGCCGCGAAACTCCTTGGTCAGCCCTCGTGTTTCGAGCACTGGCCCCTTGGTCACTTCGTCTGCACGCATGAGGTAATACGCCTCTTGTTGTTCTTGTACGGTGGGAAGCGAAACTCGTTAGCCAGCAACGCATCCTTACCTGAACGTAAGGTGTAGCTGCAAACTAGCAACCTCTCAGTGGGTATTACAATTACAACTTTGGTCTACGCACCATGCTGGCGCATCCAAATAAAACACTATATTTCTTAATTAACAACGAATTATAAAAATTCAGCGTTACGCACCCGCTGCCAAGGTCAGCTTTACGTTAACGTAAACTTGTTTTAGCCTCATGGTCAGTGTTCCATAGGGACATTCCCCTATCGACGAGAATAACGATCATGAGCAAGACCTACTCGATCAGCGAGCTAGCCAGTGAATTCGATGTCACCACGCGCAGCATTCGCTTTTACGAAGATCAAGAGTTGCTGCACCCCACCCGCCGCGGCCAGACACGCATCTACAGCAGCAAAGATCGTGTACGGCTGAAGCTGACGCTTCGCGGCAAACGGCTGGGGTTCTCGCTGGCAGAGATTCGTGAGCTGTTCGAACTGTGGGACGAAACCCGCAGCGGCAGTGAAAAACAGTTGCACCTGATGCTGAGTAAGATCAGCGAGCGTAAAGCGGCGCTAGAGCAGCAGATGAAAGACATCACGATGGTGCAGCTAGAGCTCGAGAGTGCGGAGATCCGCTGCCGACAGGCCCTGGAAGAGCTCAACGAGAAGCATCCGGCCACCTCGAAATGACGGCAAACGCAACGCGCAAACCAACGACCTGCTAACCATCGACCATTAACAATCAACGACAAGGTGATTGACCATGTTTTCCCACTATACAGAACTCAATTTCGGCCTCGACGACGAGCTCAACATGCTGCGTGAGCAGGTCAACGCCTTTGCCGCCAGCGAAATCGCTCCTCGCGCCGCGGAGATCGATCAGAACAACGAATTTCCAAGCGATTTGTGGAAGAAGTTCGGAGATATGGGGCTACTGGGCATTACGGTACCGGAAGAGGATGGCGGCAGCGGCATGGGTTATCTAGCCCACTGCATTGCCATGGAAGAGATCTCCCGCGCCAGCGCCTCGGTGGCCCTCTCTTATGGCGCGCACTCCAACCTGTGCGTCAACCAACTCAAGATCAACGCCTCGGCCGAACAGAAAGCCAAATACCTGCCCAAGCTGATCAGCGGTGACCATGTGGGTGCGCTGGCCATGTCAGAGCCGGGTGCCGGTTCCGACGTGGTGTCCATGCAGCTTCGCGCCAAAGAAGATGGCGACCACTACGTGCTCAACGGCAACAAAATGTGGATCACCAACGGACCGGATGCCGACGTGCTGGTGGTCTACGCCAAAACCGATCCGGATGCCGGCTCCAAAGGGATTACGGCCTTCATCATCGAAAAAGGGATGCCGGGCTTCTCGACTGCCCAGAAACTCGACAAGCTGGGTATGAGGGGCTCCAACACCTGCGAGCTGGTCTTCCAAGATTGCCGCGTGCCCGCCGAAAACGTGCTAGGTGAAGTCGGCAAAGGCGTTCGTGTCTTGATGAGCGGCTTGGATTACGAGCGTGCCGTACTGGCGGCAGGCCCCATCGGCATCATGCAGGCTGCCATGGACGTGGTCATTCCCTACATCCATGAGCGTAAGCAGTTCAACCAGTCTATCGGTGAGTTCCAGCTGGTACAGGGCAAAGTGGCCGACATGTACACCACCCTAAACGCCTGCCGGGCGTATTTATACACCGTCGCCGCCGCCTGCGACCGTGGGCAAACCTCACGCAAGGATGCCGCTGGCGTCATTCTTTACTGTGCCGAAAAAGCCACCCAGGTCGCGCTGGACGCCATTCAGCTACTGGGCGGCAATGGATATATCAACGAATACCCCACCGGCCGCCTGCTGCGCGACGCGAAGCTGTATGAGATTGGCGCTGGTACGAGCGAAATCCGTCGGATGCTGATTGGCCGCGAACTGTTTAGCGAAAGTCTTTAACAATAATAACCGGGGCCGGGCTATGAGCACACTCTCGACACAGATCAACCCGCGCAGCGATGCGTTTCAAGCCAACGACGCCGCCATGCGCGGCGAAGTCCACCAACTGCGCGATCTCACCGCCGCCATTGCGCAAGGCGGCGGTGAGAAGGCGCGTGCCCGCCATGAGAGCCGTGGCAAGCTGTTCGTACGTGATCGCATCGACCACTTGATTGACGAAGGCTCGCCGTTTTTGGAATTTTCTGCGCTGGCCGCCCACCACGTTTACGACGACGATGTGCCGGCCGCTGGCGTGGTGACCGGCATTGGCCGCGTCTCGGGGGTCGAATGCGTCATCGTGGCCAACGACGCCACCGTGAAAGGTGGCACCTACTTTCCTCTGACGGTCAAAAAACACCTGCGCGCGCAAGAGATCGCCCGCAAGCACCGCCTGCCGTGTATCTATCTGGTCGATTCTGGCGGTGCCTTTCTGCCCCGCCAGGACGAAGTCTTCCCCGACCGCGACCACTTCGGGCGCATTTTCTACAATCAGGCCACGATGTCCGCCGAAGGCATCCCGCAAATTGCCGTGGTCATGGGTTCCTGTACCGCTGGCGGTGCGTATGTACCTGCCATGGCGGATGAGTCGATCATCGTCAAAGAGCAGGGAACGATTTTCCTGGGCGGCCCGCCGCTGGTGAAAGCCGCCACGGGCGAGAGCATTAGTGCAGAAGACCTGGGCGGGGCGGACGTTCACGCCAAAGTGAGCGGCGTAGCCGACCACTACGCCGAAAACGACGCCCATGCGCTGCAACTCGCCCGCGCCTGCGTGTCGCGGCTGAACTGGCAAAAACGCGGCCAGCTGGCCATGCAGCCACCTAGGCCGCCGAAGCTCGACCCGTCCGAACTTTACGGCATCGTCGGCACCGATCTGAAAAAGCCTTACGACGTGCGCGAAGTCATCGGCCGCATCGTCGATAGCTCCGACTTTGACGAGTTCAAACGCTACTACGGCGACACGCTAGTAACCGGTTTTGCCCACATCCACGGCTACCCGGTCGGCATCGTGGCCAATAACGGCGTGCTGTTTTCGGAAAGCGCCGTGAAAGGCGCGCACTTCATCGAGCTGTGCGCTCAGCGCAAGATCCCTCTGGTCTTCCTGCAAAACATCACCGGCTTCATGGTCGGCTCCAAGTACGAGCACGAAGGCATCGCCAAGCACGGTGCCAAGCTCGTCACCGCCGTGGCCTGCGCCAACGTGCCGAAATACACCGTGTTGATTGGTGGCAGCTTCGGTGCCGGGAACTACGGCATGTGTGGCCGAGCCTATGACCCCAATCTGCTGTTCATGTGGCCCAACGCACGTATTTCGGTGATGGGTGGCGAACAGGCGGCGGGGGTACTTTCCCAAGTAAAACGCGAGCAGTACGAGCGCGAAGGCCGTGAGTGGAGCAAAGAGGATGAAGAGGCCTTCAAGAAGCCTACCCGTGACCAGTACGAGCACCAGGGCCACCCGTACTACGCCAGCGCCCGCCTGTGGGATGACGGCGTGATCGATCCGCTACAAACCCGCGACGTGCTGGGGCTGTCACTGGCCGCTGCGATGAATGCGGAAGTCAAAGAGACACGCTTCGGCGTGTTCCGGATGTAAGGGGCGCACACATGGCTTACTCGACCTTACTCATCGAAGCAGGCGTGGCGCGGCTCACCTTAAACCGCCCAGAGGTGCATAACGCCTTTGACGACAGCCTGATTGCCGAACTCAACGCACACCTGGAAAAGCTGCATGACTTGGCAAGCTCAGGTGACGTTCGGGTGATGGTGCTCGGTTCCGAAGGCAAAAGCTTCTCCGCAGGCGCTGATCTGAATTGGATGAAGCGCATGGTCGATTACGACCTGGAAGATAACCTCGCCGACTCCCGCAAGCTGTCGGCGCTGATGCACGGGCTCGACACTCTGCCCTGCCCGACCGTTTGCCGCGTACAGGGGGCGGCGTTTGGCGGTGCGGTGGGCTTGGCCGCCTGCTGCGATATCGTCATCGCTTCCAAGAAGGCCAAGTTCTGCCTCTCGGAGGTCAAGATTGGCCTGTCGCCAGCGGTGATCAGCCCCTACGTGCAACGCGCGCTTGGCCCGCGCCAGACGCGCCGCTACGCGCTGAGCGCGGAAATCATGGATGCCCCCACTGCGCTCGCCCTGGGGTTAGCCCACCAAGTGGTAGACCCCGACGCCTTGGATAGCGCCATGGACGCGATGATCGACACGCTGCTGCAGGGCTCTCCCCAAGCGCAGCGGGCAACGAAAGCGCTGCTGGCCGCCGTGGCCCAAGCACCGGATAGCGACGCCACCCGTGAGCACACCTGCCAGGTGATTGCCAAGCTGCGAGTGAGCGACGAGGGCCAAGAGGGCCTCGCCAGCTTTTTCGACAAGCGCCGCCCCGCCTGGACGTCCCCCGAAGAACACAAACACGCTGCGGAGCCACGCTCATGACGTTGACCCCAACCAAATTCGACACGCTGCTGGTGGCTAACCGCGGCGAAATCGCCTGCCGCGTGATGCGTACCGCCCGGCGTATGGGCTTGAAGACCGTCGCCGTTTACTCCGATGCGGACGCCAGCGCCCGCCACGTGCGTGACGCCGATGAAGCCGTGCGCCTCGGCCCTGCCGCCGCCCGGGAAAGCTATCTGAACGTTGACGCGGTGATTGAGGCCGCCCAACGCACCGGTACCGGCGCCATTCACCCGGGCTACGGCTTCCTCTCCGAGAACGGCACCTTCGTCAAAGCGTTGGAGCAAGCGGGCATTACCTTCGTCGGCCCGCCAGCTTCTGCGATTGCCGCCATGGGCGACAAATCTGCCGCCAAAGCGCGCATGGCGAATGCGGGCGTGCCGCTGGTGCCCGGCTACCATGGCGACGACCAGGACGATGCACTACTGCGTTCCGAGGCCGATAAGATCGGCTATCCGGTGATGCTCAAAGCCAGTGCCGGTGGCGGTGGTAAAGGCATGCGCGTCGTCGAAAGCGGCGAGGGCTTCAAAGCGGCGCTGGATGGCTGCCGCCGGGAATCGAAAGCCGCGTTTGGCGATGACCGCATGCTGATCGAAAAGTATCTGGTACAGCCTCGCCATGTGGAAGTACAAGTGTTCTGCGACCGCTACAGCAACGGCGTCTACCTCTTCGAGCGGGACTGCAGCGTGCAGCGCCGCCATCAAAAAGTGATCGAGGAAGCGCCCGCCCCGGGCATGACACCTGAACTGCGCGCCGCCATGGGCGACGCCGCCGTTCGCGCCGCCAAAGAGATTGGCTACGTGGGCGCGGGCACGGTGGAGTTCCTGCTAGACGCCGACGGCTCGTTCTACTTCATGGAGATGAACACCCGCCTACAGGTCGAACACCCGGTCACCGAGATGATTACCGGCCAAGACCTGGTGGAGTGGCAGCTAAGAGTCGCCATGGGCGAGCCGCTGCCCTGCCGACAAGAGGAACTGACCATTACCGGCCACAGTTTCGAAGCACGCCTTTACGCCGAAGACCCGAAGCAGGATTTCCTACCCGCCACCGGTCTGCTGACCCGCTTTGCGCTGGACTTGGAAGGTGCCGGGCTAGGCGCGGATCAAGTACGCCTGGACAGCGGCGTAGAGAGCGGCGATACGGTGTCGATGCACTACGACCCGATGCTCGCCAAGCTCATCGTTCACGGCGTGGATCGCGACGCGGCGCTGGCAACGCTCAATCGCGCGCTGGCCGCCCTGGACGTGCAGGGTGTGGTGACCAATCGCGCCTTCCTGCAGCGCTTGGCCAACCACCCGGGCTTCAAGAACGTCGAGCTGGATACGCGATTCATCGAACGCAACGAAGCCACCCTGTTTGCTCCGCGACAGTTCTCCACGGAAGACTACGCCAGCGCCGCACTGATTGGCCTGCACCAGCTCGCCCAAGAGTGCGAAAGCGACTCCCCCTGGGACCGCCACGACGGTTTCCGGCTGAATGCGCCGCATACCATCCGCATCGCACTGTGTGACCCGTCGAGTGCCCAAGCGCCGGATAGCGACCCTACCGTCGTGGTCGTCGAAGGAAAGCGCGCGCCCCTGGAGGCTCAGTGGCAGCTCACCATTGGCGACAGTACGCTGAGCGCCAGTCTACAACCGCTTGACGGCGACGCCGTCGCCGTCACGCTCGACGGCCACCGCCGTCGTTTGCAGGCGCGCAAAGACGACCACGTCGTCGTAATGGCCGAACCTAGCGGCGAAACCCGCCTGTTCTGGCGACGCATCGATGCCATCGATCACGGGCACCACGAAACGGAATCCACCCTCACCGCCCCCATGCACGGCACCGTAGTGGCACTGCTGGTGGAACCCGGTGTATCCGTAGAGAAAGGCATGCCGCTGATGGTGATGGAGGCTATGAAAATGGAGCACACCATGACCGCTCCCGCCGATGGCAGCGTCGAGACGTTCCACTTCCAAGCAGGCGATACCGTCGGCCAGGGCGATGTGCTACTCGACTTTGCCCCCAGCGAATAGGAGCCGAACATGACACTGCCTACGTCTATCAAGCTATTCGAAATGTCCCCCCGCGACGGGCTGCAAAACGAACCGGGCACCCTGGTGCCCACCGGCACCAAAATCGAGCTGATCGAGCGGCTGGCGAAGGCGGGCATTCGTCATATTGAAGCGGCCAGTTTCGTGTCGCCCAAGTGGGTACCGCAAATGGGCGATGCCACCGAGGTCATGCACGGTATCCAGCGCCAGTCCGGCGTGGTGTATTCGGCGCTAACGCCTAACCTCAAAGGGCTCGAGAGCGCCCTGGCGGTAGGCGTCGAGGAAGTCGCGGTGTTCGGCGCCGCGTCGGAAGCGTTCTCACAGAAGAACATCAACTGCTCGATTGCCGACTCTTTAGCGCGCTTCGAACCGGTGCTTGCCCGCGCCAACGAGGCAGGCATTCGCGTGCGCGGCTACGTCTCCTGCGTGCTGGGCTGTCCTTATGAGGGGCACATCGCCCCCGAAAAAGTCGCGGAAGTGGCCAAGGCGCTTTATGAGATGGGCTGCTACGAGATTTCGCTGGGCGATACGATAGGCGTAGGCACGCCGCTGGCCGCCAAGCGAATGATCGACGCGACCCGCCAGCAGGTACCGATCGAGAAGCTGGCCGCCCACTTCCACGATACCTACGGGATGGCCATCGCCAACCTATATGCCGTGATGGAAGAAGGCGTCAGCGTCATCGATGCCGCCACGGCGGGCTTGGGCGGCTGCCCCTACGCCAAGGGAGCGTCGGGCAACGTGGCCACCGAAGACGTCCTCTATTTACTCGAAGGATTAGGCATCGAGACGGGGATCGATCTTCAGGCGGTGATCGACACCGGCGATTGGATCACGCGGCAGTTGGGGCGCCAGCCCAGCGCCAAAGTTGCGCTGGCGCTGGGCAGCGCACGCACTACCTAATAATTAGAAACGCATCACTTCCCGTTCAGACAAGAAAAACATATCGGAGAGATCGATCATGGTATCACCTGCACCCGCTTCTAGCCGTTTGCCCAGCTACACCAGCAGCACGGCCGACAAGCCGCTTCTGGGCATGACCATTGGCGACAAGTTCGACCAAATTGCCGCTCAATACCCCGATAACGACGCGCTGATTGCGCTACACCAAAACATTCACTGGAGCTACCGCGAGCTACAGCAGGAAGTGAACCGCTGCGCGCGGGCGCTGCTGGCGCTGGGTGTCAAAAAAGGCGACCGCGTGGGCATTTGGGCCCCCAACTGTAGCGAATGGACGCTGACCCAGTTCGCTACCGCCAAAATCGGTGCGATCCTGGTCAACATCAATCCTTCCTATCGCACCCATGAGCTGGAGTACGCGCTCAATCAGTCTGGCGCGCGCTTTTTAGTCACCGCCCACCGGTTCAAAACGTCCGATTACACCTCGATGCTGTTCGAGCTGGCGCCCGAGCTAAGCAGCTGCGCCGAAGGCCAGCTCCAGTCGCAGACACTCCCGCAACTGGAGTGCATCATCAACCTGAGTGCCGACAAGCACAGCGGTATGTGGCGCTGGTCAGACTTCATCGCCGAAGCCGACAACGTGAGCCAAACCGACGTGGACGACCTGCAGGCGACGCTGCAGTTCGATGACCCGATCAATATCCAGTACACCTCGGGCACCACCGGCTTTCCCAAAGGCGCTACGCTTTCGCACCACAACATTCTCAACAACGGCTTTTTCGTGGCGGAGAGCATGGGCTTCACCAGCGAAGACCGCTTGGTGATTCCCGTACCGCTCTACCACTGTTTCGGCATGGTGATGGGTAACCTGGGCTGCATGACCCACGGCGCCGCGATGATCTATCCCGATGAAGGCTTCGACCCGGGTAAAGTGCTGAACGCCGTTCACGAGCAGAAAGCCACCGCGCTCTACGGCGTGCCCACCATGTTCATCGCCGAGCTAGAACACCCGGATTTCGCTAGCACCGATTTTTCGACGCTGCGCACCGGCATCATGGCGGGTTCCATTTGCCCGGCGGAGATCATGAAGCAGGTCATCGACAAGATGAACATGAAGGGCGTGCAAATCGCCTACGGCATGACCGAAACCAGCCCGGTCTCCACGCAAACCGGCGCTAACGACAGCATCGACAAACGTGTTTCCACCGTGGGCCGCACCCAGCCCCACCTGGAAACCAAAATCGTTGACCCCGGCAACGGCGGTATTCTGCCCCGTGGCGAAATCGGTGAGCTGTGTACCCGGGGCTATAGCGTGATGCTGAAGTACTGGAACAACGACAAAGCCACTGCCGAGGCCATCGATGAAGCGGGCTGGATGCACACCGGCGACTTGGCCACCATGGATGACGAGGGCTACATCCAGATCGTCGGGCGCATCAAAGACATGGTGATACGCGGCGGCGAGAACGTCTACCCGAAAGAGATCGAGGAGTTCTTGTACGCACACCCAGCCATTTCAGAAGTACAGGTCACCGGCGTACCGGACAAAAAGTATGGCGAAGAGCTGATTGCCTGGGTGAAGCTCAGCGCCACCGCGGGCGAGATTACTGGTGAAGAGCTGCGCGACTACTGCAAAGGAAAAATCACCCACTTCAAGATCCCGCGCTACTTCAAGTTCGTGGATGAGTTTCCAATGACCGTGACCGGCAAAATACAGAAGTTCAAGATGCGCGAAATTTCGATCAAAGAACTGGGGCTCGATGAAAAGTAGCAGGCGATCCCAGCTACCCTGAGCGCGGGGCTTTCGACAGTGATGACGAAAGCCCCGTTTTGGCGGCTCTGCCCATTAGCCGTCGACCCAACGCGAGACGTCCCATGCCCCATCCCCTAGCTGACCATTATCACCAAGGGCTGCGCGACCAGGATATTCTCCGCCAACTGCGCGCCCACTACCCCGAGGGCCCCACCCTGCACCAGCTCGCCCCGCTGGATCAGCTGCATATTGGGGGTATCGCGGCGTCTGCCCGGCTATTGGGGCTGCTCGATCAGAGCGCCTCACAGGTGTTGGATATGGGTGCCGGGCTGGGAGGGTTAATGCGCCAAGGTGCCGCGCTGGGCTTACATATCACTGGGCTGGATATTACCCACCGCTTCAGCGCCCTTAACGACGCTATCAGCCAATTAGCCGCCAAACCGTCGGCTCCCCTTTCATCAGCAGGCACGCTGCGCTGTGTGACGGGCGATGCCCGCGCGCTGCCGTTTAGGGATGCCTGCTTCGATGCGGTGCTGTTTCAACACAGTCTGATGAACATGCCTGCCCCCCACCGCGTGCTGGCCGAGTGTCGCCGCGTGCTGCGCCCCGGCGGGCAGCTGGTGATGCATGAGGTGGTCAGCGGCCCTCACTGCGAGGCACTGCGTTTTCCGGTGCCCTGGGCAGAAGAGCCGACACACTCGCATTTGCTGACGTTGGCGGCATTGACACAGCGACTGCAAACGGCGGGCTTCGATATTCGACACTGCGAAGACTGGAGCGACACGGCACTTGAATGGCGCCAGCGCCAGCGGCAAAAAGAGCAGGCAGCGCATGCCGCTGTGCTTTCGCCGCAGTGGGTGTTCGGTGAGAGGTTTGTGCAGATGGGAAAAAATTTGCTAGAAAATTTGGCCAACGGCGCAATTAACGTGGTGGAAATCAGCGCCCGTTGCTAGGCTGTTAGGGATAACGTCAACGAGAAAGGACAAGAGGAACGCCAATGAACCGCTTGGCAAGCACCCTGCTCTTGAGTCTGTTCGGCATGCTCCTACCCCTAGAAGCCACCTTGGCCGATGATGACGCTCCTGCTCTCTCCTATGCAGCCCCCAATAGCGAATGGATGCGCCTCGATAACGGCGTGGTGTTGGAAGGCAGCGATCTCAGCAGCTTGGACAGCTACACCTCTGGTTTTCGGCTCACCGCTGGCTTCAGCCCCTGGCAGCTTCCCCAGCTAGACATTGGCGCTGAAATCGCCTACCGCGAAAGCGATGAAGTCCCTCTCGCCTCCAGTGCCAATCCGGTCATCATGGATACGTTAAGCCTGGGTGGCGCCATCGTCGCCGGCATTCGTATGGGTGCTTTCAGCATTTACGCCAAATCGGGCCTCACCGAGTGGCGCGGCGACACCGACCAGCCCATCGAGGAAGAGGGCGGCACTGCCCTACTGCAAGGGTTTGGTGCCACCATGACCGTTAACCGTCTCATCAGCCGTTTGGAGTACGAGCGTATCGATGCACCCTCGCTCAGCCACCTCAATATGCTTAGCGCATCGCTGCATCTACCGTTTTAAACGACATTACCCTGCCTAGGCATTTCTCGCCGGAGCCCCTGACTGCTCGCGGTTCTGAGCGGGGGCCGTCCAAACCGGCACTTCCTCCTGTTGCGGCGGCTGCCACTCCTGATGCATCGCTGAGTTCAGCGCCTCTTCCAGCTTCATGAAGAGTTCGCCATAGCGCGGGCTGAAGCTGATGCCTTCGTCGATCTCTTTCCAGGCTTCGAACAGTTCGTCGGCATGGGCATCTTCGTTTTGCACGAATGCCCAGGTCATCTGTTTGGCGCGCATGGGGTGAACACCCATGGCAGTAAGCGCATGACCGCCGAGCTCCAGCGCCGAGTGGTAGGTTTCGCTGATCACGTCGTCGGCTCCGGCCTCGCGTAGCTGGTAGCCGTGGCCCCGGTCGAAGGCGCGGGCCAGCACCCATACATTGGGGTAGAACTGTTTGACGTGCTTGACGATACCCACTGCACGCTCACGGTCGTCGATGGCAACCACCAGCAAGCGCGCGTGCTCGATACCGGCGGTTTCCAGCAGATCCGAGCGGCTTGCATCGCCAAAATAGCTCTTGATACGGATATTGCGCAGGTTCTCGATCTGCTCGATTTCATGATCCAGCGCCACGATGGGAATGTTATTGGCCCGCAGCAGACGGCAGATGATCTGCCCAAAGCGCCCCACGCCCGCCACGATGACCGGCGCCTGCTCTTCGATGGTGTCGGCCTCCCGGGGGTCATTTTTGGCGGTTTGATAGCGCGGCAGCACCAAGCGGTCATAGGCGATAAACAGCAGCGGCGTTAAGAACATCGACAGCGCCACCACCAGCGAGAGCACCTGAGAGAGCGCTACCGGAATCACGCTGTTCTGCACGCTGTAGGTCAGCAGCACGAAGCCGAATTCCCCCGCTTGAGCAAGACTCAACGTGAACAGCCAGCCGTTGCTGCCGCGTACTTTGAACAGCAGCGCCAGCGCCAGCAGTATGGCCGCTTTCACGACGATGACCGCTAACCCAAGCCCCAGCACCGTGATCCACTCCGCCGCCAGCACGTCAAAGTTAATCCCTGCGCCCACGGTAATGAAGAAAAGCCCCAGCAGCAGCCCTTTGAACGGCTCGATGTTGGCTTCAATTTCGTGCTTGAACTCGCTATTGGCCAGAACGATACCGGCCAGAAACGCCCCCAAAGCAGGCGATAGGTTTACCAGGCTCATTAAGGCGGCAATACCAATCACCAGCATCAACGCCGAGGCGGTAAACACTTCCCGCAGTCCGGACCCAATCACGTAGCGAAACAGCAGCGGCCCCAAGTAGTAACCGCCGACAATCACACCGCCAATGGCGGCGACGACTACGAGAGCATGCGCCCAGGCGGGCAAATGCGCCACTAGGCTTAGTCCCGCATGTCCGTGGTCGTCGCCGGGGGCGCCCATCAATTCGGGCAGCGCCAGCAAGGGGATGAGCGCCAGCATGGGAATGACGGCAATGTCCTGGAACAGCAGCACCGAAAAGGCGCTGCGGCCGCCCTCGGTTTTGGAAAGGCCCTTTTCGTTCAGGGTTTGCAGCACGATGGCGGTGGAGGAAAGCGCAAAAATCAGCCCCACGGCTAACGCGGTTTGCCAAACGAGCCCAAGCCACCAGGCAATCGCAGCGCCTGCCGCTGCGGTCAGCACCACCTGCAAACCGCCCAGGCCTAGAAGGCGCACCCGCATGGCCCATAAGCCTTTTGGATCTAGCTCCATACCGACTAAAAACAGCATCATGACCACGCCGAATTCGGCAAAGTGCTGAATGATAGTGGTCTCCTGGCCGACCAGCCCGAGCACCGGGCCAATCACCACCCCAGCCACCAAATAGCCCAACACCGAGCCGAGCCCGAACCGCTTGGCCAGCGGCACGGCAATCACCGCCGCCACTAAATAGATGAATGCTTGAATAAAATAGCCGGTCATGACGATTCCTTAACGTTGCTGCGACTTGACTTCCCTGAGCAATCAGTTAACGTACTAGTACGCTAGTACATGAGTAACCACTCGGTGTCATGATGTCCTTACACGATACGTTTCAAGCTGACTTGGTGCGCCACCTGCTTGCGATCGACACGCCCGACGCCATGGACGAAGCACTAGCCAGCCTGCTAACGCCAGCAGAGTACCAAGAAATCAGCAAACGCCTACAGATTTTTAAGCTGCTGCGGGAAGGCGTGCCCCATCGCAAAATCGCTGAAACCCTGGGCGTGGGTATTGCGACCGTGTCACGCGGATCACGCGCGCTGACGATGTTAGCCTCTTCACGGAATGAACACCTATGAGCACCACCGATACGGGCGCTGCGGCAGGCCCACAGCCGTTCACACTGCCACGTAAGCCCCACTACGTCACGCTGGCGGCAGACTGCGACTTCTTTGCCCTGTTTCAGAAAATCGAGCGGCGCTTCGATACCTGCTACATGCTGGAGTCGCTGGGCGAAGATAGCCACATGGCGCGCCACTCGATCATTGGCTTCGACCCCGAGTACACGCTCTATGCCAATGGCAACACACTGACCATCGAAAGCCGCGACGGCGATGCCAACCACTACCCCAGCGACAACCCCTACGAACTACTGCGCAGTCTCATTCCGCAAAACATCATTTCTCGTAAATACGCGGGAGGGTTGAGCGGCTACCTGGGCTACGACGCCATGCAGTACTTCGAGCCGTCGCTGACGCTAAAAGCCAGCGACGACTTCGATACGTTCCGCTTTGGGCTGTACAAAGACGGCCTGATTCTCGACAAGATGACCGGAGAAGTCACTTACTTCTACTACGACAATAGCCGTTACGCGTTTCTGCAGACGCTGATCGACGCCGACGACGAGCCAGCAGGCCCGCTGCGCATTACCGCGCTGGGCGACACCATGAGTAAGGCCGAGCACGCCAAGGCCGTGGCCAAGGTGAAGCAGGACATCATCGACGGCAAGGTTTTCCAGTGCGAAGTGGGCTTCAAGAAACGCTTTCGGATTCAGGGCGATACTCTAGCACTGTATGACCAGTTACGCACCATCAACCCCTCACCGCAGATGTATTACGTGAAGTTTGGCGAGCAGAAGCTGATTGGCGCGAGCCCCGAACTGCTGTTCCGCCTGCGCCAGGGCGAGATGGAGACGTTCCCGCTGGCGGGTACCACCCTGCGCGGCCAAACGCCCCAGGAGGATACCCAGCTTGCCCGCGCGCTGCTCAACGACCCCAAAGAGATCGCCGAGCACAATATGATCGTGGACCTGCACCGCAACGATATTGGCCGAGTGGCGCAGTTTGGTACGGTCAAAGTGCGCAGCCTGATGGATATCAAGCGCTTCAGCCACGTACAGCACATTTCGAGCGAGATCGTCGGCATTATTGCCGAGAGCGAAGATATGTTTACCGCGCTGGCCAGCAACTTCCCGGCAGGCACGCTCACCGGTGCGCCCAAAATCGAGGCGATGAAAATCATCGACGACCTGGAAACCGACGGGCGCGGCCCCTACGGCGGCGCGGTGGGCCAGTTCTCCTTCAACGGCGACTGCACCTTTGCGATCCCCATTCGCACGGTGTTCGTCAACGGCGAGCACGCCTACGTGCAAACCTGCGGCGGCAACGTGTATGACAGCAACGCCGACGATGAATACGAGGAGATTCGTCGCAAATTTGCCGGCACCCGCAAGGCCCTGGCCCCCTTTATGGACGATATGGAAACGGAGAGCCCCGCATGAAGGTGCTGATCATCGATAACTACGACTCCTTCACCTATAACCTGTACCAGTTCATTGGGGAGATTCTGACGACTGAAAAGAATCGCGGCGAGCTGCCTCACTTCGAGATCGTGGTGAAGCGCAACAATCAGGTCGATTTCAAGGCGATTGAAGCCATGGCACCGAACCGCATCATTATCTCGCCTGGCCCCGGCTCACCGGATGACCCTCGCTATTTTGGCGTATGCGCCGAAGTCATCGAAAAGCTGGGCAAAACGACGCCACTACTGGGCGTCTGTTTGGGCATGCAGGGCATCGTTCATGTGTTTGGCGGCAAAGTAATCAAAGCACCGCTGCCGATGCACGGCAAAATCAGCCCCATCCATCACAATAATCGCTCGGTGTTCAAAGGCGTGCCTGACCAGCTCGAGGTGATGCGTTACCACTCGCTGATTGCCGATGCGGCAACGCTGCCGGAGTGCCTGGAAGTCACTGCCACGGTGGGTGAGCTGACCGCCGCGCAGTTTGCCGAGCGAAGCCATTGGCAGTCGGCGGGTGAATTCGAGCTGATGGGCGTGAAGCACCGCGACTACCCCATTCACGGCATTCAGTTTCACCCAGAGTCGTTTGCCACCGAAGGCGGCAAAGAGTTAATTGCCAACTTTCTATTTTCTGACCACTACTGACGAATTCCGCCTTGTATCTGCAGGTGCCTGCCCTTTAGCGGCCTTTGCCCTCATCGCCCAGCGTGAAGGAGGGCGGGTCGCTGGCGGGAAAGGTGTCATCGGCGGCGGCGTCCAGGTCGCTCTCCGACCACACCGTTTCCGTGTTATCCGCCGTATATGCCTTGAAATCCTTCAATAAGCACCACTGCCCCTGGCTCTTGGCCAACGACTCTGGTTTCACCCAAAAGTGGCGTCCGTAGGGTGTACGTATCTCGGCATTTTGGCGCTCACTAATGTTGACCACCTGCCCAACTAACAAGCCGTGGTGATCGACTATTTTTGCGTCTTTCAAAGTATCGTCTGCCATCCTAGCGTCCTCTTCGTATTCCTGATCCGGGCACTCTTCAACGTAGTGGCTCTATGCAAACGCCCGCAAGCCGCGCGGACAACTTTAGCTTTTAGCAAGCCAACGCGGGGCGATTAACGCTTTCCCCGTGCGCGGGGTGGCTTGCCACCGGCAGGCTTACCGCTTGGGCGACCACCCTTCACTGAGCCCTTACCCACCCCCTTCGCCACCGGATTACCGCCGGGCCTACCCTTACCTTTCGCAGCTGGTTTGCCAGCGGGTTTTCCTTTGGCACTCGGTTTACCGGGCACGGCCCCTTTGGCCTTGGCGTCTTTACGTGTTTTGTTACCCGCCTTGGCACCGGAGGAAGCGCGCTTGGACACCGGCTTTTTCTCCTTCGTGCTACTCCTACCGCCGCTGTAGTTGGGCCTGGCTGGCTTTTTCTTCTCGGACGCTTTCTTCTCCGGCGCGACGGCTGAGGTTTCGGTGAGGGCGAGGATCGTCTCGATCTCTTTAGGCGTCAAATCACGCCAATCCCCCAGCGCCAGCCCTTTCAGCGACACGTTCATGATGCGGGTGCGTACCAACTGCGTCACCTCATAGCCAAAGTATTCGCACATTCGGCGAATTTGTCGGTTGAGGCCCTGCACTAGCGTGATATTGAAAACGAACGTGGACTCTTTGACCACTCGACACTTTTTGGTCATCTGCCCCAGAATCGGTACGCCGCCCTGCATACCCGTAATGAACTCATCGGTGATCGGCTTATTCACCGTTACCACGTACTCTTTTTCGTGGTTGTTGTTAGCGCGCAGGATCTTATTGACCAAGTCGCCGTTGTTGGTGAGAAAAATCAGCCCTTGAGAATCTTTATCCAAGCGGCCGATCGGAAAAATGCGTGTGCCGTGCTTCACGAAATCAACGATGTTGTCCTTTTCTGCCGACTCCGTGGTGCTCACGATACCCACCGGTTTGTTCAAGGCGATGAGAACGAGGTCCTCTTCCTCTTGCGGCTCGATCTCCTGGCCATTGACCTTTACCCGGTCTCCTGGGACCACTTGATCACCGGTGGTGGCGCGGCGTCCGTTGATCCACACATTGCCCTGCTCGACAAAGCGGTCGGCTTCGCGGCGGGAGCAGAGGCCACTTTCGCTGATGTATTTATTGATACGGATCGATGTTCGTAACGACATAAAACGCCATGTAGCTTAAATAAACGTTAAAAAGAGGAGCCGGGCTGCTGGAGAAATTCGATCTCTTCTGGGGTAGAGGGTCTACCCAACAGTGCATTGCGATGCGGGTAGCGCCCAAAGCGGTCAATGATGGCCTTGTGACGTTTTTCGAAATCCAGGTTGTTTTCAAGCCCCGCCTGATCGAACAACTGCAGAGCCACCGTGTGAATCGCCGCCGACTCGCTGTGCATATAGGGCATATAGAGAAAACTGCGCTCCACCGCCGAGAGTGTCTGGTCAGCCCCATTGGCCACTGCTTCCTGGGCAAGCCCAAGCGCAAGCGCGTCGTTGGCAAAGGCTCGCGCCTCGTTGCGGTAAATGTTGCGTGAGAACTGATCCAGCACGATGATCTCCGCTAGCCGACCCTGAGCCGTGCGACGCCACTCGAAACACTCGCATGCAGCCGCCCGCGCCAGCACGTCGCTGAATCGTTCGGCTATCTGGCGATCCATGTTGTCGTCTTTTTTAAACCACTGTGCGGGCGTCAGTTCCTGAAACCAGAAGGCCAATACAGCCTGAGCGTCTACAGTCATGTCCCTGTCTCCAACGCTGAACGTAAAGAAAAGCGCCGCCACCTAGCGGTAGCGGCGCAGGTAGGCAGCTATTAGCTTAGCCCGTGTTACGCAGGCCAGCCGCAATGCCAGCCATGGTGACCATCAGTGCGCGGGAGAGATCTGGGCTAATCGCCCCATCGGCATCGCGGTTACGCTGCAAAAGCTCCGCTTGGAGGCCATGCAGCGGGTCGATGTAGGGGTTGCGTACATCGATCGCTTGACGGATCAGCGGCGTGTTCTCCAACAGTTTTTCCTGCTGCAGAATATCCAGCACGACATCTTCCAGACGTTCGAAGCGTTCGCGGAGTTTCTTGCCCAGCGCTTTCAGCGAGGGCTCGTCCACCAAGCGGTGCTCGTAGTAAGCGGCAATGGCGACATCAGCCTTGGCCAGCAGCATTTCCAACATGTCGAGATAAGTGCCGAAGAACGGCCATTGGGTGCGCATTTCTTGCAACACTTCGCGGCCGCCGGGCTGCTCCACGCGTCGGGAAAAAGCCTCACCGCTGCCCAACCAAGCGGGTAACATTAGGCGGATCTGTGTCCAGGCGAAAATCCATGGGATGGCACGCAGCGTTTCCACCCCGCCGTCCTGGCGACGCTTGGTAGGTCGCGAACCAAGCGGCAGCCTGCCCAGCGCCCCCTCCGGCGTCACCGCACGGAAATAGGGCACGAAATCGGGATCTTCGCGAACCACGCCAACGTAAGCAGCATGAGCAACACTGGCCAGCTGATCCATCTCTTCGCGCCAGTGCGGCTCGGGTGCCGGAGGTGGCAGTAGAGTGGCTTCCAGCACTGCACAGGCATAAATTTCCATGGAGCGCAGGGCGATATCCGGCTGGCCGAACTTAAAGCGAATCATCTCGCCCTGCTCGGTCACGCGTAGGCTGCCGTTCACGGAGCCCGGCGGCTGGGAGAGAATCGCCGCATGGGCCGGGCCGCCCCCGCGGCCCACGGTGCCGCCGCGGCCGTGGAACAGCGTCAGATCAACACCGTGCTTGTCGCACACGTTGACCAGCGCTTCCTGGGCACGGTATTGCGCCCAGGCAGCGGCCAATTGCCCCGCATCTTTGGCGGAGTCCGAGTAGCCGATCATCACCTCTTGACGGTCTTTAGCCAACGTGCGATAGCCCGGCAATGCCAGTAGTTTGTCGATCACATCGCCCGCGTGGTCCAGGTCGTTCAAGGTTTCGAACAGCGGTGCAATGGGCAACGAAACTTGCCCCCCCACTTCCTTCATCAGCAGCGCCACGGTGAGCACATCGGATGGTTCGGCGGCCATCGAGATAATGTAGGTGCCGAGCGCTTCTGCATGCTCCTGGGCGATCACCTTGAAGGTGTCAATGACCTCACGGGACTCCGCCGAACACTCCCAGCGACGCGGGATCAGCGGACGACGGGAGTCAAGCTCCGCTAGTAAAAACTCCTGGCGCTGGGTTTCGCTCCACTCCTGATAATGACCTAGCCCCAGGGAACTGGTGAGTTCTTCCATCACTTGGGCGTGGCGGCTGGCTTCCTGACGAAGGTCAAGCTTGGTCAGCGTTACACCGAACACGGCCACGCGGCGCAGTGTATCCAACAGCGCGCCGTTGGCGATGGTATCCAGCCCCACGTCGCAGAGCGAGCGATAGCAGGCCAGCAGCGGCGCATAAATCTGGTCGCGGGTCTCGATGATCGGCCCGCCGTCATAGTTACGGCCATCGAGCTGCGCTTTCGCCCAGTCGCGGGTGGCCTCCATTTTGGTGAGCAGCCGTTTCAAAAGCTCGCGGTAAGGCTCCGCCACGTCGCCCACTTCGGCTTTGAGGGCGCTGTTGGCTTTCCACATGGAGAGCTCGGTCTTGAGCTGTTCCAAATCACGCAAGTAGAGGTCCGCCGCCATCCAGCGGCCTAGCAGCAGCACTTCCTGGGTCACTTTGGCGGTGACATTCGGATTGCCGTCACGGTCGCCGCCCATCCAGGAAGCGTAGCGGATCGGCGCGGCATCCAGCGGCAGGCGTTCGCCTGCGGTGTCCAGCAGCAGGTTATCCAGGTCGCGATGAAAATCCGGCACGGCCTGCCACAGTGAGTTCTCGATGACGGCAAAGCCCCACTTCGCTTCGTCTACTGGCGTGGGGCGTTCGTGGCGAATCTCGTCGGTATGCCACGCCTGGCTGATCAGCTCTTCCAAGCGGCCTTGGGCGCGGGCACCGCGCTCGGGGTAATCCTCGGAGCTTTCGATCGCAGTCAAGCACTCATCGATCGCATCGTATTTTTGGATCAGCGTACGACGGATGACCTCGGTGGGGTGCGCTGTCAGTACGAGCTCGACACGCATATTAGCCAGGGTTTCCACCAGCTTGCGGGGCGAGTTACCGGCCTGCTGAGCGCGCCCCAAGAGCTCCCCTAGCGCGGGCTGCGAACCGGGTTTGTAATCCTCCACCCGACGGAACCGTGCCCGGTAGTGCTGCTCGGCGATATTGGCCAAATTCAAGAACTGGTTGAATGCGCGGGTCACCGGGAGCAGGTCCCGCTCGGGTAGCTGACGCAAATACTCGATGAGCTGGCGCTGTTGAAGCGAGTCGCCCTGGCGACCGCGCTTGGCGTGGGCACGAATGGTTTCAATCTTATCGACAAACGACTGGCCTAAGTCATCGGCGATGGTACGCCCAAGACTGTCCCCCAGAATACGCACGTTATCGCGCAGTGATTCGTGTAGATCATGACTCATTGGCGTGGCCTCCTTGCGGGGTCGCGTTGATAGGTTGTGACATTAGCGTTGTTCTTGTGCTTTCGCGGCTTGCCAGTGACTTTCCATCTCATCCAGCGAGGCCTCGTTCAGAGGGCGCTCTGATTCAGCAAGCGCGCGCTCGACAAAACGAAAGCGACGTTCGAATTTTGCGTTGGTACGGCGCAAGCACTGTTCGGGATCGGTACCCAACGTGCGCGCCAAATTGGTGACGGCAAATAGCAGGTCGCCGACCTCTTCCTGGGCGTGCTGTCGATCCCCCGCCGCCAGCGCCTCTTCGACCTCCTCCAGTTCCTCGCGAATTTTGGCCAGTACTCCCTCGGCATTCGGCCAATCAAAGCCTACGCGGGCGGCCCGCTTCGAGAGCTTGGCGGCGCGGCTTAACGCAGGCAGCGTTCGGGGCACATCGTCCAGCACCGAAGGAGGTTGCGTAGCACGCTCGGCGCGTTCGTCGGCTTTGAGCGCTTCCCAGCGGCTATTCACCTGCTGGGTCTTTACTTCATCGGCACTCACGCCGGTCGGGCGGCGTGACGCCAGCGTGCCGTCTGGGAACACATGGGGATGACGGCGCAGCATCTTGGCGGTCAGCGTATCGACGATATCGTGAAAATCGAAGCGCTGCTCTTCTGCGCCAAATTGGGCGTAGTAGACCACTTGAAAAAGCAGGTCGCCGAGCTCGCCGGGCAGTTCGTCGAAGGCGCGACGCTCGATGGCGTCGGCCACTTCGTAAGCCTCTTCCAGCGTGTGGGGCACGATGCTGTCCCAATCCTGCTTGATGTCCCATGGACAGCCCTGCTCCCGATCGCGCAGCACGGCCATTAGGGTGAGCAAATCCTCCAGGGTATGACGCATCAGGCCCCTCCTTTACGGGCACTTTTCTCGGGATCGGCGTTACGCAAACGGCGCACTTCGGTGACATTGGGCAGTTGTTGGATACGTGAAAAGAGTCTGCCGAGCGACTCCAGCCCGTCCACTTCCAGGGTAATCCGCAGTCGGGCGATGCCCTCGTCGGTATCCGTGAGCGTGTTGACCGCTAGCACATTGACCTTTTCATTACCCAAGAGACCGGTCACATCGCGCAGCAGGCCGGAGCGGTCCCAGGCTTGAATCTCGATGGTCACCGGGTAGCGGGTGTGCGCCCGCTCGCCCCACTCCACCTCGATAATGCGCTGGGGCTCTTCCATGCGCAATTGGAGAATATTGGTGCAGTCCTGGCGGTGCACGGTGACGCCACGCCCCTGGGTAATGAAGCCAACGATCGGCTCGCCGGGCACCGGGCGGCAGCAGTTGGCCATGCTGGTTTTCAGGTTGCCCACGCCCAGCACGGTGATGTCGCTTTGGGTCGCCTTGCTGGGCTGGCGGCGGGGTTTGGCTAGCAGGCGATCGAGCTGCTCTTGGTCGTCGGTTTCACCAAACAGTTGCTGCGCCTGATGCAGCACTTGACCGATACGTAGGTCGCCCGCGCCCAACGCCGCGTACATGTCGTCGGCATTTTGGTAGTTGACAGCTTTGGCGAGCTTGGCCAGATCCAGCCCTTCCACATCCAGACGCCGCATTTCGCGCTCAAAGAGCGTGCGCCCTTCGTCCAAATTCTGGTCACGGGCCTGATGCTTGAACCACGCTTGAATCTTGGCACGCGCTCGCGACGTGCGTACATAGCCAAGACTGGGATTGAGCCAATCGCGGCTGGGGCCACCTTTGGTGGCGGTCAAAATCTCGATCTGCTGGCCCGTCTTGAGTTTGTAGGTCAGAGGCACGATACGCCCATTGACCTTGGCTCCCCGGCAAAGATGGCCAATCTCGGTGTGAACCCGATAAGCAAAGTCGATGGGTGTCGCGATACGCGGTAGGTCGATGACGTGCCCATCTGGCGTGAACACGTAAATGCGGTCGGGGGCAACATCGCTGGAGAGCCCTTCGCGCAGGTCGCCAAACCCTCCCACTTCGTCCTGCCACTCCAATACTTGGCGCAGCCAAGCGATCTTATCCTCGTAACTGCGACTTTTAGCGTTGGTGTCGTGGCCTTTATAGCGCCAGTGGGCACACACGCCCAGCTCGGCTTCATCGTGCATGGAGAAGGTGCGAATCTGTATTTCCAGCACCTTGTTATCCGGCCCCATGACGGCCGTATGCAGCGATTGATAGCCGTTTTTCTTGGGGTTGGCGATATAGTCGTCGAACTCGTTGGGCACATGGTGCCAGCGAGAGTGGACGATACCCAGTACGGTGTAGCAGTCGGTGACTTCAGGCACCAAAATACGCACGGCGCGTACGTCGTGTACCTGGGAAAAATCGATCCGCTTGCGCTTCATTTTGCGCCAAATGGAGTAGATATGCTTAGCTCGCCCGCTCACGTCGTAGCGGTGAATATGCTGAGCCTCCATCAAGCCTTTAAGGGTTTCCACCACGTCGTGAATGTATCGGTCGCGATCCAAGCGCTTTTCCGCCAAGAGTTTGGCGATGGCCTTGTAATCCTCTTCATGTAGATAACGGAACGACAGGTCTTCAAGCTCCCACTTGATCTGACCAATGCCCAGTCGGTGAGCCAGCGGCGCATAGATATCGGCCACTTCCCGCGCAACTTGCAGGCATTTCTCACGGGGCGCATCTTTGACTTGACGTAGCGCACAGGTACGCTCGGCAATTTTGATCAGCGCAACGCGTACGTCACCGACCATGTTCACCAGCATTTTGCGCAGGTTTTCCTGCTGGTTGTGCTGGCTCATGCCATGGTTAGGTGCCAATGGGTAGCTGATGGCGGCCATTTGCAGCACACCGTCGATCAGCTTGGCGACCTCCTCTCCAAAGCGCTTGCTGACACCTTCTAAACTCAACAACCCTTCCCGCACGGCGCGGTAGAGAACGGCGGCTTCCAGCGTGGCCTGATCGAGTTTGAGATCGGCGAGGATATCCGCCATCTCGAGGCCCATACGGAAGCTAGAGCCCGGCGATAGCCACACGCGATGCGTACGCGGTGCTTCTCGCTCCAACTGCTCGGCCAGCTCACAGGCTTCCAATAAGCGTTCGGGTTCGCGTAGGCGCACATCTTCTTGAAGGCGCGTTAACCATTGTTGTATGTCCACCTTTCCGCTTTCTGTCAGCGGTTGGTCTTCACGCACTTTCACCATGACGTTCACTCATCCTTTCTGGGTGACGGCCTCCACACCGCCGCCACCAATGCTTGCTGCAAAGGGCAGACTAGCCCGCGTATTCAAACAGCATCAGCGTTTCCATGTGGGCAGTGTGCAGAAACATATCCGCGACGGCGACGTGCTCGACGCGATAACCTGCATGCACAAGGTGTGCCGCATCCCTGGCCAGCGTAGCCGGATCGCAGGAAACATAGGCAATTTTCGCTACTTTTCGACGCCCTAGCGCTTGGCATACGGCTTCAGCACCGCTGCGCGGCGGGTCGAGTACCACCGCATCGACCGGGTGTTCATCAAGCAGCGCCTTGACTGCCGTCGACTCATTGAGATCCGCCTGCTGGGCACTCACAACCAGTCGATTCAGCTCTGCATTGGCTTTCAAGCGCTCGACCATGGCGGCGCTTCCCTCTACGGCATGCACGCTGGCTCCTGCAGCGGCTATCGGCAGGCTGAAGTTCCCTATCCCGGCAAACAGGTCGAGCAGCCGCCCTCCTTGTCCAGGCGCCAACCATGCTATCACCTGCGCCACCATCTTTTGGTTGACTTCGGCATTTACTTGTAAAAAATCGCCGGGGGCAAACGTCAGCACCAGTTCGTCAGCGGTCTGTGAGTCAGTCACGCCCAATGCGCTCAATGAATAGCGCTCTTCTAGTGCAGGTGCCTCACCATACCAGTGCAGCGAGGGTGACTCCCGGCCCAGCCATATGCCAAAACGCACGTGGTGTTGATCTGCAAAGGATTGCCAGCGCCCCCTATCTTGAGGCTGATCTTTGAGCTGTCGCACCAGCACTACCGTGGCCTTAGGGGTCGAGAGCAATTCGATATGGCCGATGGAGCGCGGTGCATCCAACTCGATAAGCAGCTGTTTTAACGGGTCTAGTAGCGCCTGTAGCGACGGCACCAACACATGGCAGTGTTCGATATCGACCAACCGATGGCTATTGGCTGCTCTAAATCCCAGGCGCACGTTACCCTGACCATCGACCTTGACGCCTAGACGAGCCCGTCGGCGATAGTGTTCGGACTGCCCGTTAATGGGCGTCACTGCCGATAGCCTCACGCCTTGACGGGCCATCAGTTCACTGACGACCTCACGCTTATGGGCACGCTGTGCATCGAGCGCTAGGTGCTGCAAATCACATCCGCCACAGTGGCCGAAATGCGCGCACGGCGGCTCTACACGCTGGGGAGAGCGGGTTACTAACGTTTTGACGTGCGCTTCGTCGAAGCGCTTGCGCGTGACATGTACCGCCACCTCGACCTGCTCTCCAGGCAGCGCCCGATCGACGAACACGGTTTTACCGTCCGGGTGATGGGCCACGCCACGCCCATCATGGGCCAAACGCTCGATCGACAGCGGCGCGCCGACATCGATGCCGATAGACTGCTTGGTCGGCACGCCGTTGCTGTAAGGTTGGCGGGCCAACCCAGAGTGGCCCGAGGCGGGCCGTGGTGGCCGCCGCTTACCCAACATAGCCATCTATACCTCCGGGGCGAACAGGCCCGTGGAGAGATAGCGATCGCCACGGTCACACACAATGAACACGATGACCGCATTTTCGGTTTGCTCGGCAATACGCAGGGCGCCTGCCAAGCTGCCACCCGATGACACGCCCGCCAAAATGCCCTCTTCACGGGCCAAACGGCGCATGTGTGTCTCGGCTTCCTGCTGACTGATATCGAGTGTGATATCCACCCGCGGCGCTTCGAATATGGCGGGCAGATACTCCTGTGGCCAGCGGCGGATGCCTGGAATACTGGCCCCATCGGCGGGCTGTAAACCGACGATTTGAATCGCACTATTCTGCTCTTTCAGGTAGCGCGACACGCCCATGATCGTTCCGGTGGTTCCCATTGAACTCACGAAGTGGGTTACCTCTCCGCCCGTTTGCCGCCACACTTCCGGCCCGGTGGTACGGTAATGCGCCAGCGGGTTATCCGGGTTGGCAAACTGGTTCAGTGGTTTGCCTTCTCCCCGGGCGATCATGGCGTCAGCGATGTCCCGCGCTTCTTCCATACCGCCCTCTTTACTGGCCGTGATCAGCTTGGCGCCGTAAGCGGCCATGGCCTGCTTGCGCTCGGCGGAGGCGTTTTCCGGCATGACCAACGTCATGTTGTACCCTTTGATGGCCGCTGCCATAGCAAGTGCAATGCCGGTATTTCCAGAGGTCGCTTCGATGAGCGTATCTCCCGGCGAGATCTCACCGCGGGCTTCGGCTTCGCTGAGCATGGAAAGCGCCGGGCGGTCTTTGACCGAGCCGGCCGGGTTATTCCCCTCCAGCTTGGCCAATAGCGTGTTGTTCTTTCCAGCACTGATGCGCTTAAGGCGCACCAAGGGCGTATTGCCCACCACCTCTTCGAGCGTGGGATAATTCATCGGACACTCCTTATCGTAACCGTTATGCTGCATTATATCGGTGCTGCCTGTGAGTGGACAGGCAACCTTCCAGATTCGACGAGCTTCTTTCATGTCATTAAATACGCGCCTGCTGTTCGCTCTGCTTGGTTTCCCTCTGCTGGTCTATGCCGTCATGGCCGTTCTGCTGGTCCTGCAAAATGAACATACCGGTAGAAGCGTGCTCGAAGATCGGTTGACCAGCGCTGGAGAATTGTTAGCTCCCAGCCTTGGGGCTGCCATGGCCGATGGCGACTTGCCACGACTGGAAGCGTTGGCCCGTCAGTTGTTGGAGCACCGTGGTCTAAGAGCGGTGACACTGTTCGACGAGCAGGGCAACCGCTTGTTGGTACTGGGCCGTTCGATGCCGCCTCCGCCGCGCCTGAACGCGCCCGACGTGACCGTCATCGCCAAAGAGGAAGACACGTGGCGCCTACAGGTACCGATCACCAGTCAGGCAGTGGGCGGGACCAACCTTGTTACCAACGGCTGGTTGGAAGCCGAGATGGATATCCGCGCACTAACGCTCGAGCGCTACCGTTTGATCGCCAGCTTGAGCCTCGGTGGCATGCTGCTCGGCCTGCTGCTATTCCTGGCGGCCTTTGCCATCAGCCGCTACGCCAGCCGACCTATCGAAGAGGCCAACCAAGCCCTATATCGCTTGTCCCGTGGCGATTACAGCCTCGTGATGTCCCACGCCAAGCCCACCGAATTCAAGCAGCTAGCCAAACACATCAATCGACTGGCCGAGCATTTCCAACAGGCTCAACGAGATATGCAGAGTCAAATCGAGCAGGCGACCAGCGAGCTGCAAGAGTCGATGGAAACCATCGAAGAGCAGAACATCAAGCTAGACCTCGCCCACCGCAGCGCACTTCGGGCCAACGCGGTCAAATCCGAATTTCTAGCCAATATGAGCCATGAAATCCGCACGCCGCTCAATGGCATCGTGGGTTTCTGCCGCCTACTCGGGCGCTCTTCGCTGGATAGCCGTCAAAAAGAGTGGCTAGAACACGTTCGTCGCGCCTGCGACAACCTGCTCATGCTGGTGAACGATGTCTTGGACTTCTCCAAACTGGAAGCCGACCGGCTTACGCTGGAAGAGGTGGACGTCGATATCGTTGCTTTAGTGGATGAGATCATAGGCCTACATGCCCCGGAAGCGCAGCGCAAGCAGCTCCATTTGGTCGCCATGGTGTACGACGACGTGCCCACGCCGCTTTGTGGCGATCCGCTGCGCATTCATCAGGTGCTCAACAACTTGCTAGGCAATGCGATCAAGTTCACCACCGAGGGGGAGGTGATCGTTCGCGTGATGCTAGAGAACCAAGAGGGGCAGCATGTCGTGCTGCACATTAGCGTCAGCGATACGGGCATCGGGCTGAGCGAAGAGCATCAGCAGCAGCTCTTTAGTGCCTTCTCCCAGGCAGAGCCCAGCCATTCGCGTCAATTTGGCGGCACCGGTCTTGGGCTGACCATCTGCCGCCAACTCATTCAACGAATGGGCGGTGAAATCACCGTCGATAGTGAACTCGGCAAAGGCTCGACGTTCTCTTTCACTCTGCCGCTGTTGGCGCATCTTGCCGATGAACGCCCTCCAGAATTGACCCTGGATGGCCCGATCATTCGACTTCACGAGCCGCACCTTCCTACCCGCAACGTGCTCGAGCACCTGTTAGAGCGCTGGGGAGCGCGTCCTGTCTCGTTCATCGATGCAGGCAATGAGGCACTGCTGATTCTCTGCCTCTCGGCTGAGGATTTTAACGACGAGCGAAAAGGCTACTGGCAGTCGGTCATTGAGCAGACGCCTTGTCCGGTACTGGTGCTGGCCAATACCACCAGCTTCGATCTACCCACCTGGGAGCTTCCCCACGGTGGTGAGATGCTGTGCAAGCCATTTACCCGAGCGCAACTGGCCACCACGCTACGCCACCTCTTGCAGCCACAGGCACAGACAGCGCCCAGCGCCAACGTTTCTAAACCGCTACCGGCCCCGCGCTTGACGATTCTGATCGTCGACGATAATGCGCCCAATCGCGAGCTGCTCAAAGCGATGCTGGAGAGCGATACCCTGCAAATCGCACTCGCCGAGAGCGGCCATGAGGCGTTAGAGTTTGCCAAACATGCCACCGCTGACATGGTGCTCATGGACATTCGAATGCCCGGCATGGATGGCATTCAAACGACCCAAGCCTTGCGACGTATCAACAATAGCTGGGCACGCTGCCCCATCATTGCGGTGACGGCCCACGTGTTGAGCGCGGAACGCCAGCAGTGGCTGTCCGAGGGGTTGGACGACGTCATGGTCAAGCCCATCGACGATGTTCAGCTACAGCAGCTGCTCCAGCGCTTTTTAGGGGTGGCAGCCAAGCCTGCGTCGACAGAGCCCACTCGCGCCTTGCAAGCCCCTATCGAACCCTCAAGCTCGCTGCCTGCCGTCGACCTGACGCTGGGTGCCCGACTGGCCGGTGGCAAAGAAACGCTGGCCAAGCAGCAGTTGGTACGGCTCATCGATAGCCTGCCCGAAAGCGAGCGACACATCCGTCGTGCGTTTGCAGCGGAGGATTTGACGACACTACTGGATTGGGTACACGGCTTGAATGGCGCTAGCCGATATTGCGGTGCGCCGGAGCTTGCGCTACTGGTAGAAACATTGGAAACGCGGCTGCGCACCAGCGGACTGCGGCATGTGGAAACGCTGCTGGACGAGCTCTACACCGCCATGGAAAGACTCAGCCAGGAGCGCGCTGCGCTGGTCGAAAAGTGATGACCGACGTCATCGCTCCAGTAGGACAAAAGCAACGGCATAATCGGCTTCATCGCTTAAGGTAATGTGGGCGGCGGTGGCGCCGCTTTCGAGAAATCGGCGCTGCGCTTCACCGCTGAGCTTGAGGATCGGCTTACCCAGCGCATCGTTGAGCACCTGTATCTCGCCCCACTGCATGCCCTGGCGGAGCCCCAGCCCAAGCGCTTTAACGAAGGCCTCCTTGGCCGCAAAGCGTTTTGCCAAATAAGCCGTCGCCTGCCCCTTCGACTGCCATGCACGCTGCTCGTCTGGCCCTAAGATGCGCTGCGCAAAACGAGGACCGTGACGCGTCACGGCCTGACGAAAGCGTTCAACCCGAGCAATGTCCGAGCCAATTCCGACGATCATATCAATGGCTGCAGCAGTGGTGACCATTGCCGTGATCGTGGTCATGTTCGTGGGCGTCCAGGGCGGCCATCAAGCCCGCTTCCTGACCCGCGATGATCAAACGCTTCATCTCCTGAACGGCTTCCTTCAAACCAACGAAGAGTGCTCGGGCAATGATGGCATGACCGATATTGAGCTCGTTGACGCCGGGCAGTGCGGCAATCGCTTCCGCATTGTGGTAATGCAGACCGTGTCCGGCATTGACTACCAAGCCTAGTGAAACCGCGTACACCGCCGCCGCGCTAAGGCGATCATATTCGGCGTTGGCCTCGGCACTGCCCGGCTTGGCGTCGGCGTAAGCGCCAGTGTGTAGCTCGATGGTGGGCGCACCGGCACGATGGGCAGCATCGATCTGTGATTCGTCGGGGTCGATGAATAGCGACACGTCACACCCCGCCGCCGCTAAGCGCTGGCAGGCGCTAGCGATCTGCTCGAAGCCGCCAACCACATCCAGGCCGCCTTCGGTGGTGAGCTCTTCGCGCTTTTCAGGCACTAAACACACGTGTGCCGGGCGTACCTCTTCTGCCAGCGCCAGCATTTCTTCGGTGACGGCCATTTCCAGGTTCATGCGCGTATTGAGCACCTCGGCCAAGAGCCGCACGTCGCGGGGCTGAATATGGCGACGGTCTTCGCGCAAATGAACGGTAATGCCATCGGCTCCTGCCTCCTCGGCCAGCAGCGCTGCCTGCACCGGGTCGGGATAGCGTGTACCACGCGCCTGACGCAGCGTGGCGATATGATCGATGTTTACGCCGAGTAAAATCCGTGGGGGGTGCATGCAGAGACTCCAATCAATCAACAGCGATAGAACACTATCGCGATCAGTGGTAACGGTGGCTCAAGAGCGATGACGGCGGCGAGCCAAATCCAGCATCAATTCACGGGAACGCAGCGCGGTAGTTCCTAAGTGAGGAGCCAGCGCTGCCCGCATGACCGCTTTCAATGCATTGGCCAGGCCCGCTGGCTGCCAATCACCCTGTTCGATTAAGCGAAGGGTACGTCCTTCGATGCCTTGAGGTGCGGCAACGAACGCGCGAGTGTCGGCTTCGAAACGGTAGCGCTGATGTGGGTCCAGCGCACCTCCCTCTGGGGTGCTAAAGCGCGGCGTGGCCTCGAGCACGTCCAGAAGCGCCCATTCGTAGCGCCTGAGCGCCAGACCGCGCTCGGCGGGCACTGGCAGTGCCTCCAGCAGCGCGCTGTAAAAAGCAAACACTTCGGTCGCCGCGAGTTCAAGGGGCAGCAAGCGAGTGGCAATTTCGTTAGCGTACAGGCCACATAGCAGCCCCTCGCCGGCCAGCAACGCGGTGTGCCCACGCGACTCCATCAACGTCAGTCGCTTCAGCTCTCGTTCGCCGCGCCAGGAGACGAACAGCGGCGTAAAGGGTTGCAGCCGCTGACGAGATTTCGAGCCGGGCCGCTGCCCCCCGTGAGCTACCGCACGGATGCGGCCATGGTCGAGTGTCAATAGATCGACTAGCGCGCTGGTTTCACGGTAGGCACGGCGATGAAGCAAAAACGCAGGCTCGGCGGTCATGGAGCTACTCAATCGAGATCGTAACCCAGGCTCTTCAGGGCCCGCTCGTCGTCGGACCAGCCGCGCTTGACCTTGACCCACAGGTTGAGCATGACTTTCGTTCCCAGCGCGCGCTCCATGTCCAGGCGCGCCTCGCGGCCAATGCTCTTGATTCGGTCGCCGTTCTCGCCAATCAAAATCACCTTCTGCCCCTGACGCTCTACCAGAATCAGCGCGCTGATATGCGTGACCCGCTCGGTCTCGCGGAACTCTTCGATCTCGACCGTCATCTGGTAGGGCAGCTCGTCGCCGAGCTGACGCATGACTTTTTCACGCACTAGTTCAGCCGCCATGAAACGCAGGCTTTTATCGGTGATCTGGTCTTCCGGGAAGAAATGGATACTCTCGGGCAGGTGCTTGGCGACTTCCTCTTCCAGGGTTTCTACTTGGGTGCCATGCTTAGCAGAAATGGGTACCACGGCGGCAAATTCACGGCGTGCGCCCACATCGGCCAGCCAAGGCAGCAGATCGCCTTTGTCTTGAAGACGGTCGACCTTGTTGACCGCGAGAATGACCGGCGCCTTCACGTGCTCTAGACGCTTCAGTACGGCTTGGTCTTCGTCTGTCCAACGGGTGCGGTCGATGATGAACACCACGCAGTCGACATCGCGCAGTGCTTGGGTCGCCGCTTGGTTCATGAAGCGGTTGATAGCCTTGTTACGATCCTTGGACATGATGTGCATGCCCGGCGTGTCGACATAGATGAACTGCGTATCGTCGACGGTTTTGATACCCATCACTTGGTGGCGCGTGGTTTGCGGTCGCCGAGAAGTGATCGAGATTTTTTGCCCCAGAATCCGATTCATGAGGGTTGACTTGCCTACGTTGGGACGGCCAACGATGGCCACGAAGCCGCAGGTTTGGCTCATGATTTGTCTCCAGGGGGTTGCTCGAGATAGGACAATGCTTCTTCCGCAGCCTGCTGTTCGGCATGGCGGCGGCTGGGGCCTTTACCCGTGGTATGCTCGCTTAAAAGCTCGATGTAGCACTCCACGGTAAAGGTCTGGGCATGCGCCTCACCCTTTACAGAGACCACTTCATAACGTGGCAGCGCCGCTTGGCGCGACTGCAAAAACTCTTGTAAGCGTGTTTTGGGATCTTTCTGAGTATCTTGCAGCGAGATGTTTTCCAGGCGGTCGGCGTACCATGCGAGTACGCGCTCGCGCACGGCATCCATTCCAGCGTCTAGATAAATCGCGCCAATCACGGCTTCTACAGCATCCGCTAGAATCGATTCACGGCGATGGCCGCCGCTCTTCATTTCTCCCGACCCCAGCCTCAAGCACTCGCCAAAGGCCATTTCTCGGGCCAGCTCCGCTAGGGTTTGGCCCTTGACCAAGCGGGCGCGCAAACGCGAGAGCTGCCCTTCCCGCGCCTGGGGAAAGCGCTGAAACAGCGCTTCGGCAATCACGAAATTGACGATGGAGTCACCCAGAAATTCCAGGCGCTCATTGTTGCGACCACCGTAGCTTCGATGAGTCATGGCCAGTTCCAAAAGCGTTGGGTCGCCAAAGGTATGGCCGATTCGTCGGCAAAAAGCGGTTAAGGAATTACTCACAGTGCTCCTACGTCATTGACGTTAACTAAGACAACCACACTTACGATTTGAAAACGGTACTGCTTCATTCGATACGCCGTATGCTGGTAAAGCTAGGTAGCCCGCCATCCCAATGCATCCACACGGCAAAGGCGCGACCGACGATGTTCTCTTCCGGCACGAAGCCCCAGTAGCGGCTATCGTTGGAGTGGTCGCGGTTATCGCCCATCATGAAATAGTGGCCTTGCGGTACGACCACTTCACGCATTTGCGGGCCTGGATCACGGGGATTGTTATAGATGAAGTGACTCACGTCACCCAACTCCTCCTCCAGCAACAGCTGCTGAGGGGAAAGCATCGGCCCCTCTTCGATCAATGCCTTACTGACCGGCTCGCCATTGACATAGAGCTGCTTACCTTCATAGCGAATACGGTCGCCGGGCAGCCCCACCACGCGTTTGATGAAGTTCACCGATGGCTCTTCAGGAAAACGGAACACCATGACATCGCCCCGCTCGGGATCGTCTACTTCCAAAAAACGATGATGAACGACCGGTAAACGTAGGCCGTAGGCGAATTTATTGACGAGAATGAAATCGCCGACTTCCAACGTGGGCTTCATGGAGCCAGAGGGAATTTGAAATGGCTCGATGATGAAGCTGCGCACCACCAGCACCACCAACAGCACCGGAAAGAAAGAACGCGAGTAGTCGACCGGCCAAGGCTCTTTTAAGAGCTTCTCCCGCGTCGGCGCATCCAGCCCTTCCATGGTGGCTGACTCTGCTTTTGCCACGCGCTCACGGCGCTTAGGCCGAAGCACCAGCACATCCAACAGATAAATGGCCCCTGAGAGCGCGACCGCAAGTACCAATAACAGTGAAAAATCCATGTGGGGTTCGTATCCCTAGTCGTTTACCTTGAGCACAGCAAGGAAGGCATCCTGGGGAATTTCGACACGCCCCACCTGTTTCATCCGCTTCTTACCGGCTTTCTGTTTTTCGAGCAGCTTTTTCTTACGGCTGACGTCGCCGCCGTAACATTTCGCCGTGACGTTTTTACGTAGCGCTTTTACCGTCGAGCGGGCCACGACCTGGCCACCAATCGCTGCCTGAATCGCCACGTCGAACATTTGACGGGGGATCAGCTCTTTCATTTTCTCCACCAGCAAACGGCCGCGGGAGTGAGCATGGTCGCGGTGAATGATGACCGCCAGCGCATCGACTTTGTCACCGTTGATCAGCACATCCAAGCGCACGAGTTTTGCCGCCTCGAAGCGCTCGAAGTTGTACTCGAGCGACGCATAGCCACGCGAGATGGATTTTAAACGGTCAAAGAAATCCATGACCACTTCCGACATGGGCAGCTCGTAGGTGAGCTGGATCTGGTTACCCAGAAACTGCATGTCGAGCTGGGTGCCGCGGCGCTGTTCACACTCGGCGATCACGTTGCCAACGAACTCCTGAGGCACCAGAATGCTGGCCCGCACGATAGGCTCACGCATCTGCTCGACATCGGCCATATCGGGTAGCTTGGAGGGGTTGGAGACGTACTGAATGTCGCCGTTCTTCATGGCGAGCTCGTAAACCACCGTCGGCGCCGTGGTGAGCAGATCTAGATCGTACTCGCGCTCCAGACGCTCTTGGATGATCTCCATGTGCAGCGTACCAAGGAAGCCCACCCGGAAACCAAAGCCCAGCGCATCGGAGTTCTCCGGCTCGTACTCGAGAGAGGCATCATTGAGGGCCAGCTTTTCCAAGGCATCGCGGAAATCTTCGTAATCGTCGGCGCTGACCGGGAACATACCGGCGTAGACCTGCGGCTTCACTTTTTGAAAGCCCGGTAAACGTGGTACGTCTGGTGTCTTGGTATGGGTAATGGTATCCCCCACCGGCGCGCCGTGAATCTCTTTGATACCGGCCACGATGAAGCCGACCTCACCGGCGCGCAGAATGTTGGTCTCTTTGCGCAGCGGTGTGAAGATGCCTACTTCGGTGGCGTTCCAGTCGCGTCCGGTCGACTTGATACGGATCTTATCGCCTTTGCGCAGCGTGCCGTCGAATAAGCGCACCAGCGAGACGACGCCCAGATAGTTATCGAACCAAGAGTCGATGATCAGCGCTTGCAGGGGCGCTTCGGGATCACCTTTAGGCGGCGGAATGTCTCGCACCAGCCGTTCGAGCAGCTCGTTGATGCCAATACCGCTTTTTGCAGACACTTGGCACGCGTCAGTGGCGTCCAGGCCAATGATTTCCTCTACCTCTTGGGCGACGCGATCCGGGTCGGCCTGCGGCAGATCGATCTTGTTGAGTACGGGTAGTACTTCCAGCCCCTGCTCGATGGCGGTGTAGCAGTTAGCTACCGACTGCGCTTCCACCCCCTGCGCCGCGTCGACGACCAACAGGGCCCCTTCGCAGGCATAGAGCGAACGCGACACTTCGTAGGAGAAGTCGACGTGCCCAGGGGTATCGATGAAGTTGAGCTGGTACACCTGGCCATCGGCAGCGGTGTAGTCCAGCGTGACGGACTGAGCTTTGATGGTGATGCCCCGTTCACGCTCGATATCCATGGAGTCGAGCACTTGCTCTTTCAGCTCACGTTCGGTCAAACCACCACAGGTTTGAATCAGACGATCCGACAGCGTCGATTTACCGTGATCGATGTGGGCAATGATGGAGAAATTGCGAATATGCTTGAGCTTTCCGCTGGAAACGTCATGAGACATCGAGTGTGTTCTACCTTATTGGTGCGCAAGCGTGGGAGTTGCGGCGCTGGGCCGAAGGGCGATAAAACGGAAACCGCACCACTGCATTGCCAAAGTTCGTCAAAAGATAAGCGCTATTGTAGCGATATGCGCGGGATAGGAACAGCAGTCCGGCGAGAACCGCCGGACTGGAGGGAATTGACGCTTGGGTTAATCGAGGCGAAGGGCAACGAACAGCGAGCGGCCGTCGCGATAGAGACGCATGGGAATCGCTCGGTCGTTCGGTAGCGCTTCGACGATTTGCATCAGCTCGTCCGCCGAAGAGACACTGCGGTGGTCAATACTCACCAAAATGTCGCCAGCACGCAGCCCTGCCTGCGCCGCAACGCTATCCGGTTCGACCTGGCGTACTTCGACGCCGCCACTGATCCCCAAACGCTCACGCGTTGCTTGATCGACTTCGGCAACGGCGACGCCTAACCGCACTTGGTTATCGCTGCCCGATGCCGAGGCGGATGACGCCATATCTGGCCAGCTACCCAGCTCAACGGTTTCCGACACCTGCTCGCCATCTCGCATCAGCGTCAATTCGACATCGTTACCGGGTGCAACGCGACCGATCAGCCGCGGCAAGGTGCTGGAGCGATCCACTTCTTCACCGTTGACTTCGATGATGACGTCACCGGCTTGCAAGCCACCCTGAGCCGCAGGGCCTTCGGGATCTAAATCGGCAACCAGAGCACCAACCGCTTCGCTCATACCGAAAGACTCGGCTAGATCCTGCGACACCGGCTGGATCATCACGCCCAACCACCCACGATTTACACGGCCATCTTCACGGAGCTGATCTGCCACGTCCATCGCCACGTTGATTGGGATGGCAAACGAGAGGCCCATAAAGCCACCGCTGCGGGTAAAGATTTGCGAATTGATACCGATGACTTCGCCTTCCAGATTAAACAGCGGGCCGCCGGAGTTACCCGGGTTGATGGCCACGTCGGTTTGGATGAACGGTACATAAGCATCACGAGGTAGCGTGCGGTTGATCGCACTGACGATACCCGCCGTCACCGAGTGATCGAAACCAAAGGGAGAACCAATGGCCGCGACCCAAGCCCCCACTTTCAGCTCGTCGGAATCGCCCAAATTGAGCACTGGCAGGTTGTTGGCATCGATTTTCAGCAGTGCCACGTCGGTTTGTGCATCACTACCAATCAATTCAGCGGGTAGTTCACGGCGGTCATTGAGACGCACCAGAATTTCATCGGCGTCCTGCACTACGTGTGCGTTGGTCATCACATAACCATCGGCACTGATGATGAACCCAGAACCAAGCGACTGTCGCTCTTGGCTACGGCTACCGCCTCCACCACCGGGAGGTGTTGGAAAGCTATCGCCAAAGAAGTGGCGGAAAATTTCGGGAATTTCTTGATTGCCAAACCCTTGGAGGGCTGGGCTGCGCTGCACCGTTCGACTGGTCGAAATATTGACGACGCCTGGTGCAGCGTCTTCTACCAACTCAGTGAAATCGGGCAGCGTTTGCGCATAGGCATTTTGGCCGATCAGAAACATCGCGACCAAGCAGAGCCATAGTGTCGAGGGGAGAACCAAGCGCTTCATGCAACAGCTCCTAGTCAAGCAGATACGAAACGAAGGGAGTGCAACTCTTAGCGAGCTACGGAACAACTAACTGACCAAGCGTGGACGGAAGCGTTCCATCCGCTCGCGCAGTAGATATTTAAGGGCCAGTACGCTGCACATCAAGGCGCTAAAGAAGAGCGCTACGCTCAACCATTCGCGCGCATCAAGTAGCGAAGCAGCGCCTGCCACCAATAACGCTAACAGCAAAGGAATGACATAAATCAGAAACGTTAGATAGTTCATCTGACGCTTGGGTAGCGCAATAGTGACGTCACTGTTCAGAGGATAAGCCGCCGGAAGTGAGGGGCGAGGGGCAGAAGCAAAAACGATAATTCGCTGCTGCTGGCGACGCGCCAAGAGTCCCATCCCGCAACCACGTCCCTCCTCACAGCGCTGGCAAGCACCGCTCAGCGAGACATCAACGATCAGTCCGGTATCGGTGTAACCAGCCACTTTACCTACTCTGAGTAGCGCTCCACATCCAGCGTCCGACATAGTCATCATCGAGACTCGATACGCACAGATTGCACGACACGCTCCAAGGTAGCCGGCGGAAGCTCACCGATACCAATCAGTTGCCAGCGCTGCTCGCCCTCTGACAGCATCGAAATGGCGGCAGTCGATACGCCTAATCGATGCACGCCCTCTTCGAGCATGGGTTGCTCGACCGGAGTGACGAAGAGGCTCACCGCCGCTAGACCATCACTAAAAACCTGCTGATTCTCTGCTGACTGACCCGGCTCTTGTGGCTGAGCAATAAACCCTTCAGGCAACCAGTCTACCCGCCATGAGAAAGAAGACCGTTCGGTGGTCACGTCGCTGGCAACGTGCCCCTCATAAAGCACAGGAGATTGCAGTTGGGTAATCTGGAAGGTTTCTAACACGCGATCTTGATGGTCGCTCAAGACATGCTTGAGTAGCAGTCCCGTTGATTTATCGACCCACCATGCATGCTGGTAGCGCTGCTGGTCTTGTGGCACAAAACGAAGTGCAACTGCGTCACGCCCCGCCACACGGGTGTTTTCTTGCAAAGAGACATCGTAATAAGAAGCGATGTGCTGAGCCCAAGCTTGAGAGGCGCTTGGATCTTTGCCCTCGTTTGGGGTAAAGCGTGCCATGTAGCCTGCGATGGAACGTCTCTCGACACTCACGGACGGTCCATCCAAGTGCTGAACGACCTGCTGGCGCACGCCATCTCGAATACGATGAGAGAGCGCCAACGTTCTGACACCTATCGCATCGATGGTCACGGCTCGGGCCTGAAAATCGTAACAGTGCCCTGCCACCATACTGCGCGCTAACCATGCCAAAGCGGTGTCAGGGGATGATTCGTCGTCAAGCGCCGAACAAACGATGGGCGGCTGCGCATCGGCGAGGGCCAGAGTCGGGATAAGGCCAGCGCCAGCCATACCGAGCGCCAGCGCCACTCCCCAAACGCTTTTCTTAGCAGTCGCCATACCGATCAAACAGCCTCTTTAGAACGATTAAGGTCAACCTTAGCTATCGATTTATCGCTGGCCTAACGGCTCGGTCACTGATGAACGCATCAGCGGCGTCCAGCTATCGCCACCACCAATCGCAGCGCCTTGAGCATGCTGCTCGAGATAGGATTGCAGCATACGAAGTTGATCCACATCGATGGTCGTTGCTTGTTGCGCCATCATGCCCTGGGGTGCCACGGGCGTTGAAAACCCCGTCTCACTGATATTCATCAAACCACTGCTACCCGATTGTCCGCTAATCCGGAATGGGGTTGGCTCGAACATGGGCATGTCTGACGCAACCATCGATGCAGGCTGAGCCGCACTCAAACTCACTGGCTGCACTTGCGTCCCAGGGTTAGACTGCGACGCCACCGTGTTGCCTGTTGGCTGGGCGGTACCGGTGGAGCCGTTACCGTTGAAGAACTGTACGCCGGTAATCACCATGAGCGATACGGCAGCCGCCACCCCGGCGCCGCGGGCAAAGGAGATGCCTCCCGTGCGGGCAGGTACAGTCGTAACGTCACTCTCGACGGACGGCACGGGCTCGTCTTCGAGGCGCGCCATGATACCAGCAGAGAGATCAACGCTGACATCCACGCTGCGCTCCCGCTGCATCATGCTGCGCGCTAGGTGGTAGCGACGCCACGTCTCTGCCGCATCGGCATCGTCAGGCAGTGATTTCAACACTCGGCGCAATTCAAGCTCATCACTTTCGTTGTCCATCAATGCTGAAAGTGATTCCCGTGTGTTTTGACTCATACTTCACACCCTCACACTGTGTTAGGAGAAGTTCAGCGACCACACGGCTCATGCGTGTTTTAGCCGCAAAACCTCGCAGGCCAAGACCTAATGACTCATTTATCGCTCATGCATGACAGTCAACGGTTCAACTCGAACATGCTAGACAGCCTCTATGACGCTTCACTTGCGAGACAGTTCACTAAAAATACAAAAACGTAAGTATTTGTGACCGCCACCTACATGAACAACCTGGCATACATCACTCATCTCGGCTGTTACGTGCGGTGCTGACCAGCGGACGAATGTGCTCATCCACTGCCTCCCTGGCACGAAAGATACGCGAACGCACGGTGCCTACCGGGCACTGCATGACTTGAGCGATGTCTTCATAGGCCAAACCGTCCAGCTCGCGCAGTGTGATGGCCGTGCGCAGATCATCTGGCAGCTTTTCGATCGCTTCGAAGACGGCGGCTTCCAGTTGGTCGCGGGCAATGGATGCCTCAGGTGATTCGGAATCCGCCAAACGACCGCTTTGATCGACGATTTCAGCATCGACGATATCTAAATCGCTACCGGGCGGTCTGCGACCGCGTGACACTAAATGGTTTTTAGCCGTGTTGATGGCAATACGATACATCCAGGTATAGAACGCGCTTTCCGCTCGAAACTTACCCAGTGCTCGATAGGCTTTAATGAAAGCTTCCTGCGCAACGTCCTGCACTTCTGCGTGGTCATGCACGTAGCGCCCGATCAACCCAATAATCTTATGCTGGTACTTCTTTACCAGTAGATCAAAAGCGCGTGTGTCACCTTTTTGAGCACGTTCAACCAACTGTTGATCCGTTTCACGAGTGCCCATTCACACGCTCCTTTGGCTCGCACGTTTGATGCCGAGCGTTGTTTCGTTGTCGCCCTAGTAATCGGGCCTTCACAGCAAGCAGCATAGCGTCCCTTGGGCATCTATTAATTTTCATGGAGGACATCAGCAAGCAATCTCGGCCTACCGCCGGTGGTGGCGCGCAAGGCAGCTTGCGACAATGCCGTCTAGTGTTACGCGTTCTTAGCAGCGCATCAAGCGCTTACCCCCTTTCTCGAAACCCTGAGGCTGACATTTTTCCTTAATGCAAAGTTCCGTAACAATTGATTTTTACCACCCTGACGCGCCATAGTAGTGACCACGTTTCGTCCATCGCGCACGCACAGGTAGCAAGATGTCAGATCAACAGGTTAGTAACCTCAACGTCCTCGCTCAGGATGTTCTTACCACCCCCGAAGCATTGAAAAATACCATCCCGCTCACGGAAAGCGCCGAACGCTCGGTGATCGAGGGCCGTCGGACCATTCAAAACATCCTGGATGGTAAAGACCCACGTTTGCTCGTCGTCGTGGGCCCTTGCTCCATTCACGATGTCGAGGCCGCGCTGGATTATGCACGCCGTTTGCGCACGCTAGCGGAACAAGTCAGCGATAGCCTATATATCGTGATGCGCGTCTATTTCGAAAAGCCGAGGACGACCGTAGGCTGGAAAGGGTTGATCAACGACCCTCACCTGAACGACTCTTTCGAAATCGACGAAGGCCTGCACATTGCCCGCAAACTGCTAGTCGACCTAGCGGAAATGGGCCTGCCGTTGGCCACCGAGGCGCTCGATCCGATCTCCCCTCAGTACCTGCAAGACTGCATCAGCTGGTCAGCGATTGGCGCGCGCACGACCGAGTCCCAAACGCACCGCGAGATGGCTTCCGGCCTCTCTTGTCCCGTTGGGTTCAAAAACGGTACCGATGGAAGCCTGGACGTGGCGATCAATGCACTGCAGTCCGTGGCAAATCCGCATAACTTCTTGGGCATCAACCAAGCGGGACAAGTGGCCATCATCCGTACCCGCGGCAATGGCTATGGCCATGTGGTGCTGCGCGGCGGTAACGGAAAGCCTAACTATGATAGCGTCAGCGTCGCCCTGGCAGAGAAAGAGCTGAAAAAATCCGGCCTCTCAGCCAATATCATGATCGACTGTTCCCACGCCAACTCGAACAAGGACGCTGCCCTGCAGCCGCTGGTGCTGGAAAACGTCACCAATCAGATTTTAGAAGGCAACACCTCAATCATTGGTTTGATGGTGGAATCGAACATTGGCTGGGGAAACCAAAAAGTACCGGCAGACTTGAACCAACTGCAGTACGGCGTCTCAATCACCGACGCTTGCATCGACTGGGACACGACCGTCGAGACGTTCACGCGCATGAACGAGAAACTCGCCCCGGTACTGGCCAAGCGCGCCACCGCTCAATAACGCGGCCTCGCCCTCTACAATGCCCTGCCGCACGGCGGGGCATTTTGGTTGTCGCTATTTAACGTTGCCTAATCCCTAGGCTTGGATGTCACGCTTGAAAGGCGGCAGCGCATCTAACAACGCCTGACCGTAGCGCCGTGTGATCACTCGGCGATCCAACAGCGTAATCACTCCGCGATCACTCTCTTTTCGGATCAAGCGACCGCAGGCCTGCACGAGCTTGATCGAGGCATCCGGCACACTGATGCGCATGAAGGGGTTACCGCCTTGACTCTCGATCCACTCGGCCAGCGTTGCACCTACGGGGTCATCGGGCACGGCAAACGGCAGCCGGGTAATCACGACATGGGTAAGGTAATCCCCCGGCAAATCGATCCCCTCCGCAAAACTCGCCAAGCCAAAAATCACGCTCCCCTTGCCACCATCCACCGCTGCTCTGTGTCGCTCGATGAGTTCTCGTTTGGGCAGTGCGTCTTGGGCCAAGATGCGCTCTTTTGCCGCGGCAGGCAGCGCTTTTTCGACCGCGCGCAGCTGGGCACGAGAAGAAAAAAGCACCAGCGTCGCCTCCTCCTCGCCGAGCTGTGACACAAAGCTCACGATCGCACGCTCATGCGCTTCCCGGTCGCTAGGGTCCGTCGCCTCGGCGGGCACTCGTAAGACGGCGTTGGCATAGTCAAACGGGCTGGGCAGGGCCTGATAACGGTATCGGTTTGCCAATCCGGCGCGCTCTTGCAACCGCTCGAAGCGGCCCAGCGCCGTTAACGTGGCGGAGGTCACCACGGCCCCGTGGCAGCGGCCCCACAAATGCTTGGCGAGGGTATGTGCGGCGGAGACGGGACTCGCCGAAAACTCGATTTCCGGCTCCCCTGCCACACGGCTCAGCGTTAACCAGCGCGCACTGGGTGGCGCATTGGGAGCATCCTGCTCGCTGAACGCCTGCCAAAGCGCGTGGGCCTCCAGCGCGCGGCCATGCAGCAGCGCCATCAGCGGCAGCCAAGCTTCCGCCTGCTCCCGATCCAGGCCGGTTTGCTTATCGGGATCGAGGCTTTCCCGTAAGATATCGCTAATGCTCTCCAAGCTCCTCGACAGCGTGGCAAACATGACCAGTAGTTGTTGTGCCTGTTCGCGCAGCGCCTCAGGCACTTGGCCTTTCTCGAAACGCTGCTGGTGGCTGGCTTCTTCATCGGCAAGGCCGTTTTCTCGCCCGGCAAGCTGATGCCCCATGCTAAACACATCGCCCAGCGCGGGCTCCAAGCCATGCAGCAATTCGGGCAACCCTGCCAATAGCCGAGCGATGGTAGGCTGAACCGCCAGCCCCTGGTGCAAGTCCGTCAGACTGGTTTTCAATGTTTTCATCCAGCGTAGACAACCATGCACGGCAAAACGGTGAGCAAAGTGCGATAGCGCTTTGTCCGGCAGGTGGTGACCTTCGTCGAAGACAAAAATGCAGTCGGCGGGGTCCGGCAAAATCGCACCGCCCCCCAGGGCTAGATCCGCCAGCACGAGGTCGTGATTGGCAACGATCACGTCGGCATTTTCCAGCTCTCGTCGCGAGCGGAAAAAGGCACAAGCACCGAAATGGCCGCACCGGCGACCGGTGCACTGGCGATGGTCGACCGTAAGCTGTCGCCAGTGCGAGTCATCGATCGACACCGGCCAGGTATCGCGGTCGCCCTCCCAGTCGCCCTTGCCGTAAGCGTCGGCCATATCGGTGGCCAGCACGTTGAAGTCGCTGCTATCGGCTTGCAACGACTGCTCGAATAGCGAAAGCGTTGGGTTGGGCTCACTTCCTTCTAGCGCTTGATCCAACCGCGCTACGCAAACGTAACGGCCACGCCCTTTGGCTAACGCGTAGCGAAAGGCAACCCCGCTATGGCTCGCCAGTGAGGGCAAGTCCTGGTTGAGTACCTGCTCTTGAAGCGCCACGGTGGCCGTGGACACGATCAAGCGCTTACCCTGCGCCTTGGCGATGGGCAGCCCCGCAATGAGATACGCCAGTGTTTTGCCCGTGCCAGTACCGGCCTCCAGCACGCAGACGTGGCTATCGCTAACGCGCTTTCCCTCGCTATCGCACTCGATGTCGCCCAAGGTTCGGGCGATTTCGGCGATCATCAAGCGCTGCCCGTAACGCGGTGTGAGTTCGAGCTTCTCCACCACGTTACGGTAAGCCTGCTGGATATCGTTTTTTAGCGCGTCATTCAACATCCGAGTTACAGCATGCCTTCCGGCGGGTGTTCGCAGGGCAACTTACCGTTGATATAGCGCTCGATTTCAGGCAACGAGAAAGCGTCCTCTTCGCCGACGAAGCTGATCGACACCCCTTTCGCCCCGGCACGGCCGGTACGTCCGATACGATGAACGTAATCTTCCGGGTCTTCTGGCAAGGTATAGTTGATCACGTGGCTCACGTCTTCGATATGAATTCCGCGGCCGGCCACGTCGGTGGCCACCAGCACCTGCACGTCCCCTTCGCGGAAGCTTTCCAGCGTCTTGATGCGCTGATTCTGCGGCACATCACCCGATAGCATGGCCGCACTGACACCGGCTTTTTTCAGCAGGTCATCCAACTTACGCACGAGATCGCGGCGGTTTCCGAACACCATAACGCGCTCGAAGCTCTCCTGCTCCAGTAGCTTGACCAGCAGGCGTTGCTTGTCGTCATCGGAGACGAGATAGACCCGCTGATCGATATCCGCCTGATTTTCAACGGTCACTTCGATTTCGACATGCGCCGGATCGAGCGTCCACTGACTCGCCAGATTGAGAATATCGTCGGTGAAGGTGGCCGAGAACAGGAACGTCTGGCGCTCCTCTTTTTTTGGCGTGTAGCGAATGATCCGCTTCACGTCGGGGATGAACCCCATGGAGAGCATACGATCTGCTTCGTCGAGCACCAGCACTTCGGTTTCAGAGAGGTCGATATCACGCTTCTGATGAAAATCAAGCAGGCGCCCAGGCGTGGCGACCAGGATATCGATCTTCTTGCTCAGGCTATCGCGCTGTTTTTGATAATCCATGCCGCCGACGACACTGGCGACATTAAGCTGAGTAAAGCGCGCAAGCGCCTTGGCGTCTTTCTCGATTTGCAGCGCCAGCTCACGGGTCGGCGCGATGATCAGCGCGCGGGGAGCCCCCGGCTTTTGGCCCTCCGGTGTGGGCTCTTCGAGAAAATAGGCCAACACGGAGATCAAAAAGGCAGCGGTTTTACCGGTTCCCGTCTGCGCTTTACCGACGATGTCGCCTCCCAACAGCGTATGGCGCAGTGCTTCCGCTTGGATAGGCGTGCAGTACTCGAACCCTTGGGCGTGAATCGCACGCATCAAAGGCAGCGGCAGATCAAAGTCATGGAAGCGCCACTTGCCGGCAACGGCGGGCACCTGAAACTGACGAAGATCCCAGTTCGACTGACGACGACGCGGTTTACGACGACGACGTTTTGGCTTGCGGTTCTGGGCCGATGCTGTGGTCTGTTCCGACTCGCTCATAGGCTGTGTATCTGTCCATTGCTGTGGATGTTAGGCATCACGAAGTGCGCATTGTACCAGGGGTTGGCGATAAGAGCGCGCCCTGCTGTCGAACGAGCACACTAGCCTGTTAGAATAAGGCCTACATTAACCCAGGGAGCGCGACATGACGCGTAAGAAAAAGACTCGTTCATTGGCGGATAAAGTAACGATCCGCACTGGTCGCCGCAAAGATTATAAAAAGTGGCGCCATGAGAATCCTGATCAGGTGACCTCGTCGCGCCGCTTCGTCGCCAAAAAGCAGCAGCAGCGCAAGCTTCAGGCGGTGCGCAAGCTGGCGCGCCAGCAAAGTGGCCAAACGATCGCCATCCATCCTGACAAAGCGGGCGACAACTCACCAGGAGAGCCGTCTTGATGCGTTTGGTTTCGTTCAACATCAACGGAATTCGTGCACGACTGCACCAGCTTCAAGCGCTGATCGACACCCATCAGCCCGATGTCATCGGCCTTCAAGAAACCAAAGTGCAAGACAGTGAATTTCCCACGGCTGACGTCGAAGCCATGGGCTATCACGTTTTTTACTATGGCCAAAAAGGGCATTACGGCGTTGCACTTTTATGCCGTCAACGGCCGCAAGCGGTGTATTACGGCTTTCCCGATGACGACGACGATGCCCAGCGGCGCATGATTGGCGTCAAATTGCTCGTGGAAGACGGCAAACCCGTCACGGTATGGAATGGCTACTTCCCTCAAGGCGAAAGTATCGATCACCCTACCAAGTTTCCGCACAAGGCGCGCTTTTATCGACAGCTCGCCAACCTGCTTAATACCCAGCATGCTCCCAACGAGCGCTTGGCGGTCATGGGCGATTTCAATATCTCGCCTGAGGACCAAGACATCGGCATTGGTGAAGCCAACCGCAAACGTTGGCTTCGAGAAGGCAAAACCAGTTTTCAGCCCATCGAGCGTGAGTGGCTGGAAGGCATCAAAGCGTGGGGGCTGAGCGACAGCTATCGGCTGTGCCATCCAGACAACGATGAGTGGTTTAGCTGGTTCGACTACCGCTCCAAGGGCTTTGATCGCGACCCCAAACGAGGGCTGCGCATCGACTACATCCTGGTCTCGAAGCCGCTGGCCGAGTGCGTGACCGATGCAGGTATCGATTACCCGCTACGCGCCATGGAGCGCCCGTCCGACCACGCTCCCACCTGGAGCGATTTTACGCTCACCCTAAGCGCGTGATGAGGTGGCGCCGGACAGACTTTCCGGCGCGGCTTAGTTAGCGGCTGGGGCCCTCTGACGCCAGTTCGGAAATACTGAGCTGGTAGTTCAAATAATCGTCGCTGTAGCTGCCTACGTAAATCTGGTAGTCACCAGCGGGCCAATTCGTGTATTCGATGTGCTCGTTGAGGCCCATTCCGCCGTCGTCATCGCACAGCAGGAACTTGCCAGGGCCATCGACGATCAGCGTGGTATCGCCATCGGCGAGTGTCCAAAGCTGCAGATAAGAGAAGGACTCGTTGAGCGTCATTTGATGATCGGGCGTGGTGGCGACGCTACCTTGGCAGCGGTTGCCGCGCATGTCCGTTCCAAACTGGCTCGCGGCCTCCTGCGCGCCGCCAGACACGAAACTGACCCGCCAGGGATCGGGAGAGAAACCGGGTGAAATCGCTAGATGGCGATCTTCACTAGTATCGGCATAGCCCCCGCTCGCTCCCTCGAGGCGACTGCCAGGCAGCTCGCTGACGAACAGGTCATAGTTATGAACTCCGCCGCCATAGCTACCGACATAAATACGGTACTCACCCGGCACCCAGTCGCTGTGCTCGATGCGCTCACTGAGACCCTCTCCCCCGTCGTCGTCACAAAGTAGAAAGCGCCCGGGGCCGTCGATGACCAAGGTGGTATCGGCTCCCGACTGGTTCCATATCTGCAAAAAATCGAACCGGTCGTTCAGCGTCATGATGTGATCCGGCGTTTGTGAAATGCTGCCTGAACAGCCTACGCCACGCATGTCGGTGCCAAAGATACCGCTGGCGTCTTGACCACCGCCTGATACATAGCTGCGCTGCATGGGGTCGGGCATGAAGCCAGGCGACAGGGTGAGGTTCCGCTCTTGAGCGTGAGCCGCCGAGCCAGCGAGCGTACCCGCAACCAGCAGTACGGCGGGTAAATACGTTGTTTTATTCATGGCAGTCTAATGTATCGATGGAAGAGAGGCCTCGACGAGCAAGGCAACCGGACAGCCCCTACAGGCAGCCCGATGTTTATATCACATTCGCTTGAAGCAGCCATCAATCGAAATAAGCCAACCACTGCTCTGCTTGGTCATCGCCTAGATCGGCCGCCTGGGTCAGGGCCGCTTCGGCCTGTGCGTCTTCACCCCACCCATAAGCTAACTGGCCGTAACGTCGCCAATCCTCCGCTGTCTGGGTCAGCGCGGCCAGTTCGCGCCACGCCGCTAGCGCTTTATCGACATCCTTGGCCTGCTGCCAAGCCGTGGCGCGCAGGCGAAGCGTGTCTTCATCACGGGGAAGCGAATCCGCCTCTAGCGCCGCTTCTAAGTGCTCGGCAGCGCGCGCAGGCGTCCCCCCGGCCATATGCAGCTCGATCAGGGTGCGGCGTTCCTCAGGCGTAGAAAACTTACCCAATTGCCAGGCTGCCTCCCAAACGGCGGCGGCCACGCCCAGTTGGCCGGCCTGCTGGGCAAGACCGGCAGCCTGACGCCACGCCTCGGCGTCACTCTCAGCACTCAACCCATTCAGCAGCCAGCTAAGTGCCTGTGCGTTATCCCCTGTGTTTCGAAGCACGACATGGGTGAGCGTTTGCTGATCAGCCGTCAACTCCCCTTGTTCAAGCAGCGGCGCCAGCCACTCCATCGCCTCTTGCCAGCGCTCCTCTTCCGCCAACAGGCGTACGAGCTGCCAAGCCGTTTCCGCGTAGCGATCACTGCCCGACGACTCATTCAGCCACTGCTCGTACAGTGTGATAGCCTGACCCCGTTCTCCTGCGGCACGGCGCAGCGACGCTTCGTCACGTAACCAGCGACGCACTTGACTATCGGGGACGCTTGGCCGCTGACGGGCACTGGCAAGCTCGTCGGCAGCAGCCAGGGGGTCCCCCTGACGCACCAGTGCGCTGGCGGTTAGCTGATGATACAGCGCACTCGCCCATTGATCTGCACGGTTACCACCTGCGAGTCGCTCGGACTGAGCGCGCGCATGAGCGATGATACTGTTCAGCACGTCAGGATCGGCTGAGCCGCTTGTCTGGCTGGCCAACTGACTCTGGAGCCGGTTCAGGTCCTGAATCATATCGCCCGGTAGCGGCTCATTGGCCGTTGCGGTGACGCTCAACGCGCTTAGCAACACGATACCTATCCATTGTGTTAACGCGCGTTTGTGGTCAACCATAACGACGGGCCTGTTTGGCGTATTTTCTATACGAGACATGTCACCGCTACCTTAACTGGAACTCGATACGCTGGGTGGCGCGCCGCAGCTGCTGGCTGGGCTCGAACTGCCAGCGCGCAATTGCCTCACGAGCGGCGTCTTCGAATACCCGGCGAGGCTGTGCATTGGTTACCCGAATGGAGCCTCCATCTACCCTTCCATTACGCTGAATGACAAATTCCACCTCCACAAACCCTTCCAAACCTCGGCGTTGAGCACGTGGAGGATAAGACGGGTTGACGCGATTCGTGGGCGCCACTTGACCGACACTCACGGGCTCATTCGAGGGCGCGGGCTCTGCGGCTGGTGCCGCTTCCCGCTGCGCGGTGGCAGGCTCAGGAGAGGGGGCCGCCGTTTCTGAAGGTTCGGGGGCGGGCTCAGGTGCTGGCTGGGGCTGGGGCTGCGGCGTAGGCTCAGGGCGCACCTCGGTCAGCTCCGGCAGCTCGCTTTCCAACTCGACGGGCTCTACCGGCGCGTCGGGTAGCTCTACATCTGGTAGCGCAATCGCGCTCGTGGCGACCGGCGCTGGTGATGGCACGGGCATGGGCGGTGGCGCTGAAGCGGCTTGAGTAGGTACAGGGGGCGATGTCTCCTGCTCCGGCGCCACCTCCGGTGCCTCCACCATGGTCATCGACATCGACATGATGGGCTCATCCACCTGCTGCTCGGGGGGAGCGACCAGCAGCGCCAGCATCCAGAGAAGTCCAACGGCCAGAGCGATACCACCTAGCATCGACAACACATGGCGCATCATGGCGCACTCCGGCTCGCTGCCACGGCAACCTGCTCGACGCCCGCCTGCTGAAGGCGGTCCATGACCTCGATCAGAACGCCGGTCGTCGACGCCCGGTCGGCCTGAATGACCACGGAGCCCTCACCGCTCAGCATTCCAGCCACCTGCTGGCCCACACGGTGAACGTCCACTGGCTGGCCATCGACCCATACGGCTCCTTCCGGCGTGACGGCAATCAACACTTGCGCATCGGGACGCGGAGTGGCCGCTGAGGCCTCAGGGCGATCGATGTCCACCCCGCTCTCCTTGATAAAGCTGGTCGTGACGATAAAGAAGATCAGCATGATGAACACCACGTCCAACATCGGCGTCAGGTTTACCTCATTGCTATCGTCAGCAGCCTCTATGGAACGGCGTCTACGCATCACTCTCCTCCAAGGCACGCGCTAAACGGTCATGCAGACGCTGGTCTTCGCGACGAATAACGTGCTCTAAACGGCTAATAAACAACATACCCACCACCGCAATGGCCATGCCCGTCAGCGTGGGCAACGTAGCCCGGGCAACCCCATCGGCCATGGCTCGGGCTTGGTGGGTATCACTCATCGAAAGGCTATCGAAAACGGTAATCATGCCCGTGACCGTTCCCAATAACCCGAGCAGCGGGCAAAGCGCCACGAGCAGCTTGATCCAAGGCAACGGCCGACGCAGCTTGGCCACCAGTGCAGCACTCCACACATGGCGTAGCGTGCGCGCGCTCCAACTGCGATGGTCGTTACGGGCCGTCCAGCGACGCACCAGCTCATGTCGCGATTGCCGCCAGCTGAAGCGGTAGTACCACCACCGCTCGATCGCCATGGCGAACACCGCCACGGCCACCAGCGCCAGCACCACGATGACGGCACCACCTGCATCGAGCAACCGCTCGACGGGCGAAAGCCATAGGGGTAGCGTAGGCATACTAAGTCACCGCGTGCGCATGGCCAGCGGACTGCGCTTCCAGATGGTCTGCCAGCGTGGCGCTTGCTTCGCCTTCGATCACCTGAACAATGAAGCGACTGCGGCTAGACAGCGCCGTTTGGGCAAACAGCAGCGGCACTGCCGTGACGAGACCCAACACGGTAGTGACCAGCGCCTGACTGATCCCCCCTGCCATGAGCTGGGGGTCCCCCGTGCCAAAGACCGTGATGGCCTGGAAGGTCACGATCATGCCTGTCACGGTACCCAGCAGACCCATCAGCGGCGCAATGGCGGCCAGCAGCTTGACGATGGGTTGACCACGTTCGATTTTAGGTAGCTCGGCGAGTACCGCCTCATCCAGCCTTGCTTCGAGCGCTTCCGGCGCTTGATGTTTGTCCATTTCTTTAAAGCGCTGCAGAACACGCCCCAAAGGGTTGTCCGCGCTGGGCTGATGCAGCGCTTGACGCTGGCGACGCACGCGGGCGCTGACCACCAACAGATACAGATACTGTGCCAAGGCGACTAGCAGGCCGATGCCCCCTAGCACCACGACCACGTAACCGACGTACCCGCCCTGCTGAAAGCGCTCCCATAGCGTGGGCTGCTGGGCCAGCGCTTCGAGCACGCTGCCCTGGGTAGGGTCGATAGCGAATTCGCGGCTCTCGCCGCTGTGATAAGCCGCTAATAGATCGCGGATATCGGCGGGGGTGCGTGGCACCTCGGCGAGGCCACCTTCCTCATCTTGCCCTTGTCGAAGCAGCGCAGACTCGGTGAACGCAGCGAAATCACCCAGTCGCACGACGCTGCGCGACGCTATGTCACCGCTGGCATCTGCTACCGGTAACGCCAAGCGCTCGGCACGGCCCGTATCCATGGTGAGAGCCGCTAGACGATCAACGACGGCCTCAATGTTTTGCCGTTCGAGCACGTCGACATCGTTCAAACGCGGTGGCAAAGCATCGGCCTCAAGCGTTAGCCAGCTATCGCCGCCTAGCTCGTTGCGAACCTCTTCGCTATGACGCGTTAGCTCCGCCAGTAGCGCCGTTAACGCCTCGCCTTGTTCCGCCTGGCGCTGAGCAAGTGCCTGCGCCTGCTCGTTTTGCTCATCCTGTTGCGCTTCGAGCGCAGCCTGCTGCTCCTCGGCAGCCGAGTGGGCATCACGCGCCTCTTGCAAAGCGGCTTCTAGCGCGTCTTGATCATCCAAGAAAGATTGAAGACGCACCTGGTCACGCGCCTGGGCAGCCCCGCGGGCCTCTCTTAACGAGCTGACATCGTCGCTTTGGGCCATGCCAACGCTGCTGGTCAACACGCCGACCAATAGGGTGAGGCAAAGCCTAGCCTTGGAGCGAGAAAACAGACTCATGGCTGCCCTCCTTGGTCATTAGCCGTGATCGAGAGCGGGAGCTTTAGAAGTTCTGGGGTACGCTGGTCGGCCGCAATCCGCAGTCCATTACGTACCTGGCGACGAGCGGGCTCGTCTAACGCGAGCCAAGTTCTCTCTTCTTTATCCCAGACACCGCCCTCTCGGCCATCCGGTGTCAAGTAATAAAAGCCAATACGGCCAATCCGCAAGTATTCCACCTCCCTGGGGGAAGCGCCCTCTATCTCCAAGCGGCCACGCCAGCTATCAACCTCGCGTCCATAAGCGAGTTCTGCACGCCAAGCTTCGATCAGGCTTGCAATGCGTTCGGCACTACTCGCCTCAGGGCTACCCGCAGACGCCACCCGGGCGAGGCGCTCATCGGTCAAGAAGGGAAGATCTGACTCGATCCATCGAGTGAGCTGTTCGGTCATATCCTGTTCGACCATGGGCAGCGCTGCGCGCGTATCGCTCAAGGTATCCAGCGCTTGATTCAAACGTTGCTGGCGTTCGGCCTCACTGGCCAAGCGGCTGCTGAGCGTGGCGTTGGCGGCTTCCATCTGGCGGGTTTCCCGCTCCAGGCGGCGAAGTTCTTCAATGGCGGATCGCGTGGCTTCATCCGCCCTATCGATTTGCTGCTGCAGCTCAGACTGGGCTTGCTGGGCCTCGACACTTTGGGCCGCTTGATCCACCGTCTCATCACTTGCCATGAGCGCACCGCTGGCTAGCACGCCCGCTAGACAGCATCCACGCAAGGCAAAGAAAGGCCTGTTCCGCACGTTATGTCTCCGTCACTGCTCAGCGCGCCATCACGATCGGCGTGCTAAAACTCATTAGGTATAAGAACGATTTGCGTTTAACGCGTGCAGTGCATAGCGTACCACTAATAGAATTAATGACAATATTTATCATTAACATTCAGTCACCAGCGTATTTTCTGCACACAAAAAAGGCGCCTACCGGCGCCTTGATGACTAATTGAAATTAATGGTGATTTGCTACGATATGCTCTTTAGTGAGTGGCGCCAAAGGGAGCTGCCATGCTTCTTCCCGAGTCACCCATTTTGCTTCAGCTATTTCAGCTGCCGCCGTGACACGCTCATCAAGCACAAGGCTAAAGAGATATGCGTCCAACATCACACTTGGCTCATTGGCAGCGGGCGCTGAGTACAATCCGAGTGGAGAGAGACGGTCACTATTCACTATCAGCCCCAACTCCTCATTGAGTTCACGACAAAGAGCCTCTAGGGCAGTTTCTCCTGCATCGATCTTGCCGCCTGGCTGCATGAAAAAAGATGTATTGCGTTTACGCACCAATAGCAATCGACCTGTTGAATCGCTCACTACGGCGGCTGCTATTTTCAATACATTCGCGTTACTTGTTTGCATCATTCATCCACCAGATAACTGACGCCCCCACCCATTGGCAGCACTATCAAAACGCCCAGTCGTCGTCCTCGGTGGCGACGGCTTTACCAATGACATAAGAGGATCCCGACCCTGAGAAGAAGTCGTGGTTCTCGTCCGCGCTGGGCGACAGCGCGGCCATGATCGTTGGGTCTACGTCCGTCACGCTACTGGGGAATAGCGGCTCAAAACCCAGGTTCATCAAGGCTTTGTTAGCGTTGTAGTGAAGAAATTTCTTCACGTCTTCCGTTAGACCCACGTCATCGTACAGCGATTCCGTGTAGCGAACTTCGTTGTCGTAAAGCTCTAGCAGTAGCTCGTAGGCGTAGTCTTTCACTTCCTGCTGCCGCTCGGGCGTCTCTTCTGCCAACGCCTGCTGGAATTTGTAGCCCACGTAATAGCCGTGTACCGCCTCATCACGAATGATCAAACGAATCAGGTCAGCGGTATTGGTCAGTTTGGCGTGACTGGACCAATACATCGGCAGGTAGAAGCCTGAGTAAAACAGGAACGATTCCAGGAAAACACTCGCCACCTTACGCATGAGTGGATCGTCGGAGCGATAGCGATTCAAAATCAGCTCTGACTTCATCTGCAGCGTCGGATTCTCCTCGCTCCAGCGGAAGGCATCGTCCACATCCCGCGTGGCACACAGCGTCGAGAAAATCGAACTGTAGGAGCGTGCATGCACCGACTCCATGAAAGCGATATTGGTATATACCGCTTCTTCATGAGGGGTGCGTGCGTCTTCCATCAACACGGGCGCGCCCACGCTGCTTTGAATGGTATCCAACAGCGTCAGACCGGTAAATACGCGAATGGTCAGCTGCTTCTCCTGCTGCGTCAGCGTATTCCAAGACTGAATGTCGTTGGAGAGGGGCACTTTTTCCGGCAACCAGAAGTTACTGGTCAGACGGTTCCACACCTCAAGGTCTTTATCATCCTGAAGGCGGTTCCAGTTGATCGCATTCACTCGCGACAAACGTTGCATCATGGTCATCAGCGTTCTCTCACAAACATCATCTTAAAAGCGTTACCCGTTCAAAGCGTGCAGGAGACGCAGCCTTCCACCTCGGTGCCTTCTAAAGCACTTTGACGTAGACGGATGTAATAAAGCGTCTTGATGCCTTTACGCCAAGCGTAAATTTGCGCCTTGTTGATATCCCGCGTGGTGGCCGTATCCGGGAAGAACAGTGTCAACGAGAGGCCTTGGTCCACGTGCTTGGACGCTTCTGCGTAAGTATCGATGATTTTTTCAGGGCCGATTTCGTAGGCATCCTGGAAGTAGTCGAAGTTCTCTTCGTTCAAGAAAGGTGCCGGGTAGTAAACGCGACCCAATTTGCCCTCTTTGCGAATTTCAATCTTCGCCGCCACCGGATGAATGCTCGACGTGGAGTGATTGATGTAAGAGATAGAACCGGTCGGCGGTACCGCTTGCAGGTTACGGTTGTACAGGCCGTGCGCCATCACCGAGGCTTTGAGCGACTGCCAGTCGTCTTGCGTAGGCAGTGCAATGCCGCTGCGCTCGAAGAGATGACGCACTTTCTCGGTACGCGGGAGCCACGCCTGATCGGTGTACTTGTCGAAGAAGGTACCCGACGCATAGGTGGAGTCTTCAAAACCAGCAAAGGTCTCGCCATGCTCGATGGCCAGTCGATTCGACGCGCGAAGCGCATGGAACGCCACGCTATAGAAGTACAGGTTGGTGAAATCCAACCCCTCTTCTGAACCGTAGTAGATATGCTCGCGGGCCAGGAAACCATGCAGGTTCATCTGACCAAGGCCGATGGCGCGAGATTTGGCATTACCTTCAGCGATAGAGGGAACGCTACGCAAGTTGCTCATTTCAGACACGGCGGTGAGGCCACGAATGGCGATCTCGACACTGGTCCCGATATCGCCAGAATCCATCACCTTGGCTATGTTCATCGACCCGAGGTTACAGGAGATATCCTGCCCTACCTGACGGTAGCCGAGATCGTCATCGTACTCGGTGGGCGTATTGACCTGCAGAATCTCAGAGCAGAGATTACTCATGTTGATACGACCCGCAATCGGGTTGGCGCGGTTGACCGTATCTTCGAACATGATGTACGGGTAACCAGACTCGAACTGCAGTTCAGCCAGGGTTTGGAAGAAGGCGCGCGCATTGATCTTATGTTTACGAATGCGCGCATCAGCCACCATTTCATGGTACTTCTCGGTCACGCTGATATCGCCAAACGGTACGCCGTAGACGCGCTCGACGTCGTAAGGCGAGAAGAGGTACATATCGTCGTTGCGCTTGGCCAGCTCGAAGGTGATGTCAGGAATAGTCACGCCCAGTGATAGCGTTTTGATACGGATTTTCTCGTCCGCGTTTTCACGCTTGGTGTCCAGAAAGCGCAAAATATCCGGGTGGTGAGCGTTCAGATAGACCGCCCCGGCCCCCTGACGAGCGCCCAGCTGGTTAGCGTAAGAGAAGGCGTCTTCGAGCAATTTCATGATCGGGATGATGCCCGATGACTGATTCTCGATACGCTTGATCGGCGCGCCGGATTCGCGAATGTTGCTGAGCAGGAAAGCCACGCCGCCGCCACGCTTGGAGAGCTGCAGCGCAGAGTTGATGGAGCGCCCGATGGACTCCATGTTGTCTTCGATGCGCAGCAAGAAGCAAGAGACCAGCTCGCCCCGCTGACGCTTACCGCAGTTCAGAAAGGTGGGGGTCGCGGGCTGGAAACGACCGCTAATGATCTCGTCGACTAGCGACTTGGCCAGCGCTTCGTCGCCGCGAGCCAAGGTCAGCGCCACCATGCAGACGCGGTCTTCATACCGCTCGAGGTAGCGCTTGCCGTCGAAGGTTTTGAGCGTGTAGCTGGTGTAGTACTTGAACGCACCCAGGAAGCTCGGGAAGCGGAATTTATACGCATACGCTTGCTCGAACAGCGCTTTGACGAACGCGAAGCTGTACTGCGCCAGCACGTCGGCTTCGTAGTACTGCTCTTCCACCAGATAATCCAACTTCTCTTCTAAAGAGTGGAAGAACACCGTGTTCTGATTGACATGCTGAAGGAAGTACTGACGCGCCGCTTCGCGATCCTTGTCCAACTGCAGCTCGCCGTTGGCACCGTACAGGTTCAACATCGCATTCAGCGCATGGTAATCCAGCGTGCGCGCCTCGGTGGCTCCCGCAGCAGGGCGTTGATCTGCCGAGTTTTTTGCAGCTACGTTCTTAGAGACTGAGCTTGACGTTTCCAAAACTCTTCTACTCCTTTGCGGACCTTGGCGACATCGTCATCGGTGCCAAATAATTCAAAACGATAAAGCAGTGGCACCTGGCACTTTTGGGCAATAATTCGCCCCGCCAAACCGTATGCGTCACCAAAATTAGTATTACCAGCAGCAATGACACCCCTTATAAGGTGTCGATTGTGCGCGTCATTTAAAAACTGAATTACCTGCTTTGGCACGGCCCCGTTGGCCGAACCACCCCCATAGGTGGGGGTGATCAATATATAGGGCTGCTCGATGCGTGGCGTAGGGGCTTCACGATTTAACGGTAGCCGCTGTGCACCCAAACCAAGCTTTTCTATGAAACGATGGGTATTGCCTGACTTGGTGGAAAAATAGACCAGCGTACCTGCCTGATTGGCTTCCACGTCAGCCGTATGCATGGGTGACGATTACGCCAGCGCTTGAATGCGATCCGGGCGGAAGCCCGACCAGTGCTCTTCACCAACCACGACGACCGGTAGTTGACGATAGCCAAGCGCTTCGACTTCTGCTTGTGCGCCTGATTCAGCGGTAATGTCGATGACGGTGTAGTCGAGACCCTGCTTATCCAGCGCACGATACGTAGCGGTGCACTGGACGCAGGCAGGCTTGCTATAAATTTGGATTTCCATGGCTATTTTTCCTTTTCATAGCGGCAGTTTTCAGGTAGTGCGCAGCGCTTGCCCTACCTCTCTAAAAGTCACCACGCATACTATATATAGACCAAGAGAAAATCAATTCAAGCATATATGGTATTTTTTCATCCACAGGTTATTGACAGCTCATGCCCAGCGCTATACCCAGGCACAAAAAAACCGCCCCCTGATCAGGGGACGGTTTTAGGCGATGTAAAGCGCTTACATCGCGCTCACGAAGCGTGAGTCTTAGGCGGTGGCGGCTTGGTAACGACGCTCGACATCGTCCCAGTTCACCACATTGAAGAAGGCATCGACGTAGTCGGGGCGCTTGTTCTGGAACTTCAGGTAGTAAGCGTGCTCCCAAACGTCCAGACCGAGTACGGGCGTGTTGCCGTGCATCAACGGGCTATCTTGGTTGAGGGTATTTTCGACGACTAGTTTTTTCTCAGGCGTGACGGACAACCATGCCCAACCGCTGCCGAAACGGCCCAACGCGGCTTTTTTGAAAGCGTCTTTAAATGCATCCAAGCCGCCCAACTCGGCGTCGATGGCTTTAGCAATATCACCATGCGGCTGGCCGCCACCCTTAGGCGACATCATTTGCCAAAACATGGAGTGATTCGCGTGCCCACCACCGTTATTGATAACGGCTTGACGTTTTTCTTCGGGTACGCGGTCCAGATTGGAGATCAGCTCTTCCACTGGCACATCTTCAAGGCCAGTACCTTCCAGCGCACCATTCAAGTTGGTGACATAGGTATTGTGGTGGCGAGAGTGGTGAATTTCCATCGTCATCGCATCGATGTGCGGCTCGAGTGCATCGTAGGCGTACGGCAGTTCAGGAAGGGTATGTGCCATGCTATCTTCTCCTTGAGTGGCTTCTATTGCGTTCACTACAGTAGGTGTGGTCTTACTTCACCCTTTTCAACCACCGCCACGGCAATTTTTTACCATGGGCGGCAAACCTTTATCCCAGTACCTTAGTCAACTATTGTCAGTTTATCGAACCCGCCCGCAATAAAAAAGCCGACTTCTGGCGAAGTCGGCTTTTGCTAGGCAAGCAGTTCAATAGCTTATAACTTGCTTTCCAACTCCGGCAGGATCTCGAACAGATCCCCTACCAGGCCGTAATCGGCCACTTGGAAGATCGGCGCTTCTTCGTCTTTGTTGATCGCGACGATCACCTTGGAGTCTTTCATGCCCGCCAGGTGCTGAATCGCACCGGATATACCCACCGCAATGTACAGCTCAGGCGCGACGATCTTGCCGGTCTGGCCCACCTGCATGTCGTTGGGCACGAAGCCGGCATCCACCGCCGCGCGAGACGCACCGATGGCCGCGCCCAGCTTGTCGGCAATGCCGTCGAGCAGTTTGAAGTTCTCGCCGTTGCCCATGCCGCGACCGCCGGAGATCACCACCTTGGCACCGCCGAGTTCGGGGCGGTCGCTCTGCGCCAGCTCTTGCTTGACGAAGCGCGATTGGGCGTTGTCGACGACCACGTCCACCGCTTCTACCGGGGCACTACCGCCGCTGCCCACTGCGTCGAAGGCAGTGGTACGCACGGTGATCACTTTCAGCGCGTCGTCACTTTTCACCGTGGCGATGGCGTTACCGGCGTAGATCGGGCGCAGGAAGGTATCAGCGCTGTCGACGCCAATCACGTCCGATAGCTGGCTGACGTCTTTCAGTGCCGCCAGGCGCGGCAGGACGTTTTTGCCCGTGGTGGAGGCGCTGGCCAGTACGTGGGTATAGTCGCCCGCCAGCTCCACCAGCAGCGCGCCCATGGGCTCGGCCAGCTGGTGGGCGTACACGGCGTTGTCCGCCACGCGCACTTTGCTCACTCCGTCGAGCTGGGCGGCCGCGTCGGCGGCGGCCTGGACGCCTTCACCGGCCACCAGCACGTCGATATCGCCGCCGATGGCTTGGGCCGCTGCGACGACGTGGGCGGTGGCGCCCGCTAACTGACCTTCATGCAGGTCGGCAAGTACCAGAATGCTCATGAGATCAGCTCCTTTTAAAGCACTTTGGCTTCGTTTTTCAGTTTGTCGATCAGCTCGTCCACCGAGGCGACTTTGACGCCGCCTTTGCGCTCGGCGGGGGATTCCACTTTGAGCAGCGTGACCTTGGAGGCCACCTCGACGCCGTAGTCGGCGGGGGTTTTGACATCCAGCGGCTTTTTCTTGGCCTTCATGATGTCCGGCAGTTTGGCGTAGCGCGGCTCGTTCAGGCGTAGATCGGTGGTGACGATGGCGGGCAGCGTGAGGGCAACGGTTTGCAGACCGCCGTCGATTTCACGGGTCACGTTGACCTTGTCGCCGTCTACGGCCACTTCCGAGGCGAACGTGCCTTGCGGCAGGTTGGTGAGGGCTGCCAGCATCTGGCCGGTTTGATTGTTGTCGGTGTCGATGGCTTGCTTGCCGAGAATCACCAGGCCCGGCTGCTCTTCGTCCACGACTTTCGCCAGCAGTTTGGCCACCGCCAGCGATTCGGCGCGCTCGTCGGTTTCAATGTGGATGGCGCGGTCGGCCCCTAGCGCCAGCGCGGTGCGCAGCTGCTCTTGGGCGGCCTTGGGGCCGACCGTGACGGCCACGACGTCGGTGGCCACGCCCTTCTCTTTCAGGCGCACCGCCTCTTCCACGGCAATTTCGCAGAAGGGGTTCATGGCCATTTTGACGTTGGTAAGGTCCACATCGGAGTGGTCCGCTTTGACGCGGATTTTGACGTTGTAGTCGATGACGCGTTTCACCGCGACGAGTACTTTCATAGGTTCCTCGCTTGGCTCGTGATAGAGGCCGTTAACCCGAACAGGCGCCGCCACTAACGGGGCAACGCTAAAAAATTCATGCAAGCGTTTGATAGGCTGGTAAATGAAAAACCCTATCAATTTGCCACAGCCTACCCACCATCAACAACTCTCTCTGCGTGCGGCCTTGGTCGTAGCCCATGGGAGTCACTTGCCTAATCGGTATGGATAAAGTGCGCATTTGCCATCGTAGGGGTGACCTGACACGGGTATTATGCCTATCATGGGAGATAACCAGAAGCAAACGACCGTTTTAAATTAAGGCCATCTTTTCATAAGCTAGTGCCTATTCACTAGCCCGACAACGATGGCGCTTATGAGAATAAGGAGAAACCGGGTGGAAAACGTTGAGCGCGATGTAATGGACTTTGACGTTGTCATCGTCGGCGCAGGCCCATCAGGCCTTGCCGCCGCTTGCCGCTTGATGCAACAAGCAAACGAAGCCGAGCAGGAACTCACCGTCTGTGTCGTCGAAAAAGGCTCGGAAGTGGGCGCCCACATTCTATCTGGCGCGGTCTTCGAACCCCGCGCACTGGCAGAGCTGTTTCCTGATTGGGAAGAGCGCGGCGCCCCTCTGACGACGCCCGCCGTTCGCGACGAGGTATATCTGCTCAAAGATGCCGAGAAAGCGCAGAAAATCCCCAATGCGCTCGTTCCCAAAAGCATGCACAACACTGGCGGCGATCTGACGCGCTACGTGATTAGTGCGGGCAACCTGTGCCGCTGGCTGGCGGAACAGGCGGAGTCGCTGGGCGTCGAGATTTTCCCTGGCTTTGCCGCCCAGGAAGTCATCATCGAAGAGGATGTCGTTCGCGGTATTTTGATTGGTGATATGGGCGTGGGTGCCGATGGCACGCCCAAGGATGGCCATATGCCTGGTATGGAGCTGCGCGCTAAGTACACGCTCTTTGCCGAGGGTGCGCGAGGCCACTTGGGCAAGCGACTGATCAACGACTTTTCTCTGAATGAAGGCCGCGATCCGCAGCACTACGGTATTGGCCTGAAAGAGCTGTGGGATGTGCCCGCCGACAAGCACGAACCTGGCCTAGTGGTGCACGGTTCCGGATGGCCGCTAGATAGCAACACCCACGGCGGCTGGTTCCTCTACCATGCAGAGAACCAGCAGGTCGTCGTTGGACTGATCATGGATCTTGGCTACCAAAACCCGTGGCTCTCCCCGTTCGATGAATTCCAACGTATGAAACATCATCCGGAGCTCAGCCAATACCTAGAAGGCGGGAAACGCGTCGCTTACGGCGCACGGGCCATTGCCAAAGGTGGGTTCAACTGCCTGCCGAAAATGACGTTCCCAGGTGGTCTGCTGATTGGCTGCGACGCGGGCACGCTAAACTTTGCCAAAATCAAAGGCCTGCATACCGCCATGAAATCGGGCATGGTGGCTGCCGAGAGCGTCTTCGAGGCCATCAAAGGGGGTGATGAAGGGGGACAAGAGCTCGCCAACTTCACCAGCAAGTGGGAAGCTAGCTGGGCCTACCAGGAGCTAAAAGAGAGTGCGAGCTTCGGACCCGCCATTCATAAATACGGTACGGTAGGTGGCGGTGCCTATAACTTCGTGAATCAACTTCTGGGCAATAAACTACCTAACGTCCATGATACGACGACCGATCATGGGGCGCTGAAGCCGGCCGCTGAGTTCGAGAAAATCGTCTACCCGAAGCCGGATGGCAAGCTATCGTTCGACAAATCCACGTCAGTGTTCTTGTCCAACACGAACCATGAAGAGGATCAGCCTTGCCACCTGCGTCTCGCAGACCCAGACCTACCGATTCGCCATAACCTACCTAAATACGCCGAGCCCGCACAGCGATACTGTCCGGCGGGCGTGTATGAAGTCGTCGAAGACGATCAAGGCCAGCCGCGTTTCCAGATCAACTTCCAAAACTGCGTGCACTGCAAGACTTGCGATATCAAGGACCCTGCCCAGAACATCACCTGGGTAGCACCAGAAGGTGGCGGCGGACCGAACTATCCCAATATGTAAGTCCACCTCGATTGTTGCTGCCCCTTCAAAGGGGCAGCATACATGCCTCTGGCTACCTTCGCGCTCTTACACCGACCACCGCTCATGAAAATACGCGGTGTTCTTGCCCGCCTGCTTGGCGCGATACATGGCGGCATCAGCACGCTTCATCAACGTTTGCTCGTCGGCCCCATCATGGGGAAATAACGCCACACCAATACTGACCGAAATCAAACACGTTTGCCCTTGTAAAGCGAAAGGCTCTTGTATAGCGGTCACCAGCTGTTCGGTAATTCGTGTCACAGGCTCTCGCTGGGTGATGTTTCTCAATAAAATAACGAATTCATCGCCCCCCAGCCGAGCAACGACATCATGTTCGCGCACCGAAGCCAGCAGCCTCTTAGCGACTAGCCGTAGCAACTTATCTCCCGCTTCATGGCCTTGGGTATCGTTGACGCTCTTGAAGCGGTCCAAATCCAAGAACAGCAAGGCAAAGCCCTCTTCTGACTCACGATGCTGGCCAATCGTTTGGTCCACCACATAGCTCAGGTAAGCTCGATTAGGTAGCTGGGTCAGGGTATCGTGAAACGCAAGGTGCTCGATATGGCGGGCGTGGCGCAGCCGTTCATCCATCACTCGCTGACGCTCTCGCTGCAACTGATGGCTAAGCCGCGCCAAGAGCCCAAGAAACATCAGGGCGGCGACACTCACAATCAGCGCGCGCAACCAGTAGCGACGCGCCATCGGGTAAGCACTCGCCAACTGCTCCTCCACCGAGATGCCTACCACGATGGACAGAGGAAAACGAAACAGCGGCCGGACCAAGGTCATTCTCTCGACCTCCATCCAATGCGTGAGGAAGGGCTTATCGTCGCTATTCATAATCTCATCATAGGACGGCAACGCCATGATGGTGCGAGAGGTTAGCTGGGAGCCACTTCGGGCAATACGCGTGACGTTCCCAGCATCCACTAACGCGAGTAACCCGCGCTCCCCCAGTGACCCCGCATCATACCCACTGACGAAGTAGTCAGCACTGACGGTTAACGTCGCCCACTCAGGGACGTTACTCTCATTGCTAAGCTTTCTAGCAAATAGCAGCTGTTGGCGCCCCGCCGCCGAAAACGCCTCGACCACTAACTCGGTTACATCTGGCAGCGTGGGAAAAGTGTCGCCCTGTGTGGCTAGCTCCCAAGGGCTCGTGCTCTCTTTTACCCTTCCTTGACCATCAACGATGCTCACTGAAAAAATCAACCCGGGTGGCAGCAAGTTCCTCTCAGAAAGCGTGGTCAAGATATCTGAACGCTGCTGGCTAGCGACGAAATCGACGAGTTTCAAGGTGGCATCGATCTCTCGCAGCGATCTCAACACCCTAGCTTCGTAGGTATCTGCTATATCGCCGATCGAATGCTCGATTTGACGCTTTATCGCCGCTTGCTCACGACTGACCAAATAGTGGGTACTGCTTACGATGATCAGCACGATCAAAAGGCCGACCGTACCAAAAAGCACCAATGGTTCGGCTAATCGATCGCGCCACGAATGTACCCTATGCTGCGCGTCCAGGCGCAGCGATGGTCCTTTGAGGTTACTCAATCGTCACCACCCGCAACCGATCATCCAAATAACGGGCATCAATGTAGCCAAGGGCGCCGGGGTCGCGAGCGAGCCTCTCTACCACGGCCTGGCTATCGGCAAGCGTTTGAGGCGGCTGGCCTCGACCAGTAAAAATCAACCTCGCCCAATGGGCGCGCAACTGTGCCGGTGTCTTTTCGATGTAGCGACGGTAAAACTCGTCTCGCTCACGTGACCGTTCGGATTGGTCGATAGGCGTTATCGCCGCCCCCCCTTGAAGCCGCGTTCGGCTGTCCAAATAAAGGTCTTTCAGCTCTTGACGCTGGATCCGAGTCAGTCCTGTCTCTGCAGATACCACCACGACCAAGTCAGCAACGCCTGCACAGGGAAGCAGGCCGAGCAGTAAACAACAGCATGCTTGAGATAGTCGCTTTGCCATCGTCACGCTCCTTAAAACACAAAGTCGAGCGCGAGGCTAAACAGATTTATATTGCCCCCTGGCTGGAAATTGGGCTGCTGATTGATCAGCCCGCCAGGGGAACCGGAGCGAAAATCGATATGGTCATATTGTGCCGTTAGCGCCATCCCTGGGCGAAAATCCCAACGCAAACCAAGGGTGCTGCTATCTTGTGATAGCCCAGACGACAGCACGGCATTCAGCGTGCTGTTGAGCACCACGGCCGCCTCAGAAAAGGGAGAGGGATAAAATCCAGGGGTCAGTCCGGGCTCGGATCGATTGCTCAGAACACGGGCGCGTCCGAGTGCCGCATAGGGGGTCCATTGGCCAATGCGATAGCCCGCCGTCAAGTGAGCGTTTTCACTACTGCCCAGGAGAGTCGACGAAGAAAACTTGGCCCACTCCCCCTCCACAAACCATGAACCGGGGTCGTAGTTGACGCCAAAGCTCAAAATGCGGATGGGTTTGCCATCGACTTCATAACGCTCGGCCAAGGTCTCTCCCGGAGGCCCAAAAAGCCGGTAAACATCGAAGAACTGGGTCAACTCATCGGCTTGTACACTGAGCTCGCCATAGCTGGCAAAAAGTGTCGTATTGCCCCACCGCGTATGATGAGAAAGGCCCCACGAGTCGGAAGAGTCGATATCTCCTGTCTCATACTCCACGCTACCGCCACCATAGCTCAGACGCACATCGTTGATCGCCTCACCCAAATAGTAGCGATAGCGAAGATCGACTCCATCGAAATTGGCGACGGGAACGAGACGATAAATCTCAGCAGGCGGTCTGATCCAAGGGGTAGCAAAACTCACTTTGCGGTACTCGGAATTCATGAAGCTTCCTTGCACCATGCGACCTACGCGAAAGCTTAACGACGGCGTCGCGTCATACTGAAGATAGGCCCACTCGATATCCGGCGAGTAGGAGCCATCGAAGCGTTTTTCGCTGACCACCTGAACGGTCGCGGAGAGGGAAGACGTCGCGGCAAGCGTCGTTTGAAGCCCCAATCGGCTATCAACTTCAGCACTCCACTCCCCGCTGAAACCCGCACCCGAGGAGGCGAACGGATCGGCCACGAAATCGGCATCAGCAATATCTGAATGCACGACACCTAGCGTGCCGAACCCATTCAGGCTAACGCTGGGCAGTGACGTGTCGGCCGATATAACGCCGCTGTAAACCGCAAGGGAAATGGCGCACGACCTGACAAACTGCCTTAGCATGCCGATTACCTGCTGGGTAAATGGTTAACTGCCAAGCATTTAATCGGCCAGACTAGACTAAGTCAAACGCCATTGAACCAATCGGTCCTGACAACAGTTAAAAGAGCCTCCTTGACAAGCTAAACGGAACGTCAACGCTAGCTTGCGGACTCCATGATCTCGATGGGCGCACGACGGGCAATCAAACGTCGCCGGCCGGCTTGGACAAAGCGAACGTCGATGACGGGGTCGGAGGGGTTGCCTTCGACGGCGGCCACTTCACCTTCGCCAAACACCGCATGTAGCAGCCGTTGACCAGGGTAGAAATGGCTGTGTACACGATAACCAGCCACGGTTTCGTTCACCTGAGGTGCCGCCAGGGCAATATCCTCGCGCCCGATCTTTTTCAAGTAGCGCTCGACCAAGCTTGGTGCATTCACCGCTACCGGGTCACTCGGTGGCTGGGCGTGTGCAAGATGCTCGGCAATGCGCATACCGTCTTGCCAGGCACTTTCAGCAATGAAGCGGCTTGGCTTGTGGACACCGCCATCGTGCAGAACGAGCAACTGCTCTTTGGCACGAGTAATGGCGACGTAAAATAGCCTTCGCTCCTCTTCCAATCGCTCGTCGCTCAGGGGGTTATCGTGACTGTAGTAAGGAAAGTCTTCTTCGTTGACCCCGGCCACCGCCACCAAAGGCCATTCGAGGCCTTTGGCACCGTGCACCGTACTGATCAATACGCCACCCGCCTGATTCTCCACGGGGCGCTCGAGCAGTTCGATGAACGCATCGGGGTCTTGTACACTCTCGGCCTGCTCGATCAGTACATCTAGCAGTCGTACGTCCTCCTCCCCCTTGTCGCGTCTCGCAGCGGCACGCTTCAACGTCTTTTCTGCATCGATAACCTCGACCACGTGACTGAGCAGTTTTGCCGGTGGCCAAGCACTCAGCCTCGGCAACTCACACAGCAATTCCCAGCGTTTTTTGAGGGTGCGCCGCTGAAGCGGTTTCAATGCGGCCAGCACGGGTTCATGGCGCTCCGGCCACTGCTGAGTACTCGCAAGCTGGTAGGCCAGGCGCTGCAAGCGCTCTCTGGCAACGAACGGGGTTGGCTGAGCTAATAACAGCAGCAACTGCTCGGGATCCTGTAACAGCTCTGGGCGCCTGGAGAGCTTCAGATAGCCCGCCAATGCCTGCACCAAAGGCAAGCGAAACACAAAGCGGTCTTCTCGCAACATTCGAAAGGGAATACCCGCCTGAAGCAGTGCGAGCTGGAACGGCACCGACAGTGCCCAACTGCGCACGAGCAGGCTGGCATCGCTCAGAGCGCGCCCTTGCGATTGCCAATCGATCAGCGCATCCAGCAAAAAACGGCTGCCTTGACCTGCGTTGATGCGGGTCGCCGGGTTGCGAGCCCCTGCCAAGCAGAGCTGATCAGGCCGTCGGCGGTTGGCCATGATGGCGTGATTAGCCGTGAGCGCCAGCGCGTGCCCATGACGAAAGGTCATTGAGAGCGGATAGTCGGTGGCGTCACCAAACGTCGCGGTAAAGTTTTCCAGCATCGTATCAGGGCGTGCCCCCCGCCACTCGTATATGCACTGGTTGGCATCGCCCACCGCCATAACGCTCGCAGTGGAACCGGCCAGCACGGCGAGCAGTCGTTGCTGAACCGTATTGATGTCCTGATACTCATCGACGATCACGTGATCCAAAAACCCCTCGACGCGCTGGCGAAGTGCGTCATCGGCTTCCAGGGCCTGTACGGGACGGTAGAGCAGATCCGCATAGCTCATCACTCCTTCCGCCTCCAAAAGGCGTTCGGCCTCGGCGAAGGCAGCAGGAAAGTAATCGGTGTCAGGCTCGAACTGAAGCCGCTCGTAGAGGGTCTCGGCAGATAGCATTTCCGCCTTTACCAACCCGCAAAAATGCGCCAGTGCTTCCAGGCGGTCGCCCTCTAGCGCAGCGTCACGGCGCTCCAATTGGTCGGCCAGCACGTTCAAACTAGCCTGACGCAGCAAGCGCTCCATCTGCCACTCGGCAGAGAGTAACCGTCTAGGGGCCAGCGCCCCCCAACGGCACAAGCTTTGCGTCAGACGATGCCCCAGAGAGTGAAACGTGCGCACATCGGGCAGCGGTTGCCCATCTGGGGCCATGGTGGCCAGGCGCCGCTGGAAATCCTCTTTAGCAGAACGATTGAACATCAGCACCAGCATTCGCTTGGGAGCAACGCCGCTCGATAGCAGATGAAGTACTCGAGCGGCCATGGTCGTGGTCTTACCCGCTCCCGCCACGGCGGCAACACGAGCATGCCCTTCGCCATGGTGAACCACTGCTTGCTGTTCGGCCGTTAGCTTCACGGCGCCTCACTTGGCAAGCTATCGCTCCATTGACCAAGTGGATGCCAGCTTCCTGCACTATAGAGTCGGCAAACCGTTTGTCCACTTGCCGCTTCTTCGACGCGGGCTTGCTCCACTAAGCGATAGAACACGTTGCGGTGCAGCCGAGCTGCCAAGCCAAAGCGAATGGCACACTCGGGCGCTAAATCACCTTCAGGTGTCATCGACAGCGATAAGGGATGATCAGCGTCCAGGCGCACCACATCCTCGAACTGGGTGGTCAGCCACCAGGCGTCGTCGCGAAAATCGGCCTCGACGATCACTAATGGACGATCCTCGACGCTGACGCGCCAGCGCTCAGCGGGGGTCACCAGGCAATACCCTTCCGCATCCCGCCGCAAAAGACTGGCAAGCACCTTGGCAATCGCCGGGCGTGCGAAAGGCTTGCCTTCATGCAGCCAAGTGCCATCCGCCTGGATGCGTATGTCGATATCGCCCGTGAGCTCGGGCTGCCAAGTATCGACAGGGGGAATGGTCGCCGAGCCGCCGGATTGCTGAAGTAGCCGATCAATGTTCATTGCCATGCTCCCCAAAAGATAGCGCGTTACACTACCAGCCCAGATCGTGCCAGCGCCTCTTTCACATGGGCAGGCGCATCGGGCACGGCAGCCCGGAAAAGATGGTAGAAGTTCACCGTCGTCTGCATCGCAACTTCATCGACGCTGATGCCTCGTTCACGGGCAATACACTCAGCCACCTCGACGACCCACGCGGGCTCGTTGGGCTTTCCGCGATGGGGAACGGGTGCCAAATAGGGGCTGTCGGTTTCGATGAGCAGCCTATCCAGTGGAAGCTGGCGTGCCAGCGTACGCAGTGACACAGCGTTACGGAAGGTGATAATACCGGAAAGCGAAATGTAAAAACCCAGCCGCACGGCTTCCCGGGCCATCTCCAGATCTTCGGTGAAGCAGTGAATCACCCCCCCTACCTGAGGATTGCTGTGTTCCCGCAGCAGCGCCAACGTATCGTCTTTCGCCTCACGGGTATGGATGATCACCGGTAGCTCTAGTTCGCTTGCGGCCATTAGGTGCCGTTTGAAGCGCTCATGCTGGACGCTTAGCGGTACGCTCTCCTGGTAGTGATAATCCAGCCCGGTCTCGCCAATGGCCACCGCGCCATACTGCTCGGCAGCTTCGACGATCTCGTCCACGCTGGGTTCGTGCGCCGCCTGATACAGCGGGTGCAGACCGGCGGAGATCGCAACGTCAGGGTGCTCTCTGGCAATGGCGGCCAGCCCAGGCAGCTCCTCCAGCGTCGTCGAAATCGCGAGAAACTGGCTAACGTTCGCTTGACGCGCAGCGGCCAGGGTGGCTGCTACGTCGCCACCGTGGGTATGTTCCGATAAACGATCGAGATGGCAGTGAGAGTCGACAAACATGCAGGGCTCTTTGAGTGTATAGAAAAATCGCTGAATTAAAGCGTAAATGAAGGGGGCGCTTTATCGAGCTGGCCCGCCAACAGCGTCTCGATACGGTCGCGAACGGAGTAATCCTGCTGGCTGAAGTGAACGCCGATGCCCGGCATACGCCGACCGCTCACGCCTTCGGGAGATATCCAAATCACCTGTCCTGTCACCGAAAGACGCTCACTCTCCCCTGGCAGGGTCAGCAGCAGCATGACCGACTGCCCCAGGCTGTAGAGTGTTTTCGTCGGTACGAAAATCCCACCTCGGTCCAAAAAGGGCATGTAGGCGGACAACAGCGTTGGTACATCCGGTATCGTCAAAGAGAGCGCTTTTTGGGCAGCCATCACGACCTCGTTACAACCAGTGGTTAGGAGCGTAGCAGCGCAGACCAGCGAACTAGCCACGCTTCCAAAACGAGTTGGGGATTTGGGTTGGCCCCTACGGCGAACAAGCGGCGCTGCTCTCGGGCATAATCCAGCAGCCGGAACCAGTCTTGAACGCGACCGTTTTTTACCGCCTGTCGGTAGAGTGGCACCAAATCAGGATTGTGCAACACACTCTGCTCGCCGGAAAGCCCCAGACGAATCAAGTCCTCAAGCCAAGCGATACCGTACCATAAGATGGCATCGATCGCCTGGCGGTCCAACCTTGCTGCCTCGGATACCGGCTCTGCCCCGCGCACTAACTGCTCGAAACAGTCATGAATTTGATGCCTCAGGGTACGCTCGTCGGGAGCGGCAAGCTCCACTGCCAAGAGCGGTAAACCACCGGAGACACGCCACCAAAAGTGCGCCTCATCACCTCCCAGATGCTGCGTCAGCCAGCCTTTACATGCCTCGAACGCTACGCTGGCCAGTGGCCACTGCTGACATCGTGAGCGAATGGTCGGCAACGTGCGAGACGGCACGTCCGAGAGCAGGATAAAGAGCGTTTTGTCGCCAGGCTCTTCCAAGCTTTTTAACAGCGCATTGGCCGCGGCAACGTTCATCGCTTCCGCCGGGGAAATGACAATGACGCGATAACCGCCCTGCTGCGCCGTTTGCGACACGAACCGATTCACATCGCGAATAGGGTCGATACGAATTTGACGCTTCCCCTCCTCCGGCGACACCCGCAGCAAGTCAGGGTGATAGCCTGACGCCAGCATGGCACAGCTATGACACTGCCCGCAGGCCTGCTCGCTTGGCGCTGCACACAACGCTCTGGCGATCAGCGCCTCCGCTAACTGCTGTTTGCCGACGCCGTGAGCACCGCTGATCAGCAGCGCATGGGGCAAACGTCCGCTATCGGCCAGACGCACCAACTGCTGCCAGGTCGAGTGGTGCCAGGGCAAGACGCCGGTTACTGCCATTGCGCAACCCGCTCTTCCAGCACACGACCCAGCACCATTTGAACGTCTTGCAGCGGCTGGGCCGCGTCAATGAGAGCAAAACGCTCCGGAGCAGATGCAGCTCTCTCAAGGTAAGCCTGGCGAACGTCCATGAAAAATTCGACACGCTCTTGCTCGAACCGGTCACGCTGCGTATTGAGATCGCGTAAACGCCCCTCTAGCCGCACTCTGGCAGCGTCAGGCGGCATATCGAGCAAAAGCGTCAAATCAGGAGAAAGCCCTTTCTGAACGAATGCTTCTAGCTGAGCAATTCGGTACGTATCGATACCTCGCCCACCGCCCTGATAGGCAAAGGTCGCATCGGTAAAACGGTCACAGACCACCCATGCGCCGCGCGCCAGGGCTGGCAGAATTTTCTCCGCCAAATGCTGTGCACGGGCGGCAAAGACGAGCAACAACTCCGCATCGACACTGAGCGGCTCGTTGGGCGCAGGGTCTAGCAACAGCTCGCGAATGGCCTCCGCGCGCGACGTGCCTCCCGGCTCCCGCGTGCGCACCACATCGATTCCACGCGATGTCAGCCACGCTTCGACGAACGCCACGTTGGTCGACTTACCGACCCCTTCACCGCCTTCCAGCGTGATGAAGCGCCCACGCTTACTCATTGCTGCCCCTTACTCAATTGATACGCCATCTTGGTCGATGGCAGCGATTTAACGATTACGAATATAGCGGTTGACGGCATTATTGTGCTCACGCAGGGTACGTGAAAAATGGTGGGTGCCATCTCCCCGCGACACAAAGTAGAGTGTTTCACCAGGTAGCGGATTCACCGCAGCTTCCAACGAGGCACGCCCTGGCATGGCGATGGGTGTCGGCGGCATACCATCGATCACGTACGTGTTGTAGGGAGTCGCTTCCCTCAGGTCGGCACGGGTAATCCGCCCTTCGTAGCGCTCGCCCATTCCATAAATGACCGTAGGGTCCGTTTGAAGACGCATGCCGCGCTCCATACGCCGCTTGAAAACTCCGGCAATTTCCCGACGCTCTTCCGGCGCTCCGGTTTCGCGTTCGATTAACGAGGCCATGATGAGTGCTTCGTAAGGAGACCCGATAGTGAGATCCTCATCCCGCTCTGCCCAGACCTCTTCCAAAATACGCTCCATCCGCTGCAGGGACTGACGCAAGATATCCACATCGCTCATGCCCAAATGGTAGCGATAGGTATCGGGAAAGAACCAACCTTCTGGATGAGCTCCCTCACGCCCCAAAAGCGTCATGATCGCTTCGTCACTCATGCCAGTCGTGCGATGCTCGAGCTTGGGGGCCGTATCGAGCAACGTGCGCATCTGGCGAAACGTCCAACCTTCCGGTACGGTCAACGAATATGTCACCACGTTATTGCTGCCCAATAACGCAATGACATCCAGTCCGCTCATCCCGGGCATCAGCCGATACTCCCCCACCCGCAGTTGCGGCACCTGCTCTGGGTCGATACGAGCCAGCAGTTGATACGCCCAGACGTCTTTCAATACGCCTTGAGAAGCCAGGTCACGTACGACTTGATGAAATCCAGCACCCGCAGGCACTTGGTAAAGCATGGGTTCCTCAACGACAATGGGTGCCGCAAGGCGCTGCTGCCAATAGGCATAGCCACCTAGCACGGCGGCAATCGCCAGCACTACCAATACCGCTAAGACGGCAAATAACCGTTTCACGTTGATACCTCGATCAAGTTATGGGGTTGCCTACGATAGAAATGTACCTGGATAACCGAGCAGCCGATGCGCCGCGACTTGCAGCGGATCCGCCTTGAAGCGCGGCCACGCCGCTAGTCGACTGCCGTGGGCATCGCGTAGCTCACGCACGGGCCAAACCCCTTGAACTGAATTACCGACCCAAAGCCGCTCCACGCTTGACAACGCTGCAGCGGACAACCGGCTTTCGTGGATGAGGCCCTCAGACAGCAAGGCAGCACGCAGGGTGCCCTCTACACCGCAACGATCAATGTAGGGCGTATACAAACGCCCTTCTGACGACCAGAACAGGTTCATACTGGTGGCCTCCACGACATTACTCGCTTGATCGGTCAGCAACCCTTCGGCGATGTCAGGCTCTTGCCACTCCTGACGCGCCAGCACGTTCTCTAGCCGATTGAGATGTTTGATCCCGGCCAGAAGCGGTTGATGCCCCAAACGCAGTTGACACATACGAACGCATACGCCCTCACGCCAGTGCGTTTCGTTTGTCGTAAAGGGCGTACGCCGAGTCATCAGCCGGGGCGCTACCTCGTTAGGAATCGCGTAGCCACGACCACCACTCCCACGGGTCAAAATGAGCTTGAGAACCTCGAGAGCGGCCCTAGGGGGGGCTTGCCACGCCTGAGACAACTGCCGAGCAGACGGCAATGGAATATTCAAACGTTGGCAGCCCTTTGCCAACCGGGCGTGATGGTACTCCCACAGCACGGGCTGCCCATCGCGTAGCAAGACGGTTTCGAATAGACCATCACCATACGCCAGCCCGCGGTCATCGAAAGGCACCTGGGGCATCGGCATCAAGGCTTATACCTTTTTGAACAACAGAGAGCCGTTCGTGCCACCAAAACCAAACGAGTTCGACAGCGTCACATCGATACGCATGTCACGAGCGGTATGGGGGACGTAGTCGAGATTGCAGCCCTCCTGGGGGTTGTCCAGGTTGATGGTGGGCGGCGCAACCTGATCACGAATGGCCAGAATGCTGAAAACGGCTTCAACGGCGCCAGCAGCTCCCAGCAAGTGACCAATCATCGACTTGGTGGAGCTTACGGCCACGTGCTGAGCCGCATGACCCAACACTTTCTCGATCGCACGGCTCTCCGCCAAATCACCAGCCGCCGTCGACGTACCGTGAGCATTGATATAATGCACGGCCGATGGATCGATGGCGGCATCTTTGATCGCATTACTCATAGAGAGCGCCGCGCCACGGCCGTCCTCCGGAGGTGCCGTCATATGATAGGCATCATCACTCATTCCAAAGCCTGCAAGCTCCGCATAAATGTGGGCTCCACGTGCTTTGGCATGCTCGTACTCTTCTAACACCAACACGCCCGCACCATCCGAGAGCACGAAGCCATCGCGCTCGGCATCCCAAGGACGGCTTGCCGCTTCAGGGTCGTCATTGCGTGTGGAAAGCGCACGCGCCGCCGAGAAACCGCCCAAACCCAGCGGCGTCGTGGCCATTTCCGCACCGCCACAAATCATCACGTCTGCATCGCCGTAGGCGATGGTACGTGCGCTGTAGCCAATATTATGCGTACCGGTGGTGCATGCCGTCGTGATGGCAATATTCGGCCCTTTGAAGCCGTGCTGGATCGCCATGTTGCCCGAGATCATATTGATGATGGACCCCGGCACAAAGAACGGCGACACGCGGCGCGCGCCGCCTTTATTGAGCGCATTGTGGTTATGTTCAATCATTGGCAAGCCGCCGATGCCTGAACCGATAGCCACACCGATGCGCTCGGCGTTCTCGTCGTTACACTCTATGCCTGAATCCTGGATGGCCTGCGCACCGGCCGCCATGCCGTACTGAATGAACAGATCCATCTTGCGTGCATCTTTGGGGTTCAAGTAGGGGCTGATATCGAAATTCTTTACCGAACCACCAAAGCGTGTATTGAAGCTACTGGTATCGAAGTGCTCGATAGGCGCAATGCCACTTTTCCCCGCGACGATATTGGCCCACGACTCGTCTACGCTATTGCCCACTGGGGTCACTAGGCCTAACCCAGTTACCACTACCCTTCTTCGCGCCATCAGCTTTCCTCCAGGCATCCATGGTGACACGACCCATCTGGGTCATTTGCTGCAGAAATTTGGTGACTAGTATAACGGAGTTTGAACGTTATATTCATTGAGAGCGTAAAGCAAAAAAGCCGTCCCCTATCAGGACGGCTTTTTTAATACGGGCGGGAGACACCCCACCCTGGCTCTTCGCGATGATCGCGCCCTTACTGGTGGGCGTTTACGTAGTCGATCGCTTCTTGAACCGTGGTGATTTTTTCGGCTTCTTCGTCAGGAATTTCAGTATCGAATTCCTCTTCCAATGCCATCACCAGTTCAACGGTGTCCAGAGAGTCGGCACCCAGGTCTTCAGTGAAAGAAGAGCTGTTCTGGATGTCTTCTTCTTTAACGTTCAGGCGCTCTGCCACTACTTTTTTTACGCGCTCTTCAATAGTACTCATCAACGTACTCCAGTCGTTCACATTAGCCGTTATAGATAACCAGCTATTTGGAAACCGCAAGCCAAAAGCTGCGGGGTAGTTTATAGACGCCCTTAGGTTGACGCAACCGCCAAACCCAAGGCCATCAACGCATATTCATACCGCCATTCACGTGCAGCGTTTCACCAGTGATATACCCTGCAGCGTCACTCGTCAAAAAGCCAACGGCAGCAGCAATCTCTTCTGGCCCGCCCAGACGTGCCAAAGGAATCTGTTTCAGCAACATGTCGTGCTGTGCTTCGGGCAGCGATTCAGTCATATCAGTGGCGATAAAACCCGGCGCAACGGCATTGACCGTGATGGCACGTGACGCCACCTCGCGCGCAAGTGCACGACTAAAGCCCTCCATGCCAGCCTTGGCCGCTGCATAGTTCGCTTGACCCAAGTTACCCATGGTCGCGACGACCGAACTGATCGATACGATTCGACCAAAGCGCGCCTTGGTCATGCCACGCAGGCAAGCCTTGCTCACACGGTAGACGGATTTGAGGTTGGTATCCATCACGGAATCCCACTCCTCCTCTTTCATCCGCATGAGGAGGTTATCACGGGTAATCCCTGCATTGTTAACCAAAATCGTGGGAGCCCCAAAACGCTCACCGATCGTCTTTAACACCTCATCGATGCTCGCCTGATCGGTGACGTTCAGGCACATGCCTGCGCCTTCAATGCCATTGGCTTTCAAATCGGCATCGATTTTCTCAGCACCAGCGTCGCTAGTGGCCGTACCGATGACGATACGGCCCTGACGACCAAGCTCGTGAGCAATGGCACGACCAATGCCGCGACTTGCTCCCGTTACTAGGGCGACACGTTTCTCTTGCGTCATAACACGTTTCCTTCCACTGAACTAAGCAAGGGTAGCTGATATTCGCCGTTTATCACGCATTACCCGCCAATGTTTCGCGCGCAAGCTCGAGCGCTGCGTCCAAACTGTCGGGGTCGTTGACCGCCAATCCCTTGGCACCACGCACGATACGCTTGTTGAGGCCGGTCAGCACCTTGCCCGGGCCACATTCGATGAAGACATTAGCACCTTGCTCTGCCATGGCTTCAACGCAAGAGGACCATCGCACAGGTTGATAGAGCTGCTCGAACAAGCGCGTACGAAGCGTGTCGACATCCGCATGGGCTTGGGCGTCGACGTTTTGGATGACGGTGTAGCGAGGCGTGCGTAGCTCGATCGATTGCATCGCATTGGCCAAACGCTCGGCAGCGGGGCGCATCAACGCACAGTGGGACGGTACAGAAACGGGCAAAGCCAGTGCACGCTTGGCACCGGCCTCTTGGCAGGCCGTAATGGCACGCTCAACCGCCGCTTTACTGCCAGCGATGACCACCTGCCCAGGAGAGTTATAATTCACGGCCGATACGACGTCACCCTGGGCGGCGCTAGCGCAGGCGGCTTCAACAACGGCATCGTCAAGACCAAGTATCGCAGCCATGCCGCCTTCGCCAGCGGGAACGGCCTCCTGCATGGCTTCACCACGTAGACGAACGAGCTGCACACCTTCGGCAAAGCCCATCACGCCCGCGCAGACCATCGCACTGTACTCGCCAAGGCTATGACCTGCCATTACGCTAGGGCGAGGGCCTTCCAGCTCCTGCCAAACTCGCCAGATAGCCACGCTGGATGTGAGCAGCGCTGGCTGGGTGCAAGCCGTTGCATTCAGTGCATCTTCGGGGCCTTCCTGGACGACCTTCCATAGGTCATAGCCCAGCGCATCGGACGCTTCCTCAAATGTCGTTCCCACCACACTATAGCGCTCGGCCAGCTCCCGCAGCATTCCAAGCTGCTGAGAGCCTTGCCCGGGAAAAATGAGGGCAAGGGGTTGAGACATGTCGTTCACCTTTGCTCTTGTAGGCATTTGCTCAGTTGAGCGATAGGCGTAGTCATCGGTAACGCTGACGCGCAGCGAACGGCATCTCCAATGGCCACCGATAACCCGCAAAAATCGTACGACGTTTTGTGGCGTCTTGCTTGCCTTCGGTTCAAGACCAGCGACTGGCAAGCTGGGTTGGCAGATCGCGTTCTACTTCTTGCAAGGCTCGCTGAATAGCGTAGTAGAACCCATCTGCACCGGCACTCCCATGGCTCTTCACCACAATCCGTTTTAGCCCAAGTAGGCTTGCGCCGTTATAACGTACGGGGTCAAGCTCCTGCTTGAGCCGTTTCAGCACAGGTTTGGCCAGTACACTTGCCAAACGTCCACATAGGCGTGATTCAAACGCCAACTGCACACGCTCAACCAACATACGAGTCAAACCTTCGCTCGCCTTCAACGTCACGTTACCGACAAAGCCATCGCACACCATGACATCGATCTCGCCTTGAAAGATGTCGCCACCTTCCGCATAGCCTAGATATACAAATGGCAGTGAGGATGCACACTCCCGAAGCAAGTGATCCGTCTCCCGCACGATCACACTGCCTTTGGTGGCCTCTGCCCCAACGTTCAATAACGCAACGCGAGGACGGTCGATCCCATCTATGCAGTGCGCCATGGCAGCCCCTAATACGGCAAAATCAACGAGCCGTGAGGCGGGGGAATCTACATTTGCCCCCAAATCCAGCAGGTAGCAACGTCGACCGCCCCGTGAGGGTATGGCAGTACTGATAGCGGGCCGGGAAAACCCAGAGATCATACCAAGCTCACGCCGCGACAGCGCGACTAACGCCGCGGTATTGCCAGCACTGAGCCCGGCGTGGGCGCTACCTTCTGCTACATAGCGCAGCATGCGCGCCATGCTCGTCTCGTGCCCACGCCGCAGCGCCCAGGCAGCCGATGCGCTGGACGGCACTGCATCAGAAACATCGCAGGCGACTAAACGTGACGCTGCCGCAGCCAAAGGCTGCGGCAAGCGCAAAAGTTCAGCGATGATACGCTGACGCGGGCCGAACAGGGTGAGTTCAATGTCAGGTCGCTCGATGACCGCCTTTGCAGAGCCTTCGATAATGGCACGAGGGCCTTGGTCACCCCCCATGACATCGATCGCTAGGCGCATTGCACCCACGCTGTTATGCCACTCGTAAAGTGGTAAGGTTTAAACCTCAACCACCTTACGGCCGCGATAGAAACCATCGGGAGAAACATGGTGACGCAGATGAGTGGTGCCCGTTTCTTTGTCTTGAGACAGAGTCGGTGCGCTCAGCGCATCGTGACTACGACGCATGCCGCGCTTGGAACGAGTTTTACGGTTCTGTTGAACTGCCATGAGTGTTTACTCCAAGGTATGTAGGGTAAGTGATGCTTACTTTTTGCCTTTCAAAGCGCCACTGCTTTTCAAAGCATTGAGCACCGCGAAAGGATTCTTGGCTGAAGCGGACTCGTCCGCCGCGCCTTCGGTCTTGCTGACCAGCTGCTCCGCCGAGACATGGCATTCGGTCTCATCGTGGTAGACCACCTGGGGAAGGCTGAGAATGAGCTCATCCTCGACCACCGTCAGCAGGTCCAGCTGTTCGTTTTCCACCAGCACCGGCTCATGACTGGCAGGCAGCTCGGCGGCCAAGGCTTCGTCGGTAATCATTCCTAGCAGGAAGTCACTGGAAACGTCTTGGCTAAGCGGCACCATACAGCGACGACAAGGCAGTGCCAGCGTCGCTTGCAAATGGCCACGAATTTCGCGGCGACCTTGGGCATCGACACCAAACTCGAGTACGACATGACAGTCGCCCGTTTGGTCACCTGCTTCTTCAGCAAGGCGGGGCAGCTTATTCAGCGCCACTAAGCCTTCGAGTCGTTCGCGGCGGGCTGCAAGCTTATAAGGCTCAACCCGGCTGGGGAGTTGTGAGGTCAACATAGGCGCGCAATGATAGGCACTCGCCCCCCTGGTGTCAAAGCTCATAGCATAATTCTTATCGATAGCTCGGTGAAAACGGAGCTATTAGGCATGTCGCCGCGCTTTCGCTACACTCAATGCCCGTGCTGATGGCGCCATCCCAGTCAAAAGGAGACGACAGTGCCGCAAATGCAAAACGCCCCCCTCGTCCTTGCGTCTAGCTCTCGCTTTCGCCAAGCGCTGCTAGACCGTCTGCAGCTACCTTACCAATGCCACTCCCCTGACATCGACGAGACGCCCCTCGATAACGAATCCCCGCAGGCACTCGTTCACCGCCTTGCGCTTAGCAAAGCCAACGCGGTGGCCGAGCGTTTCCCTCACCACTGTATCATTGGCTCTGATCAAATTGCCCTGTTCGAAGGTGACATTCTCGGCAAACCACACACAGCGGAGCGCGCACGTGCCAATCTAGCGCGTTTTTCGGGCCGTAAGGTCACGTTCTTGACGGGACTCGCTCTAGTCGACACGCGACATCAGCGCCACCACGTGCATATCGAGCCGTTCGAGGTGGTATTCCGCACCTTGAGCGAACAGGAAATAGAACGTTACGTTGCCCTTGAGCAACCCCTCGATAGCGCCGGAAGCTTTCGCATGGAGGGGTTGGGAATCACACTATTCGAGCGTTTGGAGGGCCGCGACCCCAACGCATTGATCGGACTGCCCCTCATCGCCCTTTGCGACATGCTTCGCCACGTGGGCATGAACCCCTTGGCGATGCCTGACGCTACTGGGCCTGAAACTTTATCGGCGCATGACTAGTGTGCACACCCAGCACCTCGGCAGACGCTTGAGTAAATCGGCGCGTTAGCCGCTCGAAGGGATCTAAACGCGGCGTGTAGTTCTCCCAGGACGCCTCGCCTACCTGGGCACGAGCCACCTGCTCCAAGCTCGCCAACTCGTCGACCAACCCTAGCTCCAACGCCTGCTCACCGCTCCAGACTAGCCCGGAAAAAATATCCGGGTTATCGCTCAAACGCTCTCCGCGCCCCGCTCGCACATCACCAATGAATTGCTCATGCGTTTGGGTGAGCACGCTTTGCCAAAAGCGCGCAACGTCCTCGTCCAACGGCTGAAAGGGGTCTAGAAACGCCTTGTTCTCACCCGCCGTCATGACTCGGCGCTCGACTCCCAGCTCGGCAATGGCTTCTTGAAAGCCAAATCCCGCATAAATCACGCCAATTGATCCCACCAAGCTGGCCGGAGACGCAACGATCTCGTCTGCCGCCGACGCAACGTAGTAAGCACCGCTGGCACCGATATCTTCGATCACTGCAATGATCGGCTTATCGCCCTGCTCGCGCAGGCGCATGATTTCGGTATAAATACGTTGAGACTGGACAGGACTTCCTCCGGGGCTGTCGATGTGCAGCACCACGGCGGCAACACCGGCATTGTCCCAGGCTCGATTCAAACCTTGGATGATGCGCTCCGCATTGGCAGGCGCATCGCTGGCAATCACTCCGTGCACTTCTATCAACGCCATGTGTTGCTGCGCGGGCACTGCAGCGGTAGGTTCTGCCAAAAATACCCGATAGAGCGTCGTCGTCAGCGAGATGAGCACCACCGCGAGTAACATCAACCTAAAGAATAGCTTCCAGCGGCGGCTTCTACGCTGCTCGGTCAGCACACCACCGATCCAACGATCCATCATCTCAAGCTGAGCTAGCCGCTGACGCTCTCTTAGGGTCTCTGCATCGTCCTCTTGGTTACCTGTCTGCGCTGCCCGCTTTTGCTGCGCAGGCACTTCAGGCCCTTGCGTCCAGCGATCATGCTCACTCGATGGATCACGGCTGCTGGGTGCCTCTCCATGGCGCTCGTCACGCCGCTGATCATCACTCATCGTCGACTCCTACGTTGCGTGTATTCACGTCTAGGCCTGTCTGCATAGCGGCTCGCTGTAGAGCCAATCGAACAGTGACGGTATGTCGTCAGCCACCCACACGGGCTGGCTAGCCGCCAGACGAGCGGGCGTGTGCACACCGTAGGTCACCCCCACCCGATCCATCCCCAGGGCGCGGGCCATCTCCAAATCGTATTCGGTGTCTCCCACCATAACAGCGCGCTCTACTGGCACCTGCAGCTCGGCCAAAATCTCCTCTAGCATCTGGGGATGTGGCTTTGAACGCGTCTCATCGGCCGTGCGGCTCGCGTGAAAAAACTCGCCGCTCCCCGTCTCACGAAAGATTCGATCGAGACCGCGACGACTTTTACCCGTCGCGACCGCAAGACGTTGCTGGGGTCGCTCCCGCAATCTCGCCAGCTGCGCCTCTACCCCGTCGAAAAAAGGCATTGGCGTCGTATTGCCCTCTACAAAGTGATGGGAGTAACGCTGGCGCAGCCGCTCGGCCTGCTCGGACGCAATGCCCGGGCATAGCTTGGCGATTGCCTCAGGCAACCCTAAACCGATGATGTCTTCGATGGCACTGACGTCCAGTTCGCCCCACTCGGCATCCATCGCCGCCGCCTGCATGCAAGCGACGATTTTGGGCACGGAATTCATTAGCGTGCCGTCCCAGTCGAAAATAATCAGCTCGTAACGCATAGCATTTCTCTCATTGACGTGCGCGCTTGAGCGTCTCTTCAAGTGCCTCTGGAAGCGGCGCTTTAACCGTCACAGGTCTGCCGTTACCAGGCTCTGGAAAGGTCAGCGAGCGAGCATGTAGAAAGAGGCGGCCCAAGCCCAATTGCTTGGTCAGCACTGCGCTTTCACGGGTCGCGTATTTATCATCACCCAATAGCGCATGCCCTGCATGGGCAGCGTGCACGCGAATTTGGTGAGTGCGACCGGTCACTGGCTCCGCTTCGATCAGCGTGACTTTTTCGAACGTCTCGACCACGGAGAAGTGAGTGCGTGACACCTTACCATTGGGGTCTACCCGCACGCGCCGCTCGCCGTTGCCTGCATCGAAACGATCCAGCCGCGCGCTTTCGTAGGTTTTGCGGGCAGGCCAGCGTCCGGCCACCAGCGCCAAATAGCGTTTGTCCATGCCGTGTTTTTTCAAAGACTCGTTGAGAGTAACCAACGCATCACGGGACTTGGCGAGCAGTAAACAGCCGGAAGTATCGCGATCGAGACGATGCACCAACTCCAAGAACGTCAGGTCGTCACGCACTTGGCGAAGAGCCTCGATCAAGCCAATCTTGACACCACTTCCCCCATGGACGGCCAAGCCCGACGGCTTGTTCATCACCATCCAGTCGGGCCCTTCCATGATCACGCTGCCCACCAGCAGGTCGCGCAGATTATCGCTGACTTCTTTCACCGCCTCTTTAGGGGCAAGACGCAGCGGCGGCACTCGCACCAAATCACCCGACTGCAGGCGATAATCGACTTTGACCCGTTTTTTATTGACCCGAACTTCCCCTTTACGAACGATACGGTAAATCAGTGCGCGGGGAGCCCCTTTTAATCGGGTCATCAAAAAATTATCGATTCGCTGACCTGCTTGTTCCGGGGCGATTTCCACCCACTGTACTTCACGCCCTTCGGACATTGCCGCTTACTCCTGGTGACATTCTTTGACGTCAGATTAAAAACGGCATTCTAACGTAGAGCTCCCGGCATTGCGTCAATTGCTGGTGGTTGTCTTTACTGTTATATTCCAAAGCGCTCATCGGCCAACGTGGCCGGGCCGAACGTGGCCCGCTTTTATAACATTGGTATAAAGAAGGATGTTCCACGTTTTGGCTTCGCACCTGCACGACCAACACGCAGGTCAGAGCGCACTCAGTAGTGATAAGTGTACGCACTACCTACTGACAACGTATTGAAATGTAGTAACTCTGTCGTTTGACACCCGTCGGACGAGAGAGAACGTCAGGCTCGGCCAGAAACGGCGGGCCCGTCACTAATTAAACGTTACGCCTCAGCCTTGCAGCCTCTTTTCGTCACAAGTCGTTGCAACGCTAGGGCGCTAAGATCAACGCTGTGCCGATACCGGCGTTGGCGAATCGATGAATGCCAGGTGTAGGCGGTGTCAGCAGAGCCGGATGGACGTGACAGCCACCGAAACATGTTCTGCCGCCGCCACGTACTCAACGCCCTTTCGGCCGGGTCGGCACGACTGCCTTCCCGGCTTAATGCGTCAGCATAACCATGCGCCGAGCACAAGCACGCAGCACCCAGCGATTCGCCGACGCACGCTTTCAAAAGTATGTCGGCACGCCATGCTACGTGAGACAACATGAAACGGATGCTAATTAACGCGACCCAGCCTGAAGAGCTGCGGGTCGCACTGGTAGATGGACAGCGCCTTTACGATTTGGATATCGAATCCGGCGCTCGGGAACAGAAAAAAGCCAATATTTATCGGGGTAAGATCACCCGAGTAGAACCCTCTCTCGAAGCCGCGTTCGTGGACTTTGGTGCCGAGCGCCACGGTTTCCTTCCTCTGAAAGAGATCTCGCGCGAATACTTCATCAAAGACGTCTCTGGTCGCCCTAGCATCAAAGAGGTGCTAAAAGAGGGCCAGGAAGTCATCGTTCAGGTCGATAAAGAGGAACGCGGCAACAAAGGCGCAGCGCTGACCACTTTTATCAGTCTCGCGGGTCGCTTTTTGGTGTTGATGCCCAACAACCCACGCGCAGGAGGGATTTCACGCCGTATCGAGGGCGATGACCGCAGCCAGCTCAAAGATGCAATGGGTCAGCTCACCGTTCCTGATAAAATGGGACTGATCGTTCGTACGGCCGGCATCGGACGTAGCTCCGAGGAGCTACAGTGGGACTTGGATTACCTCGTTCAGGTGTGGGAGTCCATCACGACGGAAGCAGGCAAACGCTCGGCACCGTTTCTGATTTACCGTGAATCCAACGTAATCATTCGCGCCATGCGCGACTACCTGCGCCAGGATATCGGCGAGGTATTGATCGATAGCCCCGAGATTCACGCCGAGGCGCTGGCGTTCATTCGCCAGGTCATGCCCTCGTACCAACAGAAGATCAAGCTCTACGCGGACGAAGTTCCGCTCTTCTCCCGTTTCCAGATCGAGTCGCAAATCGAAACCGCCTATCAGCGGGAAGTGAAGCTGCCATCAGGCGGCTCGATCGTGATCGACCACACCGAAGCGCTGGTCTCGATCGACATCAACTCCGCCCGTGCCACGCGGGGTAGCGATATCGAGGAAACGGCACTGCAAACCAACTCGGAAGCCGCCGACGAGATCGCCCGACAGCTGCGCCTGCGGGATATTGGTGGCTTGGTCGTCATCGACTTTATCGACATGGGGCCCGCGCGCAACCAGCGTGAAGTCGAAAACCGCATGCGCGATGCCTTGAAGCTGGATCGCGCGCGGGTTCAAATCGGTCGCATTTCTCGCTTTGGTCTGATGGAAATGTCGCGCCAGCGCCTGCGCCCTTCTCTCGGCGAAACCAGCGGCGTGGTGTGTCCGCGCTGCAACGGCCAGGGCACCATTCGGGACGTACGCTCACTATCACTCTCGATCATGCGTCTAATCGAAGAAGAAGCCATGAAAGAGCGCAGCGCCCAAATACGCGCCATCTTGCCAGTGTCCGTGGCCACCTACTTGCTGAACGAAAAGCGCAGCGTGCTGGCAGACATAGAGTCACGCCAAGGGGTTCGCGTGGTCCTGCTTCCCAGCCCTGACATGGACACGCCGCATTATGATGTCCAGCGCCTGCGGGATGATCATTTAGACGAAGATGATAGCCACTCGCTCTCCAGCTTCGAGCTGTCGACCGACACCGACGTCGGCAAAGAGCCAGACCCAAGCTTTGCGCCCCCTGCTCAGCGTGCCGAAGCTGCCGTGAAGAGCGTCGTACATAACGCCCCGGCGCCTGCATCGCTACAAACCGAAGAAGCGTCTGCCAAGGTAGCCGCCGCTCCAGCGCCGACCGCCGAACAGCCCAGCGTACTCGGCCGCTTCATTCGCGGCTTCGCCAAGCTATTGGGCGGCGATGACAGCGCTCAGCAGACGGCTAAAGAGGCAGAAGCGCCACGCAGGCAGTCCGAGCAGCCAAGCCGCCCGCCACGCAACGAGCGCCGCAGCAAACCGGCCCAGGAGCGCAGCGACAGCACGCCTAAGCAGGAACAGCGCAGCGATAACGCCAAGAACGATCAGCGCGGCAACGCGGCGGGAAACACCGGATCACGTAATGAAGATGCCAGCGATAAGCGCAGCGGCCCAAGCCGTACGCGTAATCGCCGCCGCCACCCCCAACAGGACGATAGCAAAGGCCAAGAGAACGCGAAAAACCCGCGTCAGCAGAGCCCGAAAGAGAGCGTAAAAGAGAACCCGAAAGAGACCTCCAAGGAGGAGTCTGGTAAACCTCAGGAGCCTCGTCGCGACAAGCCACGGGAGAACAAGCCCAAGCAGGAAGAGCGCGCACCTGCGGCGCAGGCCGACGACAGCCAGCAGGATGACGGCAAGCCAAAGCGCACCCGCAACAACCCGCGTAACCGCTCGCGTAAACAAGCGCTCAATCCGCAGGCGGAAGCCGAGCAGTTGAAGCTGCAAGCCGAAGCCGCAAAGGCTCCCCAAGCCACTGATGGCATGGCCGACACAGCGCCTGCTGACGTGACACCCACGGTTGAGGCCTCCACACAGACAGCCGAAGCCTCTCAGGCAACGGCCACCGAGGCACCGACTGATGCCGCGACCCTACGAAGCGATCAGGCCGACCAGACGTCTGCAGTGAGCGCTGGCGAAGGTACTGGCGGAAGCACTGGAGAGAGCACCAAAGAGAGCACTCCCACAGAGCGCGCAGTCAACAGTGCCGACAAAGTTCGCAAACCGACGCGCCAGCGTCGTCAATCCAAGCCGGAAGCCACCGCTCAAGAAGCAGCGGCACCGAGCAGACCGCAGCCCGAGCCCGCCTCCACGGAAGCAGCTAGCCACGCGGAGCCTGACGACGCTACTACAGAACGCGCACGCACCGCGGACGTGCAGCAAGAACCCCACGTAGAGTCGTCAGCAGTTGAGGTGCCCAAAGCCGAAGTGCCGGATGCAAGCGTTGACGATGCGAGCGATGCTCAGGCTCAGCCAACTGATCACGCAAAGGCGCCGCAGGCCACGAACGCGCCTCAAGCGCCCGCGGCCACTCCGGCAGAGACCGAGGCAAGCAGCGCTGCGCCTGACAAAGCACACGCCCAAGCGGCGAAGACCGACGTATCGGTAGCGCCAGTAGCAGACGTCGATGCCCAGCCCACGGCAGAAGCGGAGCAGGACAACGTTGACACAGCGCCCTCTGCGAAGCCTGAAGACGACGCACCGACCTCCGAGGCGGCCACGCCGGCAAGCGAACGAACTGCCGAGAAGACGCCCGGCGATGCCGTCGCCGACGAAGCGACATCAGCGACTGCCCATGCGTCCGAGCAGAAACCCGCGGCCACTGCCTCGACCGACGAGGTGTCTGCGCCAGCGCCAGCTAGCATTGCCACCGACGAAGAAGCGCCTAAACCCCGCCGTCGTCGCCGTCGTGCCCATAACGATCCGCGTGAGCTGCGCAAGCAGCAGAACGCTCAAGGTCAGAACTCGCAAGAGTAACGGCCAAGCACAAAAAACCCCGCCTCGGCGGGGTTTTTTATAGCTACTCGATGCTTTGCTTAAACCACGCGAGGCTCGGGCTCCAGCGTGACGGCAAACCGATCGTATACAGCGTTTGCCACGCTTTCAGCAAAACGCAGCAGCCCAGGACGGTCGCCTCCCCCGAAGTGCACGAGTACCAGGGCTTGACGCTCATGCACGCCGAAAGCGCCGTCACGATAGCCCTTCAAGCCACACTGATCTATCAGCCATCCTGCCGCCAGCTTGGTTTGGTGGTGAGCTTGAGGAAAGTGCGGCATCTGCGGATATGTCTGTAGAAGGCGTTGCGCTTGAGACTCGTCCACCACCGGGTTCTTGAAGAAGCTACCCGCATTGGCGAGCACGGCCGGGTCTGGCAGCTTCTCTCGACGAATGGCGCAAACCGCCTGAGCGACCGCCAGTGGCGTGGGTGAAGCCGTCACACGAGAGGCCAAATCGCCATAGCCCAGCACGGGACGTGGGCACTCGGAGAGCCGAAGTGCCAGTTGAGTAATCACCACTCGACCAGCCAGTGCCCGTTTGAAGATACTATCTCGATAGCCGAACTGACAGGCCTGAGCGCTCAACCAGCGCACCTCGCCCGTGGCCAATTCGACCACCTGGACACCTTCCAGCACATCGCTCAGTTCGACGCCGTAGGCCCCAATGTTCTGTACCGGCGCCGCACCGCAATCACCTGGAATGAGCGCTAGATTCTCCGTCCCCCAAAGCCCTCTGGCCGCCAAGGCCATGACCAGCGAGTGCCAGTTGACGCCAGCGCCGACGAACGCCACGACGCTCTCGTTCTGGCGCTCCAACCACCAGTGGCAAAGCGCTGGGCGCAGCGCCATGCCCATGAGAGTAGGTGGCAAAAGTACGTTGCTGCCACCGCCGAGCAGCGTTATGGGCCACTGCCGAGCATGAGCATGGTGAAGCGCCGCCTGTAGGCTCGTTAGCGAAGTGGGCGCGGCATAGTGCTCCACCTGACAAGGCAGACGCAGCGTATTGGCGGCAGACAAATCCACCCAGGCTGCTGGTTGATTCACAGCGTCAGCGACCACGGGTCAACTCGTCGATCAATCCGGCACTGGCCTGCTCGATCATGTCCAATACCTGCTCGAATCCCTCCTCTCCGCCGTAGTAGGGATCAGGCACATCCGTATTGGGCAACCCGGCATACGCCAATAGCAACCCTGTTTTGGCTTGACTATCGGCGGGCTGTAACGCATGGATGGCCGCCAAGTTGTCATGATCCATACCTAGCACGTAATCAAACGCATGGAAGTCGTTCGCGGTTAGCTGTCGGGCACGCAGGTGGCTGATGTCCACGCCACGCCGACGTGCGGCCGCCTGGGCACGCAGGTCAGGGGCTTTACCCACGTGCCAATCGCCTACGCCGCAGGAGTCGATGTCGACAAGATGAGTGAGCCCTGCACGCGCTAACGCCTGCTGAAATACGCCTTCCGCCGTGGGCGAGCGGCAGATGTTGCCCAGACAAACGAACAGTACGCGTGTCATGACCGCCCCTCCTCTACCGCCAGCAGCGCTCTGACACGCGCTAGATCCTCTTGCGTATCCACACCGGCAGGATTCACCGCGCTGGCCAACGCCACTTGAATCGCGTAGCCATGCTGGAGAGCGCGAAGCTGCTCTAACTGCTCCAATTGCTCAAGCGTGGAGGTCGGCAAATCCTGATAAGCTGCCAAAAAGCTAGCCCGATAGGCATAGATACCGATATGGCGTAGCCATGCATCGGTTTCCAATAGGTTGGGCTGGCGTGTGAAGTGCTCCCGATCCCACGGAATCGGTGCTCGAGAGAAATAAAGCGCACGCCCTTGCAATGAGCGCACGACTTTCACCACGTTAGGATTGAAGAGCGTATCTACATCCGTGATCGGTTCCGCCAACGTGGCCATCGCAGCATCGGGATCATCGGCCAAGCGATGCGCCACTTGGTCGATGAGTACGGGAGGAATAAGCGGCTCATCACCCTGGACATTGACTACCAGCGTCTCGTCGTCGAGACCGAGCTGCTCGACGACCTCGGCCAGTCGATCAGTACCTGACGGGTGATCGTCGCGCGTCATGACGACGTCTGCACCGTAAGGCAGCATGGCGTCGCGAATGCGATCATCATCGGTGGCGACCACGACGCGGCTTGCCTGACTTTTGCTGGCACGTCGCCACACATGCGCCACCATCGGCTCTCCCGCAATGTCTAGGAGCGGCTTCCCCGGCAGCCGCGAGGAGCCAAAACGAGCGGGTACTACGGCGATGAACGGCGTCGACGTGTCTCCCATCACGCCTCCCCAGTGCGGCCAGGCGAAGTAGCGAGTTTTTCATCGGCATCCATGCGTCGCGCCTCTTCAGGCAGCATGACAGGAATGCCGTCCTTGATAGGGTACGCCAACCCGTCGTAATGGCAGCAAAGCTCCTGCGCATCTCGGTCATACTTCAGTTTGCCGTTACATAGTGGGCAAACCAGCATCGCCAATAATTCCTTATCCATCGGTGCTTCCCCTTTGAGTCAAGTCGGACAGCTTATTGAGCAGCCAGTCCTCGAATGCGTGTGGAAGTTGCGCTTCCACGTCTAATACCCAGCTATCAGGCGGTGCAAACGCCTGACACTTCACGGCGTCTTTGGCCGTCATGATAACGGGGCGTTTCGATACGAACTGAAAGGTGCTGGTATCGAAAGGCTGATGGTCATTCAAAGGGTGCATCGCTCCGCTAACACCCAATGATCGAAGCGTATCGAAAAAGCGCTGAGGATTGCCAATTCCCGCCATCGCATCGACAGGAAGAGAAAATGGCAGCGGCTGAAGTGGCCACTCCTGCCCAGTCTTCAAGTAGCGCCAACGCGTGGGTACAAGTGTCATGGACACCCCCTCAATACCCAGCGGACGCTGAGGAGTTCCGTTGATGATCACTGCATCTACGCTCGCCAACCGCGCCGGCGCCTCCCTCAGTGGACCCGCCGGAAGACAACGGCGATTGCCGAGCCCTCTAGCACCATCAACCACCACTAACTCAATATCGCGTCCCATCGCCAAGTGCTGCAAGCCATCATCGCTAATTAACACGTCGCACCCCTGCCGCATCAGCATATCGGCCCCGCGTGACCTCTGCGGATCGGCAACGACCGGTACCCCGGTCTGCTGAGCTAGCATGAGCGGCTCGTCACCGCTATGATGCGGGTCGGTTGACGGCGTTACCAGCAAGGGATAAACCGGCGCCTTTCCGCCATAGCCACGTGTGACGATACCCGGTGAAAACCCTTGCATTTTGAGCCAACGGCTTAGCCATGCGACCAGTGGCGACTTACCGGTTCCCCCCAAGGTAATATTACCGACCACGATCACCGGCACTGGCGCTCGCCATGTTGGCTTATCACCACGACGGTAAAGCGCCGCTCTCCGCCTCATGAGATAACGGTATAAAAAGCCGAGCGGATAGAGCGGCGTCAGCCACGCGCTGCCTTCATAGGCGGCTTTCAGCCAGCGCTGCGACAAGCTCATTCACTCTCCTGAAACTGAAGCTGATGGAGGGCTGCGTAGGCACCGGCTTTTTCCAACAGCTCAAAATGCGTCCCCTGCTCCACGATGCGTCCCTGATCCATCACCAGGATACGGTCGGCACGCTCGATGGTAGAGAGGCGATGGGCGATCACTAGCGTGGTTCGCCCCTGACAGACGTGTTCCAGCGCTTTTTGAATATAGCGCTCGGATTCGGTATCGAGGGCGGAAGTCGCTTCATCCAAGATCAAAATAGGCGCATCTTTGAAGATCGCCCGAGCGATGGCAAGCCGCTGACGCTGACCGCCTGAAAGCATGACACCATTCTCCCCTACTATCGTCGCGAAGCCTTCGGGCAGCTTTTCGATGAACTCGCTGGCATAGGCGGCTTCGGCGGCGGCTTTGATAGCGACAGGATCAGGATCTGCCTCCCCATAGGCAATGTTGGCGGCAATCGATGCGTTAAACAGCGTTACCTGCTGGGAGACCAAAGCAATGTTCTGGCGCAACGGGCCTAAGGCATACTCGTCAGCATTGACGCCATCGATCAAGATACGCCCTTCACTCGGTCGATAGAAGCGCGGTAGCAGGCTCACTAAAGTGGATTTTCCGCTCCCCGAGCGCCCCACGATCGCCACCAACTCGCCGGGGGCAACGTCGAGATCAATGTGGTGCAGCACATTTGGGTGGTCGTCGTCATAGCGAAAGCTGACATCCTCGATCACCACGTGGCCACTCAGTTTGTTGGGTAAGCGTTTGCCCTCGTCTTGTTCAGGCGTCAGATCCAACAAGCCAAACAGCTCGGACGCCGCGGCAATGCCTTTCTGAATCTCACCGTTGATTTCGGTGAGCTGACGAACCGGTTTGATCATCAGCGCCGCTGCCGTAATGAAGGCAACGAACTCACCTGGCGTCATGTCTTCCATGAGTGAAGGTGCCATGGCCAGCCAAACCAATAGCGCCATGGAAATCGCCACCAGCATTAGCACCACAGGCGAGCTGACCGCGCGCGTCATGGCCTCCTTCATGCTTTGGCGACGGTTCTCTTCACTGACCCGTTCGAAACGCTGCTTCTCATACGCTTCTGCACCGTGGGTACGCACCACTCTGTAACCGGAGAGCGCCTCTGAAGCAACGTGCGTCACATCACCCATGGAGTGCTGAATGCGCTTGGAGATACGTCGAAAGCGCTTGCTTACATAGCTCACGACACCCGCAATGATTGGCGTGACGCCCAGAAACAGCAGTGTCAGCATCCAGTTGGTCCAGAATAGATAACCGATCAGCCCAATGACGAACAGCCCTTCTCGTAAAATGATCGTGACCGCATTGGTGGCGGCGCCCGCTACCTGCTCGACATGATAAGTGACGCGTGAGACCAGATGGCCGCTAGAGTGGTGATCGAAGAAGCGCCCCGGCAGGTGCAACAAATGGGCAAATACGTCGCAGCGAAGGGTGTGAATGACATAGCGTCCAACGTAAGCCATGAAATAGGTGCTCAAGAACGTTCCTAGTCCGCGAGAGGCGAACATGAGCACGACGAACAGCGGCAAAAACAAACGAAAAGCGGCATCCGGATTCTGGATGCCGTCAATCAGTCGCTTCATCATCTCCGCCAGCGCCGTGCTCGATGCGGCATAAATCACGAACCCTACCACCGCTAGCGCAAACGCACGCCAGTGTGGCTTTACGTACCCCAATAACCTTCTATATAACATCCAACCTGAATCAGTCACACGCGCTCCCGGCAGTAGTGTGCAGTGTCGGCGATTCTACCTGATGGTGGCCCGCTTCAACACCGCTGATGACCACCTACAAGAACGCGCAGAGGCCGCAGCTCAATAGGCTGTTGCGGGATAAGCGAAAAACGCAGTGCGCCATCGTGGGCAGTGCTCCACAGGCAGCTCTTCTGCTGGCGAAAGCGACGCACCACCTCATCGGCGGGATGCCCGAACGGATTACCCCTTCCTGCGCTAAACACGACGTGGCGGGGAGAGGTATCGCGCACGAACTGAACGCTAGAGCTTGTCGAGCTGCCGTGATGCCCTGCCACTAGGACGCTTACCGGGCCATCGAACTGGTTGAGCAGCTGTCGCTCGACCTGTCGCCCGACATCTCCTGTCAATAGCAAACGATGTTCGCCGACCTCTACCACCAACACGCAGGAGCGGTCGTTCGAGGAGAGCGCATTCTCCCCTTTCGGTGGCCAAAGGATACGATAGCGAACACCGTCCTGTTGCCACTGCTGCCCCTGCTGGCAAGGGTGACTGTCCACCGGCAACACTTCCCCCTCAGGAGCCCACCACTGGCGGACGCGGTGTTCGGATAGCAGTGCTTCGATGCCACCGGCATGGTCGGTGTCCGCGTGACTGACGATGACTCGATCAATGAGCTGGCCAGGGGGCCACAGGCTTTGCAGAGGCATGAAGCCGCTACGAAAACGCGGCCCCGTATCATATAACATCCGATAATGGACGCTGCGCAGCTCGACCAACTGACCTTGCCCCACGTCATAGACGGTTACGTCCAGCCGTCCAGGGGCTAGCGTCGGCTCTCTAGGCCATAAGGGGAGTATCGCGACGAGCGCCAGTGATGCGATACCCAGCCAACGCGGAATGGCGGGCAGCCCCCAGCACAGCGATACCAGCACTAGGCTACCCGCCAGGGGATAGACCATCGATGAGGGCGGCTGCCAAAGAGGTGCTGCATCGACCGCGAGGCGCAACAGCCAGTGGAACCCTCCCAACGCCTGCTCGAACGCCCACCACGTCAGCGCGCCCAGGCCAGGTAGCGGTGAGAGTAGCCAACCAAGCAGCGCGCTAGGCACCATTATCGAGCTAACCCACGGCACGGCGATCAGATTGACCAGCGGCGCCACGGGGGCTACTCGCCCGAATGCCAGCAGCACTGCAGCGGCCATCAACGGCGCGAGCAACAGTTGCGAACGCAGCAGCGCCCAGCACCACCCCCTTATTCCCACGGGTCGGGGACGCCCTTGCCATAAGAGAATGAGCCAGCCAACCGCCAGAAACGATAGCCATAGCCCTGGCCGCCAAAGCGCGAGAGGATCGAAGAATAGTACCAGCGCTAAGGCTAACCACCACGCCTGCCAGGAGCCGGGGGCATGGCGTCCACTAAGCACCCATAGACCCAGCAGGGTCATGATCATCGCCCGCATCGCCGGGGGTGCCAGTCCCGCCAGTGCCGCATAGGCAATGGCCGCTGCCCCCGCCAACCACCAGGGCCATGTTCGCAGGCGCCAATCAGTGGGTGTTATCAGACGGGCGCCATAGCGACCCAATAGCAGCACGAAAGAGGCCACCAACCCCACGTGAAGGCCAGAAATCACCACCAGATGCGTGGTCCCCGTAGCGTTCAACAGCGTCCAGTCGTCTTGCGTGAGCTGTTCGCTATCGCCCAGCGTCAATGCCGCCAACCACCGCTGGGTGCGAGGCGCCAAAGGACTCTGTGCCAAATAATCCTGCGCCCAAGACCGCAATCGGGGCGTCGCCGCAGCCAGCTTCTGGGGCGCAGGATTCGCGCGTACGTAACCCGTGGCATGTATCCCTTCGCGCCACAGCCACTGCTCGTAATTGAACGTATGCGGATTGAGAAATCCAGAGGGCGGGCGCAGCCGCACGGTCATCCGCCAGCGCTCGCCTGGGGTGAAAGCATGGTCGTATGCGCTAACCCTGACACTTCCCAATCGCTCGCAACTAGGTAAGTGTCGAGGGGCCGTACAGCGTTCGACCTTCAAGCGCAGCCGCCTTGCGCCCGGCTGCTCTTGCACCTCAGTGATGTAGGCGTCGATGACGATATCCTGCCCGCTCAGTCCGACGGGCAGTTGGCGTGACCACTCTTGCTGAATGCTCACCGCAACGACTGCAGCAATGAACAGCCACGGTAACGCGTTAGGACGAGAAGCCAGACACAGCAGCACGCCCATGCCCATGACGGATGGAAGCCACCATGGGCCGCTCTGCGCCCCGGTCCACCACGCGAAAAAACCGCCTATCAGCGCCGCGACTGCCGCGGGCATCGCGATGCCTTGGCCCATGCACCCCTCCCTGGTGGCTCACCATTCCTGCATGCGCCATAGCCGAAGCCCTGCGCGATATGGATAATAGCAACAACTTATTTCAAGAGTACCTGACATGCCGCGCCGTTTCCTGCAGCGCTACATGCCAAAGCCCGACACATTAAAGCGTCAGCGCTCGCTGCGCTTCATTGCACCGCTAATTGCGGATCCGGGCCTATGGCTACTGACCCGACGCAGCGTGGCCAACGCGTTCAGCGTCGGGTTGTTCTGTGCAATGCTGCCCATCCCCTTTCAGATGGTAGTGGCAGCATTGGGCGCGCGGCTGAGCCGTTGTAACTTGGCCCTCTCGGTCGGCCTGGTATGGGTCACCAACCCGCTCACCATGCCGCTGATTTTTTACGTCAATTATCGCATCGGTACGTTTTTGCTAGGCGCCCCTGCGCGGGAGGCTCCTTCACGTATTTCGACGCGCTGGATTGCCGAGCAGATGCACGACATTCTGCCGCCACTGTTGCTGGGATCATTGATCACAGCCCTCGTACTGGCCATTGTTGCGAACATCGGGATTCGCTTAATCTGGCGCTGGCACGTCTCCCATAACTGGAAACGCCGCCGCCTTAAAAGACGGCGGCGCCGAGCCCGCATCGAATCGGAGTTTGACGATTGACTCACCTCGCCTGAGCCACCAGGCGGCCTCCATCCAACTTCATCACCCGATCTTGGTGGGCGGCAAGGCTCACATCGTGAGTAACGATCACAAAGGCACAGGCGCTCTCCTTGGCCAGCTCGTCCATCAAGCTCAGAATGGTGGCAGCGGTAGCTTGGTCGAGGTTACCCGTTGGCTCGTCCATCAAAACCAGACTTGGGTCTGTGACGAGTGCTCGGGCAATCGCTACCCGCTGGCGCTCGCCTCCAGACAGCTCACCTGGCTTATGATCGGCGCGAGCCTTCATACCTACCCGCTCTAGTAACCCCATGGCACGCTGCTCGGCAGCTTTTTTCGACTGACCACGAATGATCAGCGGCAGTGCCGCGTTCTCGACGGCCGTGAATTCCGCCAGCAGGTGGTGGAATTGATATACGAAACCGATGTACTGGTTGCGAAAGCGGCCCAGTGCGGCTTCGTTCAATCCCGACAGCGGTTCGCCGCCAATCACCACGCTGCCTGAGCTGGGTCGATCCAGCCCTCCTAGCAGGTTCAACAGGGTCGTCTTGCCCGACCCGGAACTACCCACGATCGCGACGCGCTCGCCCGCGTGCACGGTGAGTTCGAGCTGATCCAGCACGGTCAGATCCTGTGGGCCTTCGCTGTAAACGCGGGTAAGCTCGCGGCATTCCAACATGATGGCGTTGGCGTTGGTTGGCGTCATCTGAGCCTCCTTATTCATAGCGAAGTACATCGGCAGGCTGAACTCGGGCGGCTCGCCATGCAGGGTAAAGCGTCGAGAGGAAGGTTAGACCAAACGCGGCCAGCACGATGTCACGCACGTCGCTCCACACCAACCGAGATGGAAGATCGCTGATAAAATAAACCCCCGCATCCAGGAACTGAATGCCAAAGGCACTCTCGAACCAGGCGATCAGGTCGGCAATGGTCAGCGCCAGCACGATACCCACCGCAACGCCAACGGCAATGCCGATCAATCCAATCGCCAGTCCCTGCACGATGAAAATCCCCATGATCGACCGCGGGGTGGCACCAATGGTGCGTAAAATGGCAATATCGGCGCGCTTGTCGGTGACCACCATCACCAGCGTCGAGACGATATTGAAAGCGGCAACGGCGATGATCACCGTCAATAGCAGCGCGATCATGCGCTTTTCCATCTGAATCGCTTGAAAGAGGTTTCCTTGGGAAAACGTCCAGTCGGTGCCACGATAGCCAGGGCCCAGCTCATTGACGATGGCTTGGGTTTCACTACCGGCAATGAACAGGTCATCCAGCTCCAGGCGTAACCCACCCACTGCATCACCCATGCGAGCCAGCGTTTGCATGTCTTCAATGTTGGCATAGGCAAGGCTCGCATCGAGATCGGCCCCGACGCTAAAGATACCGCTCACGGTAAACCGCTTGAGTCGTGGAAATACGCCTGCCGGTGTAATCGAGGCTTCAGGCACCAGCAACGTCACACGGTCCCCTACTCCCACGCCCAACCGACGTGCAAGCATAGAGCCCAACACGACATTCCACTCGCCGGGCACGAGATCGGCCAACTCCCCCTGACGCATATGCTCGCCAATGATGGAGACGCGATCTTCCCAGTCAGGGTGAATGCCATTGACCATCGCCCCTTGATTACGGCCTCCGGCAGAGAACATGCCCTGTTGCTCGACGTAGGGCGCCGCACCGATCACCCGCTCACGCTGCATTAGCCGCTCAGCTAACGCTTCCCACTCCACCAGCCCTTCTTGGGATTCGATCTTAGTGTGGGGCACCATACCCAGAATGCGCGTACGCAGCTCGTGATCGAAGCCGTTCATCACCGACAAGACGAGAATCAACACCGCCACGCCCAGCATCAGTCCCAGCATCGACGTCAGAGAGATAAATGAAATGAAATGGTTCCGGCGTTTAGCGCGCACATAGCGCAGCCCCACCAGAAAAGGCAAACGATCAAGCATGACGACATTCCTTAATAATGGGCGTCCATGGTACGGTTTTTTTAGCATGGCTGCATGTGCAAACGCAGCCTTAGAGTGGCGGCTACCCACAGCGTTCCCTCGATGGTCAGTAACGCTTGCAAGTTGTGAGTCAACCCCCTAAATTGCGCCCGTTCCTCTTGCCCGCTGGGTAAGCTTATTCTGACTAGAGAGAGCACCGTTGACGTTGGCTACCCATACTCACCGCCTATTGCCCGAGTGGCATCCTCAAGATGGTCTGCAGCTCACTTGGCCCCGCCCTGACGGCGACTGGGCCTATATGCTGGCGCGTATCGAAGCCACGCTAGAGCGAATCGTACTGGCCACCGCGCGCTACCAGAAGGTGATCATTTGCGTGCCCGACGAGGCGACTTACCAGCGTCTGACCGCCACTTTCGAGGCGTATGGAATTCCCCAACAGCAATTGCTGCTCATTGTCGCACCCACCGACGATACCTGGGCGCGGGATCACGGGCCGATGACGGTGTTGGATGACGATGACCAACCGTTGCTGCTGGATTACACCTTTACCGGCTGGGGCGGTAAATTTCCCGCCGAGCGGGACAATCAGCTGACGCAGTGGCTGGCAGACGCAGGCGTATGGGCTTGTCCGGTGGCCTCGCGTGACATGGTACTGGAAGGCGGCGCCATCGAAACCGACGGCGAGGGCACACTGCTCACCACCGAAGCGTGCTTGCTGAATACCAACCGCAACCCGTCACTCTCCCGTGCCGATATCGAAGCGAGATTGGCAGACGACTTTGGTGTCGACCGAATACTATGGCTAACGCACGGGCACTTAGAAGGTGACGATACCGACAGTCATGTGGATACACTGGCTCGTTTTTGTAGCCCCACCACTATTGCCTACGTGCGCTGCGATGATCCCACCGATCGCCACTATACGGCCCTCCAGGCCATGGAACAGGAGCTAAAAGCGTTTCGTCAGCGTAACGGCGAGCCCTACCGGCTCGTTCCGCTTCCCTGGCCCCAGGCCTGTTTCGATCCTGAAGACGGTCATCGCCTGCCAGCCACCTATGCTAACTTTCTGATCATTAACGACGCCGTGCTCGTACCCACTTACGGAGATCCTGCGGATGTCACGGCCCTCCAGGCGCTGGCCGTGGCGTTCCCGGAACATACTCTGATTCCCATCGAGTGCGTCAGCGTGATTCGACAGCACGGCAGCCTGCACTGCTTAACCATGCAGCTACCCAAAGGTACGCTTGTGCCTGCGACCACTCACTCTTAAGGAGAGCAGCATGTCTCAGACACTCAACGTGGCGGTGATTCAACAAGCCGCATGGCCGGACAAAGCGCGCAGTCTAGCCGAAAGCGAAGCGGGCATTCGCAAAGCAGCGAGCCAAGGAGCACAGCTCGTACTATTACAAGAGCTGCACGCCACCCACTACTTCTGCCAATACGAAGACCCGGCACTGTTCGATCTTGCCGAACCACTGGACGGCCCCACCGGCCAGCGGCTAGCGGCACTGGCCAAAGAGCTGGATATCGTGCTAGTAGGCTCGCTGTTCGAGAAACGCGCAGCGGGGCTTTACCACAATACTGCCGTGGTCTACGACCGTGCTCAGGGGCGAGTGGGTCAGTATCGTAAGATGCACATTCCCGACGACCCAGGGTTCTACGAAAAGTTTTACTTCACCCCTGGCGACGCCGACGACACCCGCAAAGAGGGCTTTACGCCCATCGACACGTCCGTGGGGCGGTTAGGGATTTTGGTGTGCTGGGACCAATGGTATCCAGAAGCTGCGCGCCTGATGGCGCTGGCGGGTGCCGAGCTGCTGCTCTACCCCACCGCCATTGGCTGGGATCCTAACGACGACGACGCCGAAAAGACGCGTCAAAAAGACGCCTGGACGCTGATTCAGCGTGCCCATGGCGTTGCCAACGGACTGCCTGTTCTGGTGGCTAACCGCGTCGGCTTTGAAGCGGACCACTCCGGCGTGGGCGACGGTATCGCGTTTTGGGGCGGTAGCTTTATTTGCGGCCCACAAGGCGAGCTGTTAGCACATGCGGGTGAAGAGACCGAGCAGTTGGTCGTAAGCCTGGATATGGCGCGTAGCGAAAACACCCGACGTATTTGGCCCTACCTGCGCGACCGCCGGGTCGACGCCTATGGCGACCTGACCCGCCGCTACCGCGACTAGGTATTTACTTCTCCCTAACAACTAATAACGCCTGCCCTGTGACCAGAGCAGGCGTTTTACTATTGGCGATCAGACAAGCGTACCTACAGCAAGAGTACCCACGGCAAAAGTACTTACTTCCAAAAATCGCGAATAGAGGCGATGCCTTGCGCGCCCACCGCGCGCGCGTGGTTGGCGTCGAAGCGGGTCATGCCGCCCAGCGCGAACACCGGCATACCGGCCCGCTCCACCAGTTGTTGGAAGTCGTGCCAGCCCATGGGGGCCACTTCCGGGTGCGAAGGCGTAGTGCGTAGCGGCGACAGGGTGACGAAATCACACCCCAACACGGCCGCTTGGGAGAGCTGCTTCTGGTCATGCGTTGATGCCGACAGCCACTTGTTTTCGGCAATCGGGCGACGATCCAGCTCCATCAACCGCGCACTGGTCAGATGGATGCCATCGGCATCGACCTGCCCCAAGAGCGTAGGCTCACCGTTGAGCAGCAGTTTTGCCCCATATTCACGGCAAAGCGTGAGCGCACGCTCGGCACGAGCCACGTAGGCTGCCTCATCCAAACTTTTGGCACGCAGCTGAACAAGACGAATATTGTCTTCGCGCAGAGCGCGCTCGAGCAGCGCTGCGAAGCGCTCGTCGTCAGGCTCTTCACCGGTAATCAAATACTCGGTAGGTAGCATCACAGCGCGGAGGATCGGCAGGTTCGCTGCCGGGAACGGGTAGTTCACCAGCTCGTTCATCGGCACCCACCGCACCGCTTGACCCTCACGGCCAAACGGCTCGCCGGCGAACTCATGCACCTGCCATACGTCGAGCAAGATATGCTTATCAGGGTACTCGTGGTGAACGCGAATGAGCGGCTGAGCACGGACGATCTCCACGCCCAACTCTTCATGCAGCTCACGTTTCAGGCCTTCTAACCCAGTTTCATAGGGGGCCAATTTACCGCCAGGAAACTCCCATAAACCGCCGTGATCGACGTTGGAAGGCCGACGCGCGATCAGCACGTGCTTTTGATCGGCGCTGATCATTGCAGCCGCCGCAACATGAACCCGTCGTTTTACCATTACACTCATTACGTCTAATCCACTTTGTGCGCACCGCCATGCTTGCACGGCGCTATCTCGCTGCGTTAGCACGTTGCCACAGACTTAGCTGCGGTAATCCGCGTTGATGGACACATAGTCATGGGACAGATCCGAGGTCCACACAGTGGCCGCCTCGTCACCACGCCCCAAATTAATGCGAATTGTAATCTCTTCCTCGGCCATGACAGCACTGCCAGCTGCCTCGGTGTAGCTATTAGCACGGCCACCGTTCTCCACCAGTCGCACATCGCCCAAATCGATGACGACACGGCTGACATCGAACGACTCCACCGGTGCCCGCCCCACTGCCGCTAAAATACGCCCCCAGTTGGCATCGGAAGCATAAAGGGCGGTTTTGACCAGCGGCGAATGGGCCACGGTAAATGCTACGTCCAGCGCCTCTTGGCGCGTGCAGGCATCGTTCACCTGCAGGGTGATGAACTTAGTCGCCCCCTCGCCATCGCGGATGATCGACTGAGCTAGCTCGGTCATCACCCGCTGCAGTGCATTGCGGAACACGACAATATGCTCGTCGCTTTCGATACGCGCCCCCGTGCCCGTCGCTGCCAGCATGCAGGCATCGTTGGTAGAGGTATCGCTATCCACGGTGATACAGTTGAAAGAGCGATCCACCGTTTCCCGGAGTAGCGAGGCGAGTAAGGGCTGCTCAATCGCCGCGTCGGTAACGACGAATCCCAGCATGGTCGCCATGTTGGGTTTGATCATGCCCGACCCTTTGGTAATACCGTTGATGGTCACCTGCTGGTCGCCAATCGCCACGCTAACCGTCGCGCCTTTTGCGCGAGTGTCGGTAGTAAGAATGCCTTCCCCTGCCTGCTGCCAGGCTTGACTTGAATCAGCCAACGACCCCAGCGCATTTGGCAAACCCGCCAAAAGGCGGGCCATGGGCAATGGCTCGCCAATCACGCCAGTCGAGAACGGCAGTACCTGGGTGGCGTCCACCCCGGCTTGCTCGGCCACCGCGGCGCAGCTGGCATAGGCATCCTGCAGTCCTGACTCACCCGTACCCGCATTGGCATTGCCGGTATTGATCAGCCAGTACCGGGCAGACAGACCGTTCTTTGCACACGCCTCAAGGTGTGTCTTAGCCACCACCACGGGAGCGGCACAAAACGCATTGCGCGTGAACACACCGGCGACGGTGGCCGCCTCAGGCAGCTCGATCACGACCATGTCACGGCGGTCCGGCTTCTTGATGCCCGCCTTTGCAGTCCCTAGACGCACCCCGTCAAGAGGTGGCAATTCCGGAAAGGGAAGATGTCCCACCGCCATGTTTTTCTCCTTTACGCTCGCTGACGAAAGCGCGTGATTAGCTCAATTTTCCGCAGCACTGCTTGTATTTCTTACCCGAACCACACACGCAAGGATCGTTGCGGCCTACTTTGGGATTTTCACGACGAAGCGGGCGACCGTCGGCACCGGGCGCGGCCTCGCCAGGCTCGGCATCGGGCGCATCGTGGCGGCTGGCAGCCGTGGCTTTTTCACGGGCCAGCTCTTCACGGCGCTTCTGCTCCAGCGCATCGACCTCTTCTGGCTGACGCACCTGAACGTGGCTGAGAATACGCGTGACATCGGCTTTGATGTTGGTCAACAGATGCTGGAACAGCTCGAAGGACTCGCGCTTGTACTCCTGCTTGGGGTTTTTCTGTGCATAGCCACGCAAGTGGATACCGCGACGCAAATGATCCATGGACTGCAGATGCTCTTTCCAGCGGGTATCCAGCACTTGCAGCATCACTTGTTTCTCGAAGCGACGAATCAGCGCTTCACCAGCGGACTCGATCTTCGCCTGGTACGCGTCGCGGTGCATGGTTTGCAGGCGCTCGCGCAGCTTCTCTTCACTGAAGCGCTCATCCTCGTCCGCCCACTGCACGACCGGAGCATCGAGATTGAACTCCGTTTTCAGATGCGCTTCCAGCCCAGGCAGATCCCACTGCTCAGCCAGACTTTGTGGGGGCACGTAGTCGCTAATCGCCTCCTCCATGACCTCCTCACGAATACCTAACACAGCGGCGGAGACATCGTCGGAGGCGAGAATTTCGTTACGCTGTTCATAGATGACGCGGCGCTGGTCGTTGGCGACGTCATCGTACTCCAGCAGCTGCTTACGGATATCGAAGTTACGGCCTTCGACTTTCTTCTGCGCGCGCTCGACCGCGTTAGAGACCATTTTGTGCTCGATGGCTTCGCCACGCTCGAGCCCCAACGCCTGCATCAAACGCTTCACGCGATCCGAGCCAAACAGACGCATCAGGCTATCTTCCAAGGAGAGGAAGAAGCGTGTTGAGCCAGGATCCCCCTGACGCCCGGCGCGACCGCGAAGCTGGTTATCGATACGCCGTGATTCGTGCCGCTCGGAACCCACGACGTGCAGGCCACCCGCTTCCAAAACCGCATCATGGCGCTTTTGCCATTCGGCCTTGAGCGTATCGATTTGGGCTTGACTGGGGTTTTGCAGCTTGGCTGCCTCGGCCTCCCAGTTGCCACCCAACATGATGTCCGTTCCACGCCCCGCCATGTTGGTGGCGATGGTAATGGCACCTGGTCGGCCCGCCTGGGCGATGATTTCCGCTTCGCTTTGGTGCTGTTTTGCGTTGAGCACGTTAAATTTCAAGCCTGCATTGCGCATCAGACGTGCGAGGTACTCGGACGTTTCGATCGACGCCGTACCGACCAGCACAGGACGACCCGCCTCTGTTTCTGCCTTGACGTCTTTGATGATGGCTTCGTACTTCTCTTCGGCGCTCAGGTAGACAAGATCATTGAGATCCTTGCGCGCCAACGGACGGTTGGTAGGGATGACGATGACGTCCAGACCGTAAATTTGACGGAATTCGAACGCTTCGGTGTCCGCCGTGCCCGTCATGCCCGACAGCTTTTCATACAGACGAAAGTAGTTCTGGAAGGTAGTGGATGCCAGCGTCTGACTTTCACGCTGAACCGTCACCCCTTCTTTGGCTTCGACGGCCTGGTGCAACCCCTCGGACCAACGACGCCCAGGCATGGTACGACCGGTATGTTCGTCAACGATCACGACCTGACCTTCCGCGACGATGTAGTCCACGTCGAGGTGGTAGAGGTGACGCGCACGTAGCGCCGAGTGCATGTGCTGCAGCAAGTTGAGGTTTTGCGCAGCATAAAGCGATTCGCCCTCCCCCAGCAGCCCCTCGGCCCGCATGAGTTCTTCGACCTTATTGTGTCCTTGCTCGGTCAGCTCTACCTGTTTCTGCTTTTCGTCAAGCACGAAATCGCCGCTCACTGGCGCTTCGTCATCTTCGGAGACTTCCCCCTGCTCGAGCTGCTGAGCCAAACGATTCACGATGCCGTAGAGGTCCGTATTTTCGTCCACCGCACCGGAGATGATCAGCGGTGTGCGCGCTTCATCGATCAAGATGGAGTCGACTTCGTCCACAATGGCGTAGTGCAAACCGCGCTGGACTTTGTCTTCCAGCGAGAACGCCATGTTGTCGCGTAGGTAGTCGAAGCCAAACTCGTTGTTGGTGCCGTAGGTAATATCGCATTGATACGCGTGACGCTTCTCTTCCCCCGTCTGTCCGGCGAAAATAACACCCACCGTGAGCCCTAGAAATTCATACAGGGGGCGCATCCATTCGGCATCGCGACGAGCGAGGTAGTCGTTCACGGTCACGACATGAACGCCTTTGCGAGTCAGCGCGTTCAAATAGACCGCGAGCGTGGCGACCAGGGTTTTACCTTCACCAGTCTTCATTTCGGCGATACGGCCGCGGTGTAGGGTCATACCCCCCACCATCTGCACGTCGAAATGACGCATCCCCATCACCCGCTTACTGGCCTCGCGCACCACAGCAAACGCATCGGGCAAGAGGCTGTCCAGCGTTGCCCCTTCGTCTAGGCGCTGACGTAGTTCTGGAGTTTTTGCTTGAAGCTCTGCATCGCTTAGGCCCGCCAGGGTCTCTTCCAATGCATTGATGCTCTGCACACTTTTTTGCATGCGCTTGACTTCACGGTCGTTCTTGGAGCCGACCACTTTACGTAACAAATTATTAATCATGAAATTTCCAAATCATCGTGAGCGCCCCATCCAGGTACGCTCAGGTATCAGGCAAAAAGGGTGGTAATCAAGCGAGGCATTATCGAGTAGGCGGGCCACGGGGCGTCACGACATCGCTTGCGGCGACGAGCGGGAGCGCAAACCGAAGAAAAGGTAACGGGCGACGGAAGGATTGGGGCTCTCGTCGCGTTTGGCGATGAAACCAGCGGCGAAGCGCGCGCCGTTTCTTCGCGATCCAATGAGACTTCGCGCGAAGCATGGCAGGCATCCAAAAGCAGATGCAAACACCTCGGTCGCTGCTTCTCAACGCGTCGGATGGGTGTAAACTAGCGGGTAGTAAACAACTCACCAGCAAACCAGCCAACCACCAACGCGCCAGGCCATAGCGTCGAGGACGCTTTAGCGAAGCGGATTCGATCTCTGACGTTGATGACATGCTGTGGACTGGCTCCTGAGCGTGTTAGGCTCTGTCTATTGGCGGTCAATCACAGGTGATGCACGTAGTAACCAGTACGACGCCACTCGCAACACCCTAGGAATCAAGTTGATGAGTATAAAGGTTAAGCGTTCTCGCGCACAGCCCATTGCCCAACTGCTAACCAAGTCAGGCGGCGTCGGCCAGCTCATGCGACAATCACGCTTGATCGATCAAGCACAGCGGCATCTCCGTGCTCATTTACCCGAAGAGATGCGTGAACATATTTTCGTAGGCGGTTTTAGCAATGGGCGCTTGACCCTCATCAGCCGGCAAGCGAGCTGGCTGACGTGGCTACGCTACGAACAATCTCGCCTGTTATCGCTGCTTCACCAGCTCCCTGGCTTTGAGGGAGTAACAGGGTTCACCCTTAAAGTGCGCCCCGTACGCCCCATCGAGTCACCCAGACGCTTCACGCGAACGCTTTCCGACAGTGCGGGCAAAACCCTGGCCGAATGCGCCAAAGACACTGACAGCCTCAGCCTCAAACATGCCCTAGAGCGCCTGGCCTCTCACGCTCGCCCGAAAGACACCAAAACGTAATTTAAAAGCGCCTCCCCTTACACGCAAAAAGCACCGCCGAAGCAGTGCTTTGTAGATGGGGAGCCATGTCACGTTTTCAACTCAACGCCCCAGACATTTTTATTTTGACGAATTACGCCATCGCTGGAGCCGCATAAGAGATGGGTGCCACGGCTTTCTCTTCTTCGAACGTGACAATTTCATAGGCATCAGGCTGAGCCATTAGCTCACGGCACAGCTGGTTATTGAGCGCATGGCCTGATTTCACGCCGCGGAATTCGCCAATCAAACTATAGCCCAACTGATACAGGTCACCGATGGCATCTAGCACCTTGTGTTTGACGAACTCATCTTCATAGCGCAGGCCACCTTCATTGACGATACGGTAATCATCAACAACGATCGCATTCTCGAGGCTGCCCCCAAGAGCCAAATTGTTGGAGCGAAGGTACTCGAGATCGCGCATGAAGCCAAAAGTTCGCGCACGGGAGACTTCTTTGACGAACGACGTGGTCGAAAAGTCGATCAGCGCAGTTTGCTTCTGCTGCTCGAAAACCGGATGGTCGAAATCGATGGCAAACGACACTTTAAAACCTTGGTGAGGCAAAAAAGTGGCTTCTTTATCACCATCGGTCACACCAATGCGGCGCTTGATGCGAATGAATTTCTTGGCCGCCTCTTGCTCCAAAATGCCCGCAGACTGAATCAAAAAGACAAATGGGCTGGCGCTACCATCCATGATGGGCACTTCCGGGGCACTGATATCGACGTAGGCATTATCGATGCCCAAGCCCGCAAAGGCGGACATAAGGTGCTCGACGGTCGCGACTTTGACACCTTCATAAGAGAGCGCCGTGCACAGCGTGGTGTCTTCAACCAGTTCGGCACGGGCAGGCACATGTACCACGGGATCCAGATCGGTTCTGACAAACACAATGCCGGTGTTGGCCGGTGCCGGACGCAAAGCCATATGGACTTTTTTGCCGGAGTGCAGACCCACTCCAGTGGCGCGAATGACGTTTTGTAGTGTGCGTTGTCTGATCATGGGTAGTGGTCAAGCTCTAATGACGGCGGCTTGCAGCAAGCTGCTACAGGATCCGCAAAGGAAGAAAGTTATCAAACAGTGTTCACTTTAACAGCAAACGAGCGTTTTAACCAATAAAACTCTCGTTTGCTGCTGCAATGAACCCGATGGCGGGGGTTAATCCGCTTGACGACGCAGGAACGCGGGGATATCCAAGTAGTCGTCGGCATCCGCTGCACGACGCTTTTCAGCACGCGGCTTTGGCGCTGCATCGGGAGCTTCGGCGCGTGCCGTGGCTTGCTGGCGCATGACAGTGGGTTGCTGCAATTTACGATAATCGGAACCACCGGCTTCCGCCGCAGAGCGACGAGCCGGTTCTCGCGCCGCCGTCGCCTTGGCTTTGCTACCATCCAGTCCGGCCGCCACCACCGTAACGCGCAGCTCATCGGACATTTCCATATCGATGGAGGTACCCACCACGATGGTCGCCTCTTGAGATGCAAATTCTTGGACCGTTGCACCCACATCGTTGAATTCGCCGATGGAAAGATCCGGGCCTGCGGTAATGTTGACCAGAATACCGCGCGCGCCATGAAGATCGATATCCTCGAGTAGCGGGCTGCGAATGGCTTTTTCAGCGGCTTCACGGGCGCGGTTTTCCCCCGTAGCGCCGCCGGTCCCCATCATGGCCATGCCCATTTCTGACATGACGGTGCGCACATCGGCAAAGTCCACGTTGATGATCCCTGGGCTGGTGATCAGCTCTGCAATACCCTGCACCGCGCCCAGCAGCACATCGTTGGCTGCGCTGAACGCCGTCAGCAGCGTGGCGTTCTTGCCTAGGACCGACAGCAGCTTTTCGTTGGGTATAGTGATCAACGAGTCGACATGCTCGGAGAGCTCTTTCATTCCCTCTTCTGCCGCACGCATTCGCTTGGGCCCTTCGAAGGGGAAGGGGCGTGTCACCACGGCCACCGTCAAAATGCCAAGCTCTTTGGCGACTTGCGCTACGACGGGCGCCCCGCCAGTGCCGGTGCCGCCGCCCATACCTGCCGTAATGAAGACCATGTCGGCGCCGCTCAGCAGTTCGGCAATGCGCTCACGGTCTTCCATGGCCGCCTGCCGCCCTACTTCAGGGTTAGCACCTGCCCCGAGCCCTTTGGTGATTTCACCACCCAACTGCAGCACCGTCTTTGCCGATACGCGCTTGAGGGCCTGAGCATCGGTGTTGGCGCAAATGAACTCGACGCCTTCGATGTTGCTTTCGACCATATGGTTGACAGCGTTACCGCCACCGCCGCCAACGCCCACTACTTTGATGACCGCACTGCTCGAGGGTGCGTTATCTACCAATTCGAACATAAGCCCCGTCTCCTGAACCGCGCTTGCGGCCCTATCAGAAATTTCCTTTGAACCAGCCTTTGATTCTTGCCAGCGCCGAATGGCCATCCTTGATATCACGCCGGGCTAATTCGTTACGCCCTTTATGGGCCGCAACGCCTCCCCCGTGGCTTTCTAGGCCTTGCCCATGACGCGTTTCCTGCAGTGCATAATGCAGCAAACCAACGCCCGTCGCATAGATAGGATTGCGAACCACATCTGCCAAGCCTCTGACATTTTGCGGGCAGGCAATACGAACCGGCATGTGAAATATCTCTTCTGCCAGCTCGCTTACACCCTCCATGCGCGAAGTGCCGCCGGTGAGCACCACACCCGCAGCCACCATATCTTCATAGCCGCTGCGGCGTAATTCGTCTCTTACCAAGGTAAACAGCTCTTCGTAACGCGGCTCGACCACCTCTGCCAGCGCTTGGCGTGACAGATCTCTGGCCGGACGATCACCGACACTGGGAACCTTGATCATCTCATCACTTGCCGCCAACTGGGTTAGCGCGCAAGCATACTTCACTTTGATCTCTTCAGCGTGCTGCGTCGGGGTACGTAACGCCATAGCAATATCGTTAGTGACTTGATCACCGGCAATGGGAATCACCGCCGTATGACGAATGGCACCTTCGCTGAAAATCGCCATATCGGTCGTGCCGCCACCAATATCGACCATGCACACCCCGAGCTCTCGCTCGTCTTCGGTCAGCACGGCCATACTCGACGCCAGCTGTTCGAGAATGATCGCGTCGACATCCAAACCACAGCGTCGTACGCACTTCTCGATATTCTGGACGGCGTTGAGGGCTGCCGTGACCAAATGCACTTGCGCTTCCAGACGAACGCCCGACATGCCCAGCGGCTCTCGGATGCCCCCTTGGGCGTCGATCGAGAACTCCTGAGGCAATACGTGCAGTACGCGTTGGCCTTCGGAGATCGCCCGCGCGCGAGCAGAATCGATCACCCGGTCGATATCGGACGGCGTCACTTCACGCTCTTTAATGGCCACTACGCCATCGGAGTTCATCGAGCTAATATGACTGCCCGCCACACCCACATACACCGAGTGGATATCGCAACCTGCCATCAACTCCGCCTCTTCGACAGCACGTTGAATCGACTGAACCGTTGATTCGATGTTGATGACGACACCACGCTTCATGCCGCGCGACGGATGAGAACCGATACCGGCAATTTCAATTCCACCGTCATCGGTGGGTTGACCGACTATCGCGACGACCTTGGACGTTCCAATGTCCAGCCCGACAACCATATTGGATGCGTTGGGTGAGCCTGCCATGAGTCGGTAAATCTCCTTGCCATTGTTTTAATGAATACGGCGGGTACATTATTTGCCTGAGCAAAAAAGAGCTTCCGACAAATTAAAATTAGTAACGTTAAACTTGAAACTCGCTGATGCGGGTTAACCGCTGACTGGATAATAAAAACAGACCCACAGCTCCGCTCGACACATAGTATAGAAACAATAGACGCTATACGACTAGTCCGTACCCACGATAATTGGCTTTAGCCGCAATTTAAACCCCATTTGCGGCTTTTTCAGCGTTGGCGATCACTCACCTTTACCCGCTTTTTGCACATTGCCATCGAACGTTACTCTGCACTGGGAGTGGACTCATTTTCCTGAAACTCTGTTTCTCCATGCCAAGCGACCGCTACTCCGTTAGGGTAACGCAAATCGATGTAACGAATATGATCACTGACATTCGCCAGCTCGCGCTGCCATGAGGCTGACAATCTCGCTAAACGCTCGCCGTGCTGGCGGCGACCCAGCATGACCCAGGCACCACTGGATAGCTGCAAACGCCAAGCTCCGCGCGGTTCTAACCGCAGCTGAGAGAGGGATAGCGATAACCCGGCAAAATGGGGTAACAAGCGCTGATAGTAAGCCAACACCTCTTCACTGCTGCCACTTGGTCCTGCCAAGTCGGGAAGCCCTGCCGGTACGGTTAGCGGCGCAAAAGCAAACGGCTCGCCTTCGGGATTCAAAAGAAAGTCATCGTTCCAGCGCGCCACTGGCGTCTGCTCTACCAGTTCGAACACCAACGCATTCGGCCACTCACGCGAGATTCGCACTTCATTGAGCCAGCCGATGGTGAGCGCACGGCGCCGAAGCTCCCCCAAGTCAGCCGATAGCCACGTTGCCTCTTGTACCAAGGGTGCTAACTGAGTGCGCAGATAGTCGGCGCTGACGTACTCCCATTCGCCTCGTATCGACACGCGCTCGATGGGGCGATCCAACCATAGCCATAGCGCTCGACCACCGGCACCCAGCAGCAGCGCCAATAGCACAACGCCCAACCATGCGTTGCGTTTTTTCATAACGTCCCTTTTACCGAGCCCATCATGATGCGCTGGCCGCTGAGAGGGCAGTCTGTAGGATCCGCAAGACCAACTCGTCGAAGCCAATACCTGCGTGGGCAGCCGCCTGCGGAACGAGACTATGATCGGTCATTCCCGGCACCGTATTGACCTCGATGAGCCAGAACTGACCTGACGTGTCACGCATGACGTCAATACGTCCCCACCCCTCGCCTCCTACAGCGGCAAACGCCTCTTTGCACAACGCTGCCAGGGACTGCTCATCCTCCCAGGATAGACCACAGGGTAAGTGATACTGCGTAGTGTTGGCGATGTACTTGGCTTCGTAGTCGTAGAAACCGCCTGGCACCTCGACGCGAATGGCAGGCAAGACATCATCTCCCAGCAGCGCTACGGTGTACTCATCGCCGACGACAAATCGTTCGGCCATTACACGCGCATCGAATTTGGCCGCCGCCGTATACGCCGCTCGAAGCTCTTCTTGGCTCTTGACGATACTGATGCCCAGGGTGGAGCCCTCATGCACCGGTTTGACCATCATCGGGAGCCCGAGCCGCTCGACCACAGCGACCCAGTCGGCGTGCTCGTCGAGCATGATGCACTCAGGCGTGGGCAGGCCTACGGCCTGCCATACCTGTTTGGTGCGCTGTTTATCCATTCCCAGCGCAGAGGCCAAGACGCCGCTTCCAGTGTAGGGTACGCCCAGCAGCTCTAGCGCCCCTTGAAAGGTACCATCCTCTCCACCGCGACCATGCAGCGCAACGAACACCGCGCTGGGATCCAAGCGCTCGAGCCCAGCGAGGCCGCCCTCTTTAGGGTCATAACCGATCGCGTCGACACCCTGTCGCCTCAGGGCAGCTAAAATCGCCGCGCCACTTTTGAGAGACACCTCTCGCTCGGCGGAAATGCCGCCATATACCACGACGACGCGCTCCAAGGAGCCGACTTGACTGCCGTTCATAACGCCACCTCATCCAACTCCAATCTGGCCTGCGCCAAACGTAGCGAAATACCGCCCACGTCCCCTGCCCCCTGAGTAATTAGGATATCACCGGGACGTAACACGTTGTTCAGCAAAGCGGGCAGTTCATGCTTGTGCTCGACAAATAGCGGATCGACCTCGCCTCGCTGGCGAATAGAACCGGCTAGTGTGCGCCCTTCGGCTCCCGGCAGCACGGCTTCGCCCGCACTGTACACGTCCAAGAGCACCAGCGTATCTACTTGGGAAAGAACACGCACGAAGTCTTCGTAGAGATCCCGCGTTCGGCTGTAGCGATGGGGCTGGTAGAGCATCACCAACCGGCGGTCGGGCCAACCCGCTCGCACGGCTTGAATCACCATGTCGACCTCGCGGGGGTGGTGCCCGTAGTCGTCCACCAGCATGACCTCACCTCCCCCCGTGGGGGCAGGGAAGTGTCCATGCACTTGAAAACGACGTCCAACGCCTGCAAACCCGGTAAGGCCCCGTTGAATCGCCTCATCGCTAACGCCTGCGTCCGTCGCCACTACGATCGCCGCCATAGCATTGAGCGCGTTATGCCGACCCGGCATGGCTAGCCGAATGGCCAACGGTGCAGCGCCGCCTGGACGCAGCGCAGTGAACGACACTTCGCCACCTTGCTGTGCAAAATCGACGATACGGTAGTCGGCATCGTCATCGAAGCCATACGTCACGAACTGCCGTTTTACTTGCTCACATAAACCGCGCACATGCGGGTCATCTATGCACAGCACGGCCAATCCATAAAAAGGCAGATTATGTAGAAATTCGATGAAGGTGCTTTTGAGCCGCTCGAAGTCACCGCCATACGTCGCCATATGGTCGGCATCGATGTTGGTCACGATCGATACCATGGGCTGCAGGTGCAAAAACGACGCGTCGGACTCGTCGGCCTCGGCCACCAGATAATCGCCCTCGCCCAAACGGGCATTGGCGCCTGCACTCGTCAGCTTGCCACCGATGACGAACGTTGGGTCCAACCCTCCTTCTGCGAGTAGCGTGGCCGTCAAGCTAGTCGTGGTGGTTTTACCATGGGTACCCGCCACGGCAATGCCGTGGCGAAAACGCATCAACTCTGCCAGCATCTCGGCACGACGCACCACCGGCACCCGGTGCTCATGGGCCCAGCGTATCTCAGGGTTGGTTTCATCGATGGCGCTGGAGACGACGACCACGTCAGCCCCTCGAACATTTGCTTCTGCATGGCCGATCGCCACCGTGACACCACACTGGCGCAGCCGCTCTACTACGGGGGATGCTTTCATATCGCTACCGCTGACTTGGTAGCCTTGGTTCGCCAATACCTCGGCGATTCCGCACATGCCTGCCCCACCGATACCCACGAAATGCAGCCGCTGAATACGACGCATACCGGGGCCCGACGGACGGCCCCCTTGCGGCGGCATGTTAGTCACTGAATCGGTCACGCAGTTTCTCCTTGCTTCGCCAAGCCCAAACAGCCTGCTGCAAGACGCTCTGTAGCGTCGAGGTGCGCGGCCTGTCGCGCCTTCGACGCCATGTCTGCCAGCCTGTCAGGGTCTAATAATTCATCGAGTAATCGAGTCAAACGCTCCGGCGTGAGGGCCGATTGCACCACGCACTGCGCCGCTCCCGCCTTGACCAACACATCGGCATTGACACGCTGATGGTCATCGACAGCAAAGGGAAAAGGCACCAACAGGGCAGGCTTGGCGGCAGCCGCCAGCTCGGCCACCGTCAACGCCCCCGCACGGCAGACCACTAGATCAGCCCATGCGTAGGCTGCTGCCATATCATCAATAAAAGGGCTAACGTCCGCGACAATGCCCCGTTCCGCATAGGCTTGAGCCGTGGCGACATCACGCTCTTTACCGGCTTGATGACGAACATCGGGACGCCGCTCTGGCGGTAGCGCAGCCAGCGCTGCGGGAAGCCGCTCATTGAGCGCAACGGCACCCAGAGAGCCACCGACTACCAATAGCCTCAGCGGACGGCCCTTCAGCTCGGTCGTCTGTCTGGGGCACTCTCCCAATGCCGCGATTTCTTCGCGCACCGGGTTACCGATGACCTCGGCGCGGCGGCCGAACGCATCGTCGAAAGCCGCATAGGTTCGAGTCGCCAGCCGAGACAGCACCTTATTGGTGAGACCCGCGACAGCATTCTGTTCATGAATGACCAGCGGCACCCGTGACAACCACGCCGCTAACCCGCCAGGACCACTGGCAAAGCCCCCCAGACCCACGACGACATCGGGCTTGAAACGCTGAATAACACGTCGGGCCTGCAACACCGCCTTGGAAAGATTGAGAGGGGCTTTGCACCAGCCAGCGAGCCCTTTACCGCGCAGCCCTCCAATGGCAATGGTGTGCAGTAGAATACCTGCCTTGGGCACCAACTGATTTTCGATGCCGCGCGGGCTTCCTAGCCATTCCACGTCGACACCCTTGGCCTGTAACGCATGCGCCAACGAGAGCGCAGGAATGACGTGCCCGCCGGTTCCCCCGGCCATGATCAATATCCGTCGACGTGAGTTGGTCACTACAAACGGCTCCTTGAATAATTACGATAAACGCGGCTCTCGGCGAGCGCGGTAGGGCGTCGGCGTACGACGCGGGCGATGACGGGTCTCGGCATCGACCCGAAGCAGCAGCCCAATCATCATACCGGTCACCAGTAGGCTCGAACCGCCATAACTAATCAGCGGCAACGTTAGCCCTTTGGTAGGGAGCAATCCTGAGCTCACCGCCATATTGATGAACGCCTGAGCGGCCACGATGAATCCAATGCCATAGCTGACGTAGGCACCGAATAGATGACCTGCCAGCTCTGCCCGGCGGCCTACCCACATCGCGCGTACAATGAATAGGGTAAACAGCAGGACCACGGCAATAGCGCCTAACATGCCCAACTCTTCGGCCACCACGGCAAAAATGAAGTCCGTATGCGCTTCCGGCAGGTAGTGAAGTTTTTGCACGCTATTGCCAAGGCCAGTGCCGGTGACATGGCCACGACCAAAGGCAATCAATGCCTGGGTCAACTGATAACCGGTGGCGAACTGATCGGCCCAAGGATCGAGAAAGCTGGTCCAGCGCGCCAAGCGATAAGGCTCCATGACGACCATCATGACCGCGCCAAACCCCAACACCCCGCCGCTGCCCAGTAGTAGCGTCAACGAGGCACCACTCATCATCAGCATGCCGATGACACACACGGTATAGACCACCATACCGCCGAAATCTGGGGCGAGAAACAATAGGCTAGCGGGCACGGCCAGTACGGCCAACGGCCGCCACATGGTAAATGCCCGTTGACGCAATTCGTAAGTGAAGCGGGACATGAACGCCGCCATGTAGAAAATCAGCCCCACTTTTGCCAGCTCCGAGACCTGCAGGCTCGGTAGCGGCCCCGGCAGAGAAATCCAGCGCTTACTGCCGTTCACTTCTTGACCGACGATCAGTACCACCACGAGCATGAAAATACTGACGAGCAGGATGAGCGCCGCGTTCTGACGCCATAGCTCCAGCGGCACGCACAGCATGAATAGGCAAGCCGTAATGGCCAGCACGAGAAAAATGCCGTGCTGCCGGGAATAGTGGTAGCTATTTTCTAGCAGTCCTATGGATGCAGAGCTGACCATGATCCAGCCCAGCCCAGCCAACGCTACGACGGCAAGAATCAACCAGATATCACAGGGAAGATGCTGGGTCGTCAGAGCAGCGCGCAGGCGCTGTAGCCGGCTAAGTGACTCGTCGCTCATATCGTCAACTCATTGCGTTTATGTATCACCCACTGACGAAAGGCATCACCACGGGCTTGATAGTTAGCAAATTGATCCAAGCTGGCACAGGCGGGAGACAGCAGCACACAATCACCGGGCTCGGCCATGGCAAAGGCGACTTCCATGGCCTGCGTCAAGTGCTCGACCCGCTCCACGGGCAGTGCCCCTGCCAGCGTTTCCATCAAACGAGGCGCATCGGTGCCAAACACGATCGCCGCACGGGCACACTCAGCAAGTGGAGCCGTTAGGGGCGTAAAGTCAGCGCCCTTGCCCACGCCCCCCGCCAGCAGGATGAGCTTTCCATCGAGAGTGGGACCAATACCGTTGATGGCCGCCAGCGTGGCCCCAACGTTGGTTCCTTTGGAATCATTGACCCAGCGGACCCCGTTAATATCGGCGATCCATTCGCTTCGATGGGGCAAACCCGCGAATGCTCGCAGAGCACGGCACATGTCCGCGCGGCCAAAGCCTAGCGCGTTTCCCATCGCCAGTGCAGCCAGCGCATTGGCATAATGATGCCGACCCGCCAACTGAAGCTCGTCAGCCGCCAACCAAGGCGTCTGCCCATGCATCAACCACCAGCGCCCCTGGCGCTCGTTGAGCCCCCAGGACTGGCCGATGGGTGGCTCACTGCTGAAATACTCGACATGGTTTAGCATCGACTCTGGCCACGTCTGGTCGTCGTCTGCGTTCACCACGGCGTGATCGGCCCCCAGGAAGATGCGCTGCTTGGCCTGACGGTAACCCGCCAAGTCGCCGTGCCGATCCAGATGGTCGTCGCAAAGATTCAAGAACGCTACCGACGCAGCGCCTAGCCACGGGGTCGTTTCTAGCTGAAAGCTGGATAGCTCCAAAATGAAGAGCTCAGCGTCCGGCTGCTCCGCCAACAGATCGAGCGCGGGTGTCCCTAAATTGCCCCCCACCGCGGCCTTGATTCCCGAGGCAGCGGCCATCTCGCCGAGCAGTGTGGTAACGGTGGATTTGGCATTTGACCCGGTAATCGCGGCGATGGGTGCCTTGACGGCACGCTTGAACAGCGCAATTTCCCCCACGAGCATAGGCTCTCCGGTGGTCGGGTTATGACGCTCTAACAACCCCTCCAAACCTGCCGTATGGGGATCGACACCGGGACTGATGACGACCTCGTACGCATCGCGCATTTCCAACAGTGTCAAGGCACCGCAGTGTACGTGAACAGCAGGATACATCTGACGAAAAGCGTCGATCCCTGGCGGTGTCTCGCGGGTATCTGCCACCATGAACGGCCTACCCAACTGGGTAAGATGACGGCAAATGGCCTGACCAGAAAGCCCTAGCCCGACGACCACCGTAAATCCGTTGGGTACCTGCACCATGTGGCTCCTTCTGCCTTGCGCTAAAGGCGGCCCTAACGCCGCCTGACGGGTCTCAACTTATCGCAGTTTCAGCGTGGCGAGGCCGAGTAGCACCAGCACCACCGTAATAATCCAAAAGCGCACGATGACCCGCGGTTCCGGCCACCCTTTCAACTCATAATGGTGGTGTAACGGGGCCATGCGGAAGATACGGCGACCGGTGAGTTTGTAGGAGCCCACCTGTAAGATCACGGAGACGGTTTCCAACACGAAAATACCGCCCATGATGAACAGCACGATCTCTTGACGAACGATGACCGCCACCACGCCGAGCGCCGCGCCCAGCGCCAGGGCACCGACATCCCCCATGAACACTTGGGCGGGGTACGTGTTGAACCACAGAAAGCCAAGACCGGCGCCCGCGATGGTGGCGCAGAAGACCGCCAGCTCACCGGTACCGTGAATGAAAGGAATATGGAGATAGTTCGCGAATACCGCGTTGCCGCTGGCGTAGGCAAAGACCGAGAGCCCCATGGCCACAAGCACAGTCGGCATGATCGCCAAACCATCCAAGCCATCAGTGAGATTGACGGCATTCGAGCTACCCACGATCACAAAGTAACTCAGCACGATGTAAAAGACGCCCAGCGGAAGCGCGACGTCCTTGAACATGGGAATGAGCAGGCTGGTTTCTGCAGGCGTGGTGGCCGTTGCGTAGAGCACCACGGCCGCTCCAATACCCACGACCGACTGCCAGAAGTATTTCCAACGCGCTGGCAGGCCTCGGGGATTCTTCTCGACCACTTTACGGTAATCATCGACCCAACCAATCGCCCCAAACCCCAGTGTCACCAGTAGCACGACCCACACATAGTGGTTGGTCAAATCGCCCCAGACCAGCGTACTAATGGCAATTGCCAATAGAATCATCGCGCCCCCCATGGTCGGGGTGCCCGCTTTCGAGAGATGCGACTGGGGGCCATCATCTCTCACAGCTTGGCCAATTTGGCCTTCTACCAGTCGGCGAATGACCCACGGTCCTAACCAAAGACACAGCATCAATGCCGTTAGCGCTGCCAAAATCACGCGTAACGTCAAATAGTTAAAAACTTGAAACGTAGACTGATATTGGGCTAAGAAATTCGCCAAATGAAGTAACATGAACGGCGCTTACCTTGTTTCATCCGCGCGCAATGCCGTAATGACCGTTTCCATGCCAGCACTACGCGACCCTTTCACCAGCAATGTGGCGTGGGGTGGAAGAGAATGAATAATATGACGCACAAGCGTCTCGTGATCGTCAAAATGCTGCCCACGACCAAAGGCATCCGAGGCCGCACGGGCTGCTTCGCCGTAGGTCACCAGCATATCGATGCCCAGCGACGCAGCGTAGCGACCCACCTCGGCGTGAAGGGCTTGCGACTCGCCGCCTAACTCCCCCATCGCCCCCAACGCGCACCAGCGTGGCGCTGGAAAGCTGGCTAGCGCGTCTAGCGCGGCTTTCACTGCGCCGGGGTTGGCATTGTAGGTGTCATCGAGCAGCGTAGAATGACGTAGACCAGCCACTAGGCTTAGGCGACCTGACAGTGACGTCAATCCGCCCAACCCGGCCACCACGTCTTGCGATGACACGCCGAGCGCCAGTGCCGCTGCCGATGCAGCGAGTGCGTTGCTGACGTTATGCTTCCCAATCAGTGGCAGATTAACGTCACCGAGGCGCTGGCCGTGCGCAACAAGCGTGAAAGCATACCGCCCCTGAGGGTCGCAGGAAAGTGCCTGGGCGTGAACGTCGGCATCCTCATGTAAGCCGTAGCTGACACAACGCCTAGGGGCGGCACAAGCTGACCAAAAATCGTGGTAGCGATCGTCTCGGTTGATGACGGCCGTGCCATCGGACCCAAGCCCAGATAAGATCTCACTTTTTGCCTGAGCAATCTGCCCCATGCCGCCAAATTCGCCAACATGCGCCCCGGTCACGTTGGTAATGATTGCTACTTGCGGTGCGGTGAGCTGGCTCGTCCAAGCGATCTCGCCCAGATGATTAGCCCCCAGCTCGATCACGCCCGCTTGATGCTCGTGAGATAAACGCAACAGCGTCAGCGGCGCACCGATATCGTTATTCAAATTGCCCGAGGTCGCTAGTACGTCACCGAGCGGTGACAGCAAGGCAGCGGTGATCTCTTTTACCGTGGTCTTGCCGCTATTACCGGTGACGGCGATGAGCGGGAGGTCGAACCGACGACGCCAAGCCTTGGCCAACAGCCCCAGCCCAAGCCGCGTATCCGAACACACCAACTGCGGCAGAGCGCTTTCCACCTGACGCTCCACCAACGCGGCGACAGCCCCCTGCTCCCTTGCTTGCTCGACGAACGCGTGGCCATCGAAACGCGGTCCTTTTAACGCGACAAACAGGCATCCAGGAATGATTTTCCGCGTGTCGGTCACGACAGACGACACCCATTGAGCGCCATTGTTGGGCGACACGCCGACACCCAGTGCAGCGGCCACTTCTGTTAACGTCCACATCAGACGACACCTCGAGTCGCTAATGCATCTCGAACCTGCTCGTCATCTTGAAACGCATGACGCACGCCATCGATCTCTTGATAGGCTTCGTGACCTTTACCTGCCACGAGAACCACATCTTCCGGCGAGGCCTGATGTACCGCGTGGAGAATAGCTTGGCCACGATCACCGACCTCGTCGACCGTCGCACGTTCGGTAAAGCCAGTGAGAATTTGCTCACGAATACGCGCCGCCGACTCCCCGCGAGGGTTATCATCGGTCACCACGATGTGGTCGGCTAGCTGCTCAGCGACGCTGGCCATTTCGGCGCGCTTTCCCGTATCGCGCTCTCCCCCACAGCCAAACACACACCACAACTTGCCCCGGCTACCCAGATGGGCGCGCAGCGCGCCTAGCGCACTCTGTAGCGCATCTGGCGTGTGGGCGTAATCTACTACCACGCTGGGTGCACGATCACCACCGAAGCACGCCATACGACCTGGCACTGGGGAAAGGCTAGCCGCTGCCGCGAACAGCGACTCCAATGACTCGCCCAATCCATACAGCACGGCGATGGCCAGCAGCACGTTGTCCAGATTGAACCGCCCCATGAGACCTAGCTGCAGCGCTTTCTCACCTTCCGGGGTCGCAATCAGCGCCTGCTGTCCAAGGGCATGCGGCTGCCAATCCAACACCCGTAGCGTGACGGCGTCATCGCTGCCAGTCGCCAACACGCGCACGCGCTGGTCACACCCGGCCAGCATCAAGCGAGCCAAGGGGTCGTCACCGTTCACAACGGCCAATGTCAACTCGGCTCGACGGAAGAGTTTTGCCTTTGCCGCTGCGTAAGCGGCCATACTGCCGTGATAATCCAAATGATCCCGGGTCAGATTGGTAAATACCCCGACGTTCACATCCACCGCGTCCAAGCGCTGCTGATCCAGCGCGTGGGAAGAGGCCTCCAGCGCAACCCGCTTGACGCCCTGGCGCGCCAATTCACCCAGCGTCGATTGCAGGGCAAGGGGACCAGGCGTCGTCAACCCGCTTTCTAACAGCTGACCCGGTCGTCCTACGCCCAAGGTCCCAATCACACCGGCAGGTGTCCCCAAGCGTTCGCTGAGCTCGGCAACGTAGTGGGTCACCGAGCTCTTGCCGTTGGTTCCCGTGACTGCAATGATCTCAAGCCCGCTCGGCACGTCAAACAACGCCCGACCCAGCTCACCCAGACGCAGCGACAAATGCGGCAAAAACAGCACGCGTTCGTCCAGGTTCACGTCACTCTCTTTGGTATGCGCCAGCACGAGGGCGGCTCCACTTGCCAACGCTTGCTCGATATACGCTCGGCCATCACTCTGGCTGCCGGGCACGGCAACGAACACATCGCCTGCCTGGAGCTTGCGAGAATCGGTGATCAGATGAAGCTGCTGAGGTAGGTCAGGCAGCGCTGGCAGTTCGGCGCTCGGCCATACTAAGCGTAACGCTTTCCGTAACTGGTCTGGGCATAGAGTCATGCCATCTCCTTAAACACTAATCGACCTCGTAATCCGGCGGCACATCCAACAGCCGCAGAGCGTTGCCGGTGACACTCGAAAACACCGGAGCGGCTACGGCGCCACCATAGAACTCGCCCGCTTTAGGGTGATCGATCATGACCACCGTCACGATACGCGGGTCCGAAATCGGAGCAATGCCAGCAAACACGCTGCGATACGCATCGGTGGCATATCCTTGCTGTCCCGTTTTACGCACGGTGCCGGTTTTACCGCCCACGCGATACCCCTCTACCCGAGCTCGTCGACCGCCGGTGTAAGCGCCCACCGACGTCTCCAAGATATCGAGTAGGTCGTTGGCAACGCTAGGCTCAATGGCAGGAATACCTGGCGGGGGCTCTGACAACCTCAACAACGAAGGAGGTAGACGCTGACCGTCATTGGCTAACGCCGTGTAGGCACTGGCCAATTGGACCGCCGTCACCGAGAGCCCATACCCATAAGAGAGCGCGGCTCGCTCGCTGCGTGACCACTGAATCCGCGCCGGTAACGTTCCCGTAGACTCTCCAGGAAACCCTGTACCTGGGCTTTGACCTAGGCCCAGTTGGTTGTATTTTTCCCAGATGGCCGTATCGCTGAGCTGAAGCGCCAAACGTGACATACCAATATTCGAGGACTTTTCGAGAATACCCGCCAGATCCAATTCGCCATAGTTACGGAAATCGCGAATCGTGAACTGGTCGAGACGCATCCACCCCGGCGAAGTATCTACGGCCGCATCGCGCCCAACGATGCCGCTTTCCAGCACAGCGGCCATAGCAAGCGGCTTCATCACCGATCCCGGTTCAAACACATCGACCAGCGCTTGATTGCGTAAGCCGCGAGGGTCTAATCCGGCGCGATTGTTGGGGTTATAAGAGGGAAAATTGGCCATCGCCAGTACTTCACCGGTACGGGCATCCATCATCACAAGCACGCCGCCGTCTGCCTGGTGCTCGGCAACGGCGGCACGCAACTCCCGATAGGCCATGTACTGAATACGTTGATCGATCGCCAGGGTCAATTCTCCACCCGGCTGCGCTTCACGAATCACGCCCAACTCTCGCACCAAGCGGCCGCGCCGGTCTTTGATGACGCGACGCTGCCCCGGGTGACCCGCTAGGTAGGGCTGATAAGCGAGCTCTAAGCCCTCCTGACCGACGTCGTCTACGTTGGTGACGCCGAGTATTTGGGCCGCCACCTCTCCAGCCGGGTAGTAGCGCTTGTATTCACGCTGGGGATAGACACCCGGCGTGCGCAGATCGAGGATGCGCTGCGCAGCGTCTGGGGTCATCTGTCGGCGCAAATACATGAATTCGCGGCTACTGTAGCGCGCCACTCGGGACTCGAAGTCATCCAGTGATATCCCCAGCGCCTGCGCCAGCATGACACGCTGGATGGCGTCTGTAGGCAACTCTTGAGGGTTCGCCCAAAGCGTCACGACCGGCGTCGAAATCGCCAGCGGCTCCCCGTTACGATCAGTGATCATCCCGCGGTGGGCGGGAATGGTTTCGTGGCGCAGCGTGCGGGCATCTCCCTGGCTCTGCAAGAAGGGGCGGTCGATGACCTGAAGCAGCGTAATCCGTCCAATCAGAATCGCCGATGCCAAGCCAATGGCCAATAAGATGAAGAAAAAGCGCCCACCGGCAAGCGGCGGCGCGATGGGATATTGGCGGGACGTCCCTCCCCGACCTTCACGCCTCATGGCCGAATCACCTCGACATCGTTTACGTCAGGAATGCGCATCTCTAGCCGTTCCGTGGCAATTTGTTCAATGCGGGCCGGCGTTGACCAGGCCCCCTCCTCCAGCAATAACTGCCCCCACTCGGTTTGCAACTGATTCTTTTCCTGCTCCAACCGCTGCAACTCGGCAAACTGCGTGCGCGTCATGTGAGTCGTCGTGACCACGGCCAAACCGGTCAGCAAACAGGCCATAAACAGCCCGATCATCGTCATGGGCCACCAACGAAGACGTAGTTTGAATGGCCACTCTGCCCTTAGCGTGGAAGCCCAGAGCCCTAACCGCTCCATACTCATGATTAGCCTCGCTTACGCGCCGCCCGCATGACGGCACTTCGCGCGCGGGGGTTGGCATCGACTTCCTCGTCACTTGGACGGCTGCCTTTACCCAGCGCTTCCAGACGGCGGTTCAACTGATCGTCACGGATGGGAACCCCTCGGGGTAGATGGGTATCTCCACGCACGTGATGTCGAATAAAACGCTTCACACGACGGTCTTCCAACGAATGGAAGCTGATCACCACCAAATGACCACCGGGGGCAAGCGCTTCGAGCGCTGCTTCTAAGGCGGCATCGAGCTGGTCGAGTTCCCCATTGAGATAAATGCGCAGCCCTTGGAATGCCTTGGTGGCCGGATGGCGTCCTTTTTCCCACGCAGGGTGCGCGGCTTTCAGCACCTCAGCCAAGTCCACCGTATGCGTAAAGGGCTTCTCTACTCGACGCTTTATCACGGCATTCGCTAGACGTTTGGCGTAGCGCTCTTCCCCGTAGGCTTTGAAGACATGGGCAATATCGGCTTCATTGGCGCGGGCCAAAAACTCGGCGGCGCTCTCCCCTTGGGTAGGGTCCATGCGCATATCCAGCGGACCGTTACGCATGAAGCTAAACCCGCGTTCGGGGTCATCGAGCTGGGGGGATGAGACGCCCACATCCAGCAGAATGCCGGAAAGCTTGCCATAGAGCCCTTGCTCTTTGGCAAACTCCGCCAGCTGGGCGAACTCGCGCTGAGTGATAAGAAACCGAGAATCATCTATGTCAGCGGCCGCTGCGATGGCCTGTGGGTCGCGATCCATGGCCAGCAAGCGACCTTGATGACTCAAACGGGAAAGAATCAACCGGGAGTGACCACCACGACCAAAGGTGCCATCTAGGTAAACGCCTTCTGGATCATGCACCAGGGCATCTACCGCTCCTTCCAATAAAACGCTGGTATGACGAAAACGGGTGACCTGATCAGCGTCAGCAGAAGGCATGGTACTCTCACACAAAATTTGGGAAGGCGCGCTGGGCACGCCTTTCATGGAAATGGGGAGTCGGCCGATAAGCCGGGTTCTGTCGTGGACAGTCATTCCTCTAGGCGCTGCGTCACCGCAGCGCTCAAGCAACCTACCCGGACCCAGCGCGGGCCACGCCGTTGGGTCCCTATTTGGTCTTGCTCCGAGTGGGGTTTACCATGCCACGCACTGTTGCCAGGCGCGCGGTGCGCTCTTACCGCACCCTTTCACCCTTACCGGCCCCTGAGGTTGATGTCAGAGACTTAGGCGGTCTGCTCTCTGCTGCACTTTCCGTCGGCTTACGCCGCCCAGGCGTTACCTGGCACTCTGCCCTATGGAGCCCGGACTTTCCTCCCCCGGCGGCCCTAACGGGCACACCAGCGGCGACTGTCTGGCCAACTCCGGCGGCAAGCATACCAGTGCCCCGCGTTCGCCTCAATGCTGACCTTTCATTGCCTGCAACCGGGCATACCACTCCTGCTTGCGCCCGCCTAGCATTCGTGCCGCAACCGACGCCCCCTGCTTGACGCCAATACCTTCGGCCAGCAAAGCAGCGAGCAGTTCGTCGGCCGACATCGTCTGCTCATCGCTTGGCTCCATCTTGGGTGCACCCGAAATCATGATCACGAATTCGCCACGACTCTGGTTAGGATCATCCGCGAGCCGATCGCGCAGCGATGCCGGAGAGCCCTGCAGAAACGTCTCGTACGTTTTGGTCAGCTCACGGGCCAACACCACGGATCGATCGGGCATCTGGTCGCACAACGCTTCCAGCGTGTGAACAATGCGGTGGGGCGATTCATAGAACACAAGCGTTTCCTCACGACACTGCCACTGCTCGAGCGTTTGGCGGCGAGCGCTTGGCTTGGCAGGTAAAAAACCGCCAAACGTAAAACGATCAGTAGGCAGGCCCGCAGCGGATAGCGCCGTAATCAGCGCACAGGGACCGGGCAATGGCACGACGCTTCGGCCTCTAGCGCGTAGCTCACGCACCAACACGAATCCTGGGTCGCAAATCAGCGGCGTGCCCGCATCACTAATCAACGCAATGTTTTCGCCCGCCAACAAATAGCCATCCAGGGTATCTACTCGCTGGGCTTCGTTATGTTCGTGCAACGACATCATCGGCGTATTCACACCAAGATGGCCGAGCAGGCGCGCACTATGCCGAGTATCCTCAGCCGCAATACGTGATACGTCGGCCAAGACGCGAGCGGCGCGCGGGGTCAAATCGTCCAAATTCCCAATTGGCGTGGCAACCACGTACAATGTGCCCGGATGTTGGTGTGTCATCATGACTCCCGATTTGTTGATGGCTTGCCCTGACGGTGCGCTATGCTTGTGAAAAAGCCACGCTAACCAGCTGATAGACCGCGACAGCGCAAATGGAAACTAAGGAAGGATACATGAAACAGTCACTTCGTGGCCTATTGGCCACTGCCTTCATGGCACTTCTCATCACCGGGTGCGCCATGCAGCCCCCCAGCGTGGTTGATCGAGTGCCTGATCAGGATGCAGGACGCTTGCTCAGTCAGGCCGAGCAGCAAGCGCCGGAGCAAGCTGCCCGCACCCGCTTGGAAGCGGCCAACATTCTGGCCCGCCAAGGCCAGCGTGAAAACGCCTTCGATGCCGCCAATAGCATCGACGAGGCGCAGCTCAACGATACCGACCGTGTTCGCTGGGCCATGCTGTTCTCGGAACTTGCCCGCGGCCTGAACGATCCGCGTGCCGTCCTTCGCGCCACACAGGTATTGGATGACGAGCTGCCCATGCAGGCGAACCAGCAGCAGACGCTGGCCGAGCGTCGTCAGTGGGCACAACAGGCTCTAGACCAGCAGCCGGGCTCTGTTCAAGTCGCGCTTCCTGAACTGGACGGCACCGAGGTTCGACGTATCATTGTTGCACTGCCAGAGTCCGGCCCACTGAGCAGCGTTGCCAACACTATAGCCAGCGCCATGCGCCGCCATCACGAGATTAGCGCTGACGGCGTTCAGCTAAGCTTCATCGACGCTGCGCAATTCTCCCTCGACGAGCTCTATAGCCGGGCGCAACAGATCAACGCGCAACTCATGATCGGGCCGCTCGATAAAGACCAAGTCACTCAGCTCGAACAGCGTGACAGCGTGCCACTACCTACGTTGGCACTTAACTACGGTAGCAGCGCAAACAACCAAGCCCAGCGTCTGCTGCAATATGGCTTGTCGGCGGAAGACGAGGCGCGCCAAGCGGCACGCCGCGCCTACCAGGATGGACAACGCCAAATGTCGCTCATGGTGCCCGATAACGACTGGGGCCGCCGAGTCGGTGAAGCCTTCTGGAACGAGTATCAGCGCTTAGGTGGCGAAGTCACGAATGCCGTGCGCTATAACCCCAGCAGCCCGGTATCGAATGCGGTGCAAACGGCACTCAATGTCAGCGGAGAACGCGCTCGCCTTGGCAACATTGATGCCCTTTTCCTACTGGCGCTCCCGGACTATGCACGCCAAGTGCCGCCCACGCTGGATTACTACTACGCGCCGGACCTGCCCATCTACGCTACGTCACATCTCCATGAAGGCCGCTTACAAACGCGCCTGGACCAAGATCTCAATGACGTCATGTTCATGGATATCCCGTGGCAAATTCCAGATGCCGCGGTAGGAGGTGAAGAAGTACTGCCGTTCTACCCCACTTACCAAGCGCTACGCGATGAGGCGGACGCCTCCATGTTCCGCTTGATGGCCATGGGCGTGGATGCCTACGAACTGGCTAAACGCATGTCGGATCTGTCTGACCTGAACGGTTTGAACGGCAGCACCGGCACGCTATCGCTCTCCAATGATGGGCGCATTCACCGCGAACTCCCCTGGGCTAAGTTCCAGAACGGTACGCCTTCCCCCATTTTGATCCCCGGTTTGCGGGATAATGAGCAGTAACCCACAGACCGCTCGTTCACGCGGCGCAGCCATTGAGCAAATAGCGGCTCAATGGCTGCAGCAGCGTGGCCTCAAGCTAGTGACCAGCAATCACCATGTAAAGGGCGGCGAATTGGACTTGGTGATGTACGACCGCGACACGCTGGTCTTTGTCGAAGTAAAACATCGCTCCACGACACGTCATGGGCATCCACTCGAAATGGTCAACGCGCAAAAGCGCCGCCGGTTGATTCGTGCGGCAACGCTCTATCTTGCACGACATGATCTCGCATGCCCCTGTCGCTTTGATATCCTAGCCATCACAGGCAGACCGCCCGCTCTCGAGTTCCAATGGGAGCAAGCGGCTTTCGACGCGTATTAATACTCTTAACTAGGAAGCCCTGATGGACTTTCAATCTCGTATACTCAGCCATTTCAATGCCAGCATCGATACCAAAACCTACGCCAGCGAAGTCTTGCCTCCGTTCATCGAGGTCGCCAGTCAAATGATGGTGCAGTGCTTGGTCAACGAAGGGAAAATTCTCGCTTGTGGCAACGGTGGTAGCGCTGGCGATAGCCAGCACTTTTCGTCTGAGTTACTGAATCGTTTCGAGCGCGAGCGCCCCAGCCTACCTGCCTTGGCTCTAACGACCGATACATCGACACTTACCTCCATTGCCAACGACTACAGCTACAACGAAGTCTTTTCCAAACAGATCCGCGCACTGGGCCAGCCTGGCGACGTCTTGCTGGCAATCTCCACTAGCGGCAACTCGGCTAACGTCGTTCAAGCCATCCAGGCTGCTCACGACCGTGACATGACCGTGGTGGCGCTCACCGGACGTGACGGTGGCAACATGGCCTCGCTGCTAGGCCAAGATGACTGCGAAATTCGCGTACCCGCCACCTCCACCGCGCGCATTCAAGAGGTGCATTTGCTCGTCATTCACTGTCTTTGTGATTTAATTGACGAACAACTGTTTGGCGGCGCTGACTAATCACGCGCGTTTTGCGAATCCCTACTGATCAAGGAGTCATTCTCATGGCCCTGCGCTTCTCCTCCAAAACCTTACTGGCTGCAACGCTTTGTGGTGCGATCGCACTCAGTGGTTGCGCCAACAATAGCGCCTCCAACCCGTCCAACTACGGCCAACGCAGCAATGACGTAGAAGCCGTCGATGCCACCATCGAGCGAGAAGTAGAGCGCGCCCTAGCCCGCGCAGATGCCCGCCTTGGCGATGCCCGCATCCGCGCTCACAGCTACAATGGTGCCCTACTACTCGTCGGACAAGTACCCAGCGAAGAACTAAAAAACATGGCCGGTAGCGTGGCCTCCAACCTGCGTGGCGTGCAAAAAGTCCACAACGAACTGACCGTGGCGGCCAATCTACCCGCGACTCAGCGACTGACGGACACTTGGCTCACCACCAATGTCATCAGCCAGCTCGCCACCAATGACCGCATTGACTCTTCAAAGCTGAAGGTCACCACGGAAAATGCCAGCGTCTATTTGATGGGCATGGTGACGCGTGAAGAGGCTGACCGCATCGTCAATGCTGCCTCATCGGTAGGGGGCGTTCAGCGCATCGTGAAGGTGTTCGATTACCTCGACTAGTCCCCATAAACGGAAAAACCTCGCCAGATGCCTGGCGAGGTTTTTTTATGTATGACGCCCCCAAGAAGTTACTTAACGACACGCAACGTGGGCTTCTTCTTGGGCTTTGCAGCGCTAGTGTCAGCCTCGGAAGAGTCGCTGGACGGCGTGTCCGGCGTGGTCTCCGTTAGGGTCAGCTCAGGTTTCGAAGCCTCCGAACCCGCGCTTTCCGACTCGTCAGACGAATCATCATGCTCATCGAAGCCTTCTGCATCTAGCTCAGGCTCATGACCAAACACCATACCCGCACCATTCTCACGGGCATAAATAGCAATCAGCGCAGGCGTTGGGATCATCACCTGCATGGGCTGACCGCCGAAACGCGCATTGAAACCAATCGCCTGATTTTCCATGAATAGATCGCGAACAGCCGTCGGCGCCACGTTGAGTACGATTTGTCCGTTTTGTACGAACTGCCTCGGCACTTCGACACCAGGCTGAGTAGCGTCCACCACGAGGTACGGTGTCAGCTCATTATCCAACAGCCACTCGTAAAGGGCTCGGGCGAGATAGGGACGACTCGACTTCATAAGGCTCCCTCCTCCTAACGTGAATGGCCTCTAACAGGAAGAGGCCGAATGAATTCAAGCGCGCATCTCTTTTTCACGCTCGTTCAGAGATGCTTTAAACGCTTCACGCTCGAATACCCGAGACATGTAACCCAGCAGCGGTTTGACCTGTTTTTCGGGCAGTTCGATGTTCAGCTCCGGTAAACGCCATAAAATCGGCGCCAAACAGCAATCCACCAGCGTGAATTCTTCGCTCATGAAGTAAGGCATGTCTTCGAAGATCGGTGAAATACCGATCAGACTCTCGCGCAGCTCTTTACGCGCTTTCTCGGCCTCTTTTTTACCGCCAGTGCGAATCTGCTCGAGCATCGGACACCACTCCCGCTCGATGCGATGCATCCATAGTCGGCTTTGTGCACGCGCTACCGGATAGACCGGCAGCAGCGGCGGATGAGGAAAGCGCTCATCCAAGTACTCCATCATGACCTTGGACTCGTAAAGCACCAGATCACGGTCCAGCAGCGTCGGGACGCTGTTGTACGGGTTGAGGTCTGCTAACTCTTCAGGCGGCTGCTCTTCGGTGACATCAACGATGTCGACCGCCACTCCTTTTTCAGCCAAAACAATGCGCACTCGATGACTGAAATGATCATCACTACCTGAGTAAAAGATCATTGACGACCGCTTGGCCACAACACCCATGAAAGCATCCTCGCATCAAAACAATTTTCGATAATAACATGCCAGCACCCTCTTATGGGAAGGTAGCCAGCGATACAAAGCGATACTACAGACAAGCAAAAGGCGCACGGCTCTCGCCGTGCGCCCGAACGACCTATCAGACTTTATCGATCAGTGGACGTCTCGCCAGTACTCACGCTTGAGCAGGTAAGCAATCACACCAAAAATAAAGATGAAGATGAGCACTTTAGGTGCCAGGGCTTGCGCCTGCAGCTTGGAGGGCTCACCAACGTAGGCCAGGAAGTTGGTCAAGTCATATACCGCTTCCTCGAACTCGGCTGGCTCCATCGCCCCTGGTTGAGTCACTTGCAGCACATCACAAGACTGATACTTACCTGATAGCGGGTCGGGAGACTGTCCCGCCACCGGCTGATCGGTTTCGGCACACACCAATTCCTGAACGCCTTGGAGAGGCTCCAACACGTTAGGCATCGCCACCAAATCAAAGACCGTATTGTTGACACCGGTTGGGCGGCTAGGGTCTTTGTAAAACCCTAACAGATAGGAGTAGATCCAGTCGGTGCCACGTAAACGCGCCTCCAGCGTCAAGTCAGGCGGCGGAGCGCCAAACCAAGACTCTGCATCCCCACGGTCCATGGCAATGTGCATTTGGTCATTGAATGCCAGGTCCGAGGAGAAGATCAGGTTCTCTTCCACTAGATCTTGCGGAATACCCAAATCATCCGCAGCACGTGCAAAGCGTTGATGCTCTAGTGAGTGACAGCCCATGCAGTAGTTGACGTAGAGCTTCATACCGTTTTGCAACGACGCCTGGTCGTGCAGGTCAGGCTCCATGCTGTGGGGCACGCTTGCGCCACCAGCCGCCATCGCGGTGACTGGCACGATTGCGAAGAGCAGTGCTAATAGTTGCTTTTTCATTAGCCAGTCACCCTTTCCGGAACGGGTTTGGTCTTCTCCAGCTTGGTGTAGAACGGCATCAGCAGGAAGAAGGCGAAGTAAATGGCTGTACACACTTGCGCCAAGATGGTGCGACCTGTCGTTGACGGCAACACACCTAGAACGCCCAAAATCACAAAGCTAATGCAGAACAGCAGTAGCATGACTTTGGACATCCAGCCTTTGTAGCGCATCGAGCGCACCGGGCTACGGTCGAGCCACGGCAGCACGAACAACACCGCGATGGCCGCACCCATGCAGACGACACCCAAGAACTTAGCGTCAAGACCAAACAGCGAGAAGGTAATCGCACGCAGAATGGCGTAGAACGGCGTGAAGTACCAGACCGGTGCAATGTGGTCAGGCGTTTTCAGCGGGTTAGCCGGCTCGAAGTTAGGCCGCTCGATGAAGTAGCCCCCCCCTTCCGGGAAGTAGAACACCACGACACTGAAGACAAACAAGAACACCGCAATACCCACCAAGTCCTTCACGGTGTAGTACGGGTGGAAAGCGATGCCGTCGAGCGGCTTGCCGGTCTCGTCTTTCTTCTGCTTGATGTCGATACCATCAGGGTTGTTAGAACCCACTTCATGCAGAGCAATGATGTGAAGCACGACCAATGCCAAAATCACGATGGGCAACGCAACGACGTGAAGCGCAAAGAAACGGTTCAACGTGATGCCTGAAATCAGGAAGTCACCGCGCACCCACTGCGCTAGATCAGGGCCAATACCCGGGATGGCCGAGAACAGCGAGATAATGACCTGCGCCCCCCAGTAAGACATTTGACCCCATGGGAGCAGATAGCCCATAAAGGCTTCGGCCATCAGCAGAAGATAGATGGCCATACCAAAAATCCACACCAGCTCACGTGGCGCTTTGTAGGAACCATAAAGCAAGCCGCGGAACATATGCAGATAGATGACCACGAAGAAGGCGGATGCCCCCGTCGTATGCATGTAGCGAATCAACCAGCCCCATTCGACATCACGCATGATGTACTCGACGGAGGCAAACGCGCCTTCGGCAGAGGGATTGAAACTCATGGTCAACCAAACGCCAGTCAGGATTTGGTTGACCAGCACCAGCAGCGCCAGCACACCAAATATATAGAAGAAGTTGAAGTTCTTCGGCGCGTAGTACTTCGTCAGATGGTCTTGCATCATTTGCGTGGCGGGGAATCGGTCGTCCACCCAGCGCATGATGCCACTCTCGGCCTTCGCCTTATTTGGATTAGCCATTAGGCACTCTCCTCATCTTCGCCGACCACGATGATGTCATCGCTTTCAAAGCGGTAGGGCGGCACTTCAAGGTTCGTCGGCGCAGGAACGTTGCTAAAGACGCGACCGGCCAAGTCAAAACGAGAGCCGTGGCATGGGCAGAAGAAACCACCCGGCCAGTTATCGACGCCCACCCCTTCCGCATCCGGCTCGGGCCGATACAAGGGAGAACAGCCCAAATGGGTACAGATGCCGATCAAGACACCAATCTCAGGCTTGATCGAGCGCAGACCACCCTGGATATAGGCAGGCTGCTGTGGCACTTCGGACTCTGGGTCCGCCAAGCTGTCAGCCCCTAGCGCTTCGGTCCGTTCGATCATCTCAGGCGTACGATTAATGATCCAAATCGGGCGACCACGCCACTCGACGGTCATACGCTGACCTGGCTCAAGCTTGGAAATATCCGCTTGAACCGGCGCGCCTGCCGCTCTTGCCTTGGCACTAGGCTGCCAAGATGCCACAAAGGGGACCGCAACCCCGACAGCGCCCACCGCCCCCACAACGGAGGTGGCGCCCACGAGGAAACGGCGCCGACCTTTGTTTACGCCGTTATCTGCCATTTCTGGTTTCTCCCATCAGCTTACCCGTTCCGTCGCAAAGGCGTCTTGCGACGACGAATATCAAATACAGTCTATGTTAAAAAAACAAAACGCTCTGCACAAGAACAACCGCCCCGGACCATGGTGGTAGGAGCGTTATAATTTTTTGATATTCCAATAAAAAACGCCCAGGTCTTTGACCTGGGCGTTTTTGCCGCATAGCGTAGAATTAACGCTTGGAGAACTGCGGACGACGACGTGCTTTACGCAGACCGACTTTCTTACGCTCGACCTGACGAGCATCACGGGTGACATAACCCGCTGCGCGCAGCGTAGGACGCAAGTCCTCGTTGTAATCCATCAGGGCACGTGTAATGCCGTGACGAATAGCGCCGGCTTGTGAAGAGCCGCCACCGCCTTCAACGGTGACGTACACATCGAACTGGTTCAGCGTCTCGGTCAGCTCGAGCGGCTGACGCACAACCATACGACCCGTCACACGACCGAAGTACTGGTCGAGTTCGCGGTTGTTGACGGTAATTTTGCCGGAACCCGGCTTCAGAAACACGCGAGCGGTGGAAGTCTTGCGGCGCCCGGTACCGTAATACTGCTGTGTCATGGCGAAGATTTCCTCAGATGTTCAGTTCAAGCGGCTGCTGGGCAGCGTGCGGATGCTCGGCACCGGCGTACACTTTCAACTTGGAGTACATGGCGCGACCCAGCGGACCTTTCGGCAGCATGCCTTTGACGGCAGACTCGATGATACGCTCGGGAGCGTGATCGATCATTTTGTCGAATGTCATGGAGCGCAGACCGCCCGGGTAACCTGTGTGGCGGTAGTAAGTCTTGGCTTTTGCCTTGTTACCCGTCACTTGGACTTTCTCTGCGTTAACGACAACAATGTAATCGCCGGTATCAACGTGCGGGGTAAACTCGGGCTTATGCTTGCCACGCAGGCGGCGAGCAATCTCGGTTGCCAGACGACCGAGCGTTTTGTCCGTAGCGTCGACAATGTACCAGTCGCGCTGGACGGACTGCGGCTTAGCACTGAACGTCTTCATGGATGAAATCACCAGATTAAGTGTGTTGGGTAACTCACACCGCCAAGCGGTGAAGCACCATCCCTATTTTTTTTGGTTGCCGACTAATGCCAGCAACGTGCAGCGAGGCGGCATTCTACAGCAACCATCTGCTCAAGTTAAGTGTCCCATGACTTTTTTTACATCCCCCACGCTAGGGCTTGTGCGCCAGCGCCAAGTATTCGCGCGACTGCATTTCCTGCAGCCGAGATAGCGTGCGCTGGAATTCGAAGGTCAGCTTCCCGTCACTATAGAGGGATTCCACCGGCACCTCTGCCGACATCAACAGCTTTACGCCACGATCATAAAACTCGTCCACCATATTGATGAAGCGTCGTGCTTGATCGTCTGTCTTGCCGTCCATACGCGGCACGTTGGCTACCAAAACGGTATGGAACTCGCGGGCTAGTTCGATATAGTCATTTTGGCTACGCGGCCCGTCACACAGCTCAGCAAACTCAAACCACACGACATCCTCATGCAAGCGACGCGTTTTAAGCACCCGGTGATTGACCTCCAATGGCGCGTTCTCCTCACCTGACTGACCAGCAATCTCTCGAAAGCTGCGCGCCAGCTCTCTTTCGGCAGCAGCGTCGAGAGGCGCATGAAAAATTTCAGCACGCTCCAGCGCCCGCAGACGATAATCGATACCCGAGTCGACATTGACCACCTCACAATGACGATTCAGCAATTCAATGGCAGGCACGAATCTCGCACGCTGCAATCCATCTTTATACAGCTCGTCGGGGACGATATTCGAGGTCGCCACTAACACCACGCCACGCTCGAAAAGCGCTTCAAGCAAGTTGGCGAGAATCATGGCGTCGGTGATGTCCTTGACGAAGAACTCATCGAAACAGATGACACGCGCTTCGGCGGCAAACTTACCCGCAATAAGCGTGAGTGGGTTTTTCTCGCCTTTATAATGGGTCAGCTCATTGTGAACTCGCTGCATGAAGCGATGAAAGTGCGTACGCATCTTTTCAGGAAACGGCAGCGCTTCATAAAAGGTATCGACCAAGTAGGTCTTACCACGCCCCACGCCTCCCCAGAAGTAGAGCCCTTTTACTTGGGGCAACGGCGGTTTGGCAGGCGCATGCTTCTTACCCAGCAAACCTGCCATTTTGGCTTTGATTCCTTTGCTGGCCACCACAGCCTTGGGCACCGTCGTTGGCGTCGCCAACAGCTCATCATAGAGGCGCTGTAGATGCTTGACCGCCTGCTCTTGAGCCGAGTCATACTGAAAATCACTGCGCTGGAGGTCGTCTTGATAGCGCTCAAGCGGCGTGGGACGACGAGTGTGGCCGGAGGCCTGACGCTCAGATACTGATGGCATGAAGGTGCTCCCGCAACGCATGGCCCTTACCTTTTTGCAGGCACCGCTAGGGGCGCCTAACAAAACGGACTCGACAAAAATGGGAGTGATTATACGTCGCTTGAAGGCTAAGCGCATGAGCGGATTGACCCAACCGACTGAGACGCGCCTATAATGGGGCGGTTTTTAAAGTCACGCCCTGTACACAGCGGCGCGCATTACTTAGGGAGAAGGACTGTGGAAGCAAGCTCGCCATTTACTTTTGCACTTATCGGCTTGGCCGTAGGGTTCGTCATCGGCTTGATATGCTATCGGCTCTTTAGCAAAGGTGCGCGAGACGTCGCTTCACTCAAGCAGACACTGCTTGAACGTGAACACCAGATCGCCGACTTGAAGAAAAACATGAGCAGCCACCTCACGGGCATACAGCAGCGCCTTGAGAACATTCGCCATGAGGCTGATCACCTCGAACAGCACATCGAAGACGAGGCCAAGCAGTGGAAATTACCCAGCGTCAAAACGCCTTCTGAGCCCACTGCGATGCCAGACAGCGACTCAAGCGTTGCCATGCCAAGAGATTACGCCGCTGGCAAAAACGGTACGCTATCGGAAGATTTCGGCTTGAAAGAGAGCAAAGCAACCGACGTCGACTCTCCTCAGCCGCCACGCTACTAACCTATTCATGAGCGCACTTTTGCGTAACTCAGACGCGACCAGGGCAACGTGTCAGTATCACCCTGGTCTGCACCTGTGCGACAGCTGAAGCCTTTCGCTAGGCGGGATTATCAATGTCGACGAAGCGATGCTCAACATCGAACTCACTGGCCAGCCACTCGCCGAGCGCCTGCACACCGTAGCGCTCGGTCGCGTGATGGCCTGCTGCCAAGTAATGAATTCCCATTTCACGCGCTAAATGGGTCGTCCGTTCAGAGACCTCTCCTGAAACGAACACCTGCGCACCGGCCTCATAGGCTTCCGTAATCATGTCTTGCGCACCACCGGTACACCATGCGACTCGCTCGATTGGCTTCTGACACGGCGCCTCGACCAGCAGCGGCTCGCGGGCGAGAACACCCGCTACTTGGCGGGCCAACTCGCCAATTGATTGTGGAACCACCAACCGGCCCGACCAGAGCAGCCCCTCTCCCAACTCACCGTCTAGGCATCCCTCGACTTTCCAGCCCATTCGCTTGGCCAACTGCGCGTTATTGCCCATCTCTGTATGAGCATCAAGCGGCAAATGGTAAGCCAGCAAGCTGATATCGTTGGCCAGCAACGTTTTGATCCGACGCTGCTTCATACCGGTGATGGCAACAGGCTCGTTCTTCCAGAAATAGCCATGATGAACGAGCACCATATCGGCCTGCCATGCGACGGCCTCGTCGAGCAGCGCTTGGCAGGCCGTTACCCCCGACATGACGCGACGCACTTGCTCTCGTCCCTCGATTTGCAGGCCATTGACCGTGAAATCTTTGAATTGAGCAGAGCGTAACTGGTGGTCACAGGCAGCGACCAGTTGATCACGATGATTCACGTTCCCTCCTTTTCACAATTAAGTACAGCCCCGTGAGGCGCAGCGTCATTCGGTGTTACCATAGCGCCATTGTAAAACTCGCTTTACGTTATCGCGAACCTCGCGACCGTTTAGACTGCCACACGCTGAGGAACTTTCGCATGCACCGTTCAGTGCTGCCTTATCTCTGGCCCGTACTTACGGGGCTTCTGTTAGCGGCCGTTATCCTGCTCGCCTTTCCTGAGCAGCTACCCAACCCGTTCCGCCACACGCCCCCCGTATCGGAGGCTCCGCCTGCTAACGCCGAGACTCCGCCCGCATTGGTGCCCACCACTAGCAGTGAATCAAGCGCGAATCGCCCGGCACCTGATATCAGGCAAGCGGCTCCGCTGACCCGACATCAAGGCCCAGCCAGTTACTCCAATGCCGTCAACCAAGCCGCTCCCGCCGTGGTGAACATCTACTCCTCACGCATCGTCGAGCGCGATCAACATCCGCTGATGTCTGATCCGTTCTTCAACCAGTTTTTTAGCGGGGACGATGCCACGACCCACCAGCGTATGCTGTCGAGCCTCGGATCGGGCGTCATCGTTAGCAACGATGGCTATGTACTGACCAACCATCACGTCATCAACGGCGCCGACCAAATCCAGGTCGCGCTTCGCGACGGTCGCGAAACCCTGGCAGAGGTCATCGGCACCGATCCAGAGAGCGATTTGGCCGTGCTGCGGATCGGACTAGAAGACTTGCCGGTCATCGAGCTTGCTGACTCGGAGGAAGTCGCCGTCGGCGATGTGGCGCTGGCCATTGGCAACCCCTTTGGCGTGGGGCAGACCGTCACCATGGGCATCATCAGCGCCACTGGACGAAGCCATTTGGGTCTGAACGCTTACGAAGACTTCATTCAGACCGATGCAGCCATTAACCCCGGTAATTCGGGCGGGGCACTGGTCAATCCAGAGGGCGCTCTGGTGGGTATCAATACCGCCATTTTCTCTCGCTCCGGGGGCTCTCAGGGAATTGGTTTTGCGATTCCCGCCAACCTCGCACACAGCATATTGGATGAGTTGGTGACGCGCGGAAGAGTCATTCGGGGATGGCTGGGCATCGAGGCCCAAGCGCTTTCGCGCGAGCTGGCCGCGTCGTTTGGGTTGCGTACGCCCCAGGGCGTCATCGTCGCAGGCGTGGTGAGTGGCGGACCTGCCGCCCAGGCAGGCTTACAGCCAGGCGACGTACTGCTCTCCATCGATGGACAGGTCATTCTGGATGCTAGGGCGACCATGAGCGATATCGCGTCGATCCCACCAGGGACGTCGCTGCCGCTGACGATCGTACGCGGCGGCGAACGCATGGAAATGACCGTTGAGGTAGGCGAGCGTCCCGTGCCGACCAATGCCACATCGGCCGACCGGCAGAGCGGCTCCTAGCACCGCCCTGCCCGACCGAACTGCTCATCGATTGCGAATGCGATACTCCGCTGAACGGGCATGAGCCGTAAGGTATTCGCCACGCGCCAGTACGGAGGCCACCTTACCCAGCTCGGATGCCCCTTCAGGTGAGCAATGGATGATCGAGGAGCGCTTCTGAAAGTCGTACACGCCTAGCGGGGAGGAGAACCGCGCAGTTCCCGACGTCGGCAGGACGTGGTTCGGGCCTGCACAGTAGTCGCCCAACGCTTCTGACGTGTGTCGCCCCATGAAGATCGCCCCTGCATGGCGAATATCATCCAGCCATGCGCCGGGCTCGGCCACTGACAGCTCGAGATGCTCTGGCGCAATACGATTGATCATCTCGACGGCTTCTGCCTGATCGCGACACAGAATCAATGCACCGCGGCGATTCAGCGACGCGCGTGCAATTGGCTCCCGCTCTAGCGTCGGCAGCAATCGTTCGATGGAACTCGCCACAGCATCCAAATGCTCGGCGTCCCAGCTCACGAGAATGGCTTGCGCATCTTCATCATGCTCTGCCTGAGAAAAGAGATCCATGGCGATCCAATCCGGGTCGGTTTTCCCGTCCGACACCACCATGATTTCCGAAGGCCCCGCAATCATATCGATACCGACCTGCCCAAATACGGCCCGTTTAGCCGTGGCGACGTAGATGTTACCCGGCCCCACGATCTTATCGACACGTGGAACGCTTTGTGTCCCGTAAGCCAGCGCGGCGACGGCTTGAGCGCCGCCAATGGTGAACACGTAGTCCACGCCCGCCAGATGCGCTGCCGCTAATACTAGATCATTCAACACGCCATCGGGCGTAGGTACCACCATGACGATTTCACGCACGCCCGCCACGTGGGCAGGGATGGCATTCATCAATACGGAGGACGGATAGGCAGCCTTCCCACCCGGCACATAAATACCGGCCCGATCGAGCGGCGTGACTTTCTGGCCGAGCACCGTCCCGTCAGCCTCTTCGTATTGCCAGGAGGTCGGTTTTTGCCGCTCGTGGTAGCGCTTGATGCGCTCGGCGGCCGTCGCTAGCGCATCCCGTTGCTCGGCAGGCAATCCGTCATACGCTTTTTTTAACTGGTCAGGCGTGAGGCATAGCTGCTCCATGGCGTCGACGGACAAACGGTCAAAACGATTCGTTGCCTCGATGACCGCCTGATCGCCACGCTGTTTGACGTCTGCCAAGATTTCGTCAACACGAGCCTGCACCGCTTTATCAGACACGCCCTCCCAATCCAACAGCGCATCTAGGCGCTGATGAAAAGCCGCATCACGGGTCGATAGGCGGGCAATGGTGGCTGTGGTTGTATCGCTCATGATGAACCTCTTGTCATTCAATAGGCTGCGCCTGACGCGATTTTACGGCGCTTTCCAGACGCGCTAGCAGCGGCTTGATACGGTCGTGCTTCATGGTCATAGCGGCTTTGTTGACCACCAAACGCGTGCTGATGTGGGCAATGAGCTCGCGCGGCTCCATACCATTGGCGCGCAGCGTGTTACCGGTATCGACGATATCGACGATCTCATCGGCCAAATTCATCAGCGGTGCGAGCTCCATGGCACCATAAAGCTTGATGACTTCTGCTTGGATACCCTGCTCTGCGTAGTAGCGACGTGCCACGTTGACGAATTTGGTCGCTACACGGCGTCGCGCTTTGGCGGGCGGCTGCCCCGTCACGCCTGCCGTCATCAGCTTGCACCGCGCAATATCCAGGTCGAGCGGCTCGTAAAGTCCTTCCGCGCCGTGCTCCAGCAGCACGTCTTTACCGGCGATACCTACATCCGCCGCGCCTAGCTGCACGTAGGTTGGCACGTCAGTGGCACGAATAATCACCAGTTTGACGTCCGGCAAGTTGGTATCGAACAAAAGCTTGCGGCTTTTACTCAGATCCTCGGCAGGTGTAATGCCCGCATCTGCCAGTAGCGGAAGGGTTTCTTCCAAGATACGCCCTTTCGAAAGGGCCAAAATCAGTTGCTTACTCATGGTCAAAGGCCAGTGTTGTCCGCGTGGCTTAGCCGGGGATACGGCGAATCTTCGCCCCCAGCAGCTGTAATTTTTCCTCGATACACTCATAGCCGCGATCGATGTGATAGATCCGATCGACCAGGGTTTCCCCTTCGGCCATCATGGCAGCAATGACGAGAGACGCTGACGCACGAAGATCCGTCGCCATGACGGGAGCGCCCGAGAGTTTATCAACGCCATTGATCAACGCGGCGTTACCCTCCAGGACGATGTTGGCGCCCATGCGGTTCAGCTCTTGAACATGCATGAAGCGATTCTCGAAGATGGTCTCCACGACCCTTGAATGCCCCTCGGCAACGGCATTCATAGCAACGAACTGGGCCTGCATGTCAGTAGGAAATGCGGGATACGGCGCCGTACGAATATTGACGGCCTTCGGGCGTTTACCGTGCATATCCAATGATATCCAATCGTCGCCACTCTCGATCGTCGCGCCCGCCTCTTCCAATTTGGCAAGCACGGCCTCCAAGATATCGGCTCGCGTACGCTTCACTTTGACGCGCCCACCCGTCATGGCGGCGGCCACTAAAAACGTGCCGGTCTCGATACGATCGGGCATGACATCGTGCTCACAGCCATGCAGCGACGCAACACCGTCGATGACGATGGTGTCGGTGCCGTGACCTCGAATCTGCGCGCCCATTTTGATCAGGCACTCGGCGAGATCGACGACCTCGGGCTCTCGGGCGGCGTTCTCGAGAACGGTCCGCCCGTCTGCCAGGGTCGCTGCCATCAGCAGGTTTTCCGTGCCGGTCACGGTCACGGTGTCGAAAAAGATCGTAGCGCCTTTTAAACGCCCATCAACACGGGCACGGATATAGCCTGCTTCGACATGGATCTCCGCCCCCATGGCCTCCAGGCCACGCAGGTGCAGATCCACCGGGCGCGAACCAATGGCGCAACCACCAGGCAGCGACACGTCCGCCTTACCGAAGTGCGCCAGCAGCGGCCCTAACACCAAAATGGAGGCGCGCATTTTTTTCACTAGCTCGTAGGGCGCATGGCACTGGGACACTTGGGAGCCATCAAGCTGAATGCTCAACTTCTCACCCATGACCGGCTCGACGCCCATCCGCCCAAGCAGCTCTAGCGTGGTCGTAATATCTTGAAGATGCGGCAAATTACCGATGACTACCGGCCCATCTGCCAAAAGGCTCGCACATAAAATGGGCAGCGCCGCGTTTTTGGCACCGCTTGCCCACACTTCTCCATCGACCGAGCCATTACCCGTAATAATGAGTTTATCCATGGGGGCGACCGTTACTGAGCGTTTTCCGACGCAGTTTGCCACTGCGTCGGTGTAAACGTTTTGATGCTGATCGCGTGTAGGGCACCCGATGCGATTTCGTCGCTGAGCGCGGCGTAAACGAGCTGCTGGCGCTTAACGGGAGAAAGACCTTCAAAGGCTTCACCAACCGCAATCACCTGAAAATTGCAGCCTTCACCCTGGATGTGAAACTCACACCCATCGATGCGGGATTCAAGCAGTGCTTTTACCTCGTTGGGTTGCATGAGACAGGAAACTCCTTTGGGGTCGTTGAAATAGTGAGTAATGGGCGAACATGATAAAGAAAAGCGGCTCGCTTGGCGATGCCGAGCCGTGCCCACCATAAAGAGAGCAGCCCGGGGGCTGCTCTAGAGATCACGCGATGTCTGCAAAAACGTCTTGTGAAACCAAGGTATCGAGTTCTGCCAAAGACGCCAAACGCTGCAGCGGCGGCGACAGCACGATGGATCGCACCTTGACCTGGAGCGCCTGGCAGGCACGTAGCCACTCAAACAGCACGCTCAGCGCTGCGCTGCTCGCTTTATTGATTTTCGCAAAATCCAGACAGACCTCAGAATGATCGGACTGACGCAGCCACTGAACGCCGCGAGCGGCCACGTCGGCGGCGACACTCATGGTCAAGTCGCCTGCGACCATCAGCGAATCGCCCTGTGCTGACAGCGTCACCTCTGGGCGAGAGAGGAGCGATGTCACGCATCGCCTCCCTGCTCCAGCTCATCGACACCGATTTCAGGCGCCCAACCACGGATGACTGCATCGTAATCGCGGTTATTGTCACGCATGGCTTGATCGAACTGATTACGGAAAGTCAGCCCCAGGTTGATGCCGTTGACGATGACGTTCACTACACGCCACTCACCATCCGACAGACGAAGGCTATAGCTCACTGGGTAGACCTGACCATTGTTTGCCACGACTTCCATATCCACGCTGGCCTGGTCTTCGTAGCGCTGGCCGCGCTGCTGATTCAGCACACGTAGCTCGTTGTAATCAAACGTCACCAACCCACGCGTGTAAGTATCGATCAACGTTTGGCGGAACACGTCGGCAAACCGGCTCCGCTGCTCGGGCGTTGCATTGCGGAAATAGCTACCCATGACGCTAGCGCCGATGTAACGAAAATCCGCCACGTCATCGAGGCTCTCGTCGACCAATGCTTTTAGCTCATCGAGGTTATCGGCATAGTACGCTTTCTTACCATCGAGTTGGCTCATGAAGGATTCGACATTGTCACGAACCACTTCTTCGGGGGACTGCGTTTGCGCTTGCGCCATTAGCGGCGCCAGCATCAGCACAGCAGCCAACGCGAAGCGCTGAATAAAAGCAGAATAAAGGTTGAACATCTTCATGACCTCTTGCAGGAAAAAACCGATGGCAATGAGTGACTGACCATCATCCGTTGCTGACCATATTGGATACGAATTGCTGAATAAGTTCTTCCAACACTAGAGCGGACTGTGTGTCGCGAATCACGTCGCCCTCTTCCAACACCTCTGGCGCTCCGCCAACACTCAACCCAATGTACTGTTCACCCAGTAAGCCAGCCGTCAAGATGGCAGCCGTGGTGTCTTGAGACAGCTGCCCTTCGAGCGCACTATCCAGCGTCATCGTTACACGGGCGTCGTACCACTGAGTATCGAGTTCGATGGCCTCTACTCGGCCTACGGTCACACCCGCCATAGTGACCCGAGCACGCGGCTTCAACCCGCCGATGTTGGCAAAATTGGCCTCCAGGCGGAACGTATCGGAGGGAGCCGACAGCGTTAAGCCGCTGACCCGCAAGCCGAGAAATACCAGCCCGACGATGCCAGCCAACATAAATAGGCCAACACCGAACTCCATGGTTTTGCTGCGTTTCATGACATTACTCCACCCTTAAAGACCGCCGAACATCACGGCAGTTAAAACGAAATCCAATCCAAGCACGGCCAGCGAGGAATATACCACCGTGCGGGTGGTGGCTCGGGAGATCCCTTCGGAAGTCGGCACGAGGTCATAGCCTTGAAACACGGCGATCCAGGTTACGACGAGGGCAAAGACCACGCTTTTGATCATACCGTTACCAACATCGTCGAGAAACGACACGCTGGCCTGCATGTTGCTCCAGTACGAGCCCTCGAACACGCCCAGCCACTCGACACCGACCAAGTAGCCGCCCCAAATGCCCACGACACTGAAGCCCACGGTCAACATCGGTAACGCCACGAAACCCGCCCACAGCCTAGGCGCCACCACACGCCGCAGCGGGTCGACGCCAATCATCTCCATACTAGTGAGCTGCTCGGTGGCTTTCATCAGTCCGATTTCGGCGGTCAAAGCAGACCCGGCTCGCCCCGCAAACAGCAGCGCAGCCACCACAGGGGCAAGCTCACGCAGCAGTGAGAGCGCCACCATTTGGCCCAGCGCCTGTTCGGCACCAAAATCCACCAAAATGGTATATCCCTGTAGCGCCAGCACCATGCCAATGAACAGCCCCGACACGAGGACGATGGCCAGCGACAGCACTCCGACGAAGTGCATTTGGCGCATCCAAAGCGACCACCCTTCCCGTGACGGCACGCCTATCGCCGACTGCGCTAGAAACACCGTCGCGCGCCCCAGCGCCTCGACGACATCGCAGCTTTTTCGCCCCAGACGGGCCACGCGCGACGCATATTGTGTCAATTTGCCCTGCATCTACCCTGCCTTTGTGACTGAATCGTGACCGAAGATATCCCGGTGAAGTGGGTCTGCGGGATAGTGAAACGGCACGGGACCGTCTGGCTTGCCGTGCATGAATTGGTTGACGCGAGGATCCTGGTTCGTTTCCAGCGTGCTGGGGGTCCCGTGAGCAACGACTTGACCATCGGCGATCAAGTAGAGGTAATCCGCGATGCTCAGCGTCTCTTTGATGTCATGCGACACTACCACCGAGGTGAGTGACAGCGCCTGATTGAGCCGTTTGATCAGTTGCACCAGCACGCCCATGGAAATAGGGTCCTGGCCGACGAATGGCTCGTCGTAGAGTATTAGCTCAGGATCGAGTGCCACGGCACGCGCCAACGCCACCCGACGCGCCATCCCACCGGACAGCTCGGCGGGCGTTAGGTGCTTCGCGCCGCGCAGCCCTACCGCCTGAAGCTTCAATAGCACCAGATCGCGAATCATTGCGTCCGGCAGGTCCGTATGAACGCGCAGCGGAAACGCAACGTTTTCAAAAACGTTCAAATCCGAAAACAGGGCACCGCTCTGAAACAGCATGCCCATGCGTTTGCGCAGCGTGAATAGCGCTTTACGTGAGAGCCGATGCACGTCCTGCCCATCGATGAGGATACGTCCACGGTCGGGTGTGAGCTGGCCACCGATGAGCTTCAACAACGTCGTCTTACCGGTACCGCTTGGCCCCATGATGGCCGTCACTTGCCCGCGAGGTATGGTCATGCTGACACCGCGAAAAATCTCGCTCTCACCACGGGAAAAGTAGATGTCTTCGACCTGTATGAAGGGTACATCCGTCATATGATGTTTGACCTTCCTCGTTGATGCCAGAACGCGTCAGTATAAACCGACAAGCCACAGGGCAGTTTAAAAAACAGTGTTTTCGAAATAGTATCGAACATCATGATCCAACGCTACTCTCAACAGCAGCGACGCTAACAGTGAGCGCACCATCGTTCATGCAATGGAGCCCCTCCATACCATCGACGACCTTGTCGTGATTTAGCTAAATAGCGCCGCAAGATGTTATTCTTACCAGCTACCCATTCACATCATGAAAACGAGACATGCCATGGGCCAGCCACTCTCTACACCCAGCCAACTGCGTGAAAGTGCGCTGCGCACGCTGCAAATCGAGCAAGCAGCCATCGGCGGCCTCCAAGCCAAGCTAGACGACCAATTCGACCATGCCTGCCAGCTCATTCTCGCCTGCCAAGGCCGCGTGGTGGTGACCGGCATGGGCAAGTCGGGTCATATTGCAGGCAAACTGGCTGCCACGCTGGCAAGCACCGGCACGCCCGCCTTTTTCGTACACCCAGGTGAAGCCAGCCACGGCGATCTCGGTATGATCACCCGTACCGACGTGGTGTTGGCGCTCTCTAACTCCGGCGAAACAGCTGAAGTCACGGCGCTACTCCCTCTGCTTAAAAGGCTTGGCACCCCGCTGGTGAGCATGACTGGACGTCCAGGCTCTACCCTGGCACGCCACGCCGATGCCCATTTGGACAGCGGCGTCGAGCGCGAAGCCTGCCCGCTGGATCTTGCCCCTACAAGCTCGACCACCGCCGCGCTAGCACTGGGGGACGCCCTTGCCGTGGCCTTGCTTGAAGCACGTGGCTTTACAGCGGAAGATTTTGCGCTCTCTCATCCGGGCGGAAGCCTCGGCAAGCGGCTGCTACTGCGAGTCCGCGATCTCATGCACGACGGCACGCGGCTGCCTCAGGTTGCATTGGGTAGCCCGCTACGCGATGCGCTTTTAGAGATCACACGCCAAGGGCTTGGGTTCACCTGCGTCATCGATAGCGAAGGCCGTTTGGCAGGTGTATATACCGACGGTGACCTGAGACGCACATTGGACCAATTTCATGACTTGCGCGATGTGCGAGTCGACGACGTCATGACGCGCCCAGGCAAACGCATCGGTCCTGACGTGCTAGCAGCCGAAGCGGTACGTATTATGGAAGATAGCCGGATAACCGCGCTGGCCGTCGTCGACGAGCAACAGCGTCCCATCGGCGCGCTACATATGCATGACTTACTGGCCAGCGGTGTGATTTAACTGCGTGATAACGCTTTTTGCCATGGATGTTAAGGAGGCTATATGGCCCTACCCGATGCACTACTCGACCGGCTCCGCCGCGTAAAACTACTTGCGCTAGACGTAGATGGCGTTTTGACGGACGGCCGACTCTACTTTCAAGCCGACGGCATCGAGATCAAAGCGTTTCACACTCAGGATGGGCATGGCTTGAAACTGCTCAAACGCGTTGGCATTCATGTGGCGCTCATCACCGGCCGCGATTCGCCGATGGTCAGCCAGCGCGCTGCGGCACTAGGTATCAGCCATGTGCATCAAGGCTGCGAAGACAAACTCACGACCCTGAGAGCCCTCTGCCAGCGGCTGGATATTACGCTCGAACAAGTCGCTTACTGCGGGGACGACCTGCCAGACTTGGCACCCATCAAGCGCGCAGGCGTTGGCATCACGGTCCCCAATGCACCCGATTATATGCATACCCACGCCGATTGGATCACCGAACGGTTGGGCGGGCACGGCGCGGTGCGTGAAATTTGCGATACGCTGCTCACCTCCCAAGGGCATTGGGATGCCGTACTCGACACCTATCTTCACAGGCACTCATGATGGGCGTAAAGCTCAGAAAACGAGTTTGGGTAACGGCACTGGTCGTCGTCCTGGGCATGCTTTTGGTTTGGCTCGACCCGCGCAGCGCCCAAGAGCGAGATATCGACGAGCAAGCGCGCGCTCAGGAGCCAGGTCATGTATTAGAGAATGCCGAAATCACCCTATTTGGGGAATCGGGGGCGATTCAGCAGTCGCTGGTCACTCCCCGGCTAGTGCATACACCTCAAACGGCCATGACAGATGTCGTGTCGCCACGTGCTACGCTGTTCGATAGCGAACAGCGGGAGTGGTTGGCGACCGCGGATACCGGCACCCTGAATACCGATACTCAGGCCTTGACGCTGCGCGGGTCTGCCCGGCTGCTCGCGCCTGAAGAGGGTTGGCAGCTCGATACACAGCAACTCAACTACGATGGCGTGACCCGCCACGCCTGGAGCACTACGCCCGTGCTGTTGCAGCAGCCCCCTCAGCGTATGGAAGCTTCCCGCATGGACGTTTGGCTGGATGACAGCCAGGTCCGCCTGACCAACAACGTGCGCGGCGTGCATCCGCCGGCCACTCGTACCCCCTAGGAGTCGCGATGAATGCCTCTCTCCGCACCACCCTCTTTGCTTTAACGCTACCGCTGGCGACGGCTGCCATGGCGCAAAGCCAAGCACCCATCGAAGTAGAAGCCGACCGCCTGGACCTCGACCAGCGCGCGGGCACCGCAGTTTACTCAGGTAACGTGGATATTCGTCAAGGCGAAATGCAATTGCGCGGCGAACGCGTCGAGATTCAGCGCAATGATGCAGGGGAACTTTCTCAAGCCATTGCCACGGGTGAGCGTGCCTACTTGCGCAATCGTCTCGACGACCAGGAGACCCCCATGGAAGGTTGGGCGCGGCGCATCATCTATCACGTCGCCGAACGCCGCGTGGAGCTGATCGACCGAGCCGAACTGACCCAGCAAGGCGACCGCTTTCAAGGGGGCCGCCTGGAGTACTTCATCGACCAGGAAGTGGTGCAAGCTCGCTCCGACGTGAACGGTAGCGACAACCAGCGCATTCGCATGACCCTTCAGCCGGAACAATAGGGAGCGCCCACACGTGGCAGCATCAACGTCTGCAGATTCCGCACCTGTCAAAACGCTCTACGCCCACCACCTAGCGAAGAGCTACAAACGCCGCCGCGTCGTCAAGGACATCAACCTGGAAATCGCCCAGGGCAGTGTCGTTGGACTGTTGGGCCCCAATGGAGCCGGTAAAACCACCTCGTTTTACATGATCGTCGGACTGGTCAAATCCGATGCGGGCAATGTGGGTATCGACGATCTGGATTTGACCCACGCGCCCATGCACGAACGCGCCATGGCAGGCATTGGGTATCTTCCCCAAGAGGCCTCGATTTTTCGCAAGCTCTCGGTAGCCGATAACATCATGGCCATCCTCGAGACGCGCAAAACGCTCGATCGCAGTGCCAGAGAAGCTCGCCTGGAGTCACTGCTCGAAGATTTTCATATCACCCATATTCGTGACAACCTAGGCATGAGCCTCTCAGGAGGCGAGCGCCGTCGAGTAGAGATCGCGCGGTCGCTGGCCACCGAGCCCGCGTTCATTCTACTCGACGAACCCTTTGCCGGGGTCGACCCTATTTCGGTCGGCGAAATCAAAACCATTATCCGTGCACTCAAAAAACGCCACATCGGCGTCTTGATCACCGACCACAACGTGCGTGAAACCCTGGATATTTGCGATATCGCCTACATCGTTGGCGATGGCCACATCATCGCCAGTGGGAACGCCCAGGAGATTCTCAATAACCAAAAGGTTCGCGACGTCTATCTGGGCGCTGATTTCCGGCTCTAAACCGAGGCCTGACCAAACTTTTCTTTTAGTGGCATGCTTATTGCACTTGCACGTAGCCATAACTCGCTCTAGGGTGGAGCTTTCTGATTAACGAGTGGTTCTCAGATGGTCATGAAAGCTTCTCTCCAATTGCGTATCGGCACACAGCTGACCATGACACCCCAGCTGCAACAGGCCATTGCCCTGCTGCAGCTCTCTACGCTGGACCTCCGTCAAGAAATTCAGCAAGCGCTTGACGCCAACCCTATGCTCGAGCAAGAGGACGAGTTTGGAGAGCAGGCAGTCAGCGAGCCGCAAGAGGCCGAGTGGTCTGACAGCATTCCCAACGAACTCTCCGTCGACAGCGACTGGTCGGACACCTACCAAGACATGGGCAGTCTGAGCGGTGGTAGCGAAGGACCCGACTTCGAGCGCCAAGCCGCTGGCCAAAGCCTTCATGGCCATTTGCTGTGGCAACTGGCCATGACCGATGTCAGCTCACGGGAATATGCAATTGCGGAGAGCCTGATCGATGCGCTGGACGCCAATGGTTATCTTACCCAGCCGCTCAACGACATTCGTGAAGGGCTCAAAGCACAAGGTCATGACGGCTTGAGCCAACGGGAAGTGGAAAATACCCTACTGCGCTTGCAGCAGTTCGAGCCGACCGGCGTATTCGCTCGCGACCTGCGCGAATGTCTGATGCTTCAACTTGCTGCGTTGCCGGAAGACACCCCGCTATTGATGCCAGCCAAACGGCTGGTACGACAGTTTTTGGAGGCGCTAGGCAAAGACGATATGCGCCTCCTCAAGCGCCGTTTGAGCCTGGACGATGAGCAGTTGGATGACGTCATTCGATTAATTCGCAGCCTCGACCCCCGACCCGGCAGCGCCTACGGCGTGACCGACGATAGCTACATCACTCCCGATCTGGTCGTGCGCCATGACAACGAAGGCTGGCATTTAGAGCTCAACCCGGACGCTCTTCCACGGCTACGCATCCAACCCGACTACGCCAGCTTGATCAAACGCGCCGACAAGAGCCAGGACAACCAGTTCTTGAAAGAGCACCTTCAAGAAGCGCGCTGGCTGATCAAAAGCCTCTCTAGCCGCAATGACACCTTGCTGCGCGTGGGGCGTGAAATCATCGCTCGCCAAATTGGCTTTCTAGAGCACGGCGAAGAGGCCATGAAGCCGCTGATCTTGGCCGACATCGCCGAAGCCGTAGAGATGCATGAGTCGACCATTTCCCGCGTGACGACACAGAAGTTCATTCATACACCGCGTGGCGTGTTCGAGTTGAAATACTTTTTCTCCAGTCAAGTCAGTGGCCAAGACGGCGGCGACAGCCACTCGAGCACGGCCATTCGCGCACGTATCAAAAAGCTCATTCAAGAGGAGCCCTCAGGCAAACCGCTCTCCGATAGTCGCTTGGTGACGCTTCTCGAAGAGGGCGGAATAAGCGTGGCACGACGTACCGTCGCGAAATATCGCGAGTCGATGGGCATTCCCTCTTCGAGCGAGCGCCGCCGTTTACGCTAGTTAAACGCTTGGTCGTGACAAACTCACCGCAAGGGCTTTGCAATAGCGTAAAAAGGGTTACAATCGAAGTACAGCCCGATGGATAAGGAGCACGTCAATGCAAGTAAACATCACTGGTCATCACGTTGAACTGACTGACGCCTTGCGTGACTACGTTAACGAAAAGCTGGAACGCGTCGAACGACACTACGACAATATCACCACGGTACAAGTGACCTTATCTGTCGAAAAGGAGCGCCAGCAGGCAGCGTGCACGCTACATGCCGCCGGTGCTGACCTTCATGCCGAGGCACTCGATAACGATATGTATGCCGCCATCGATGCCCTTGCGGACAAAATCGATCGTCAACTCGTCAAACACAAGGAAAAAGCACAAGCTCGCGCTCAAGGCGCAGGCGTGCGTTAACTCAATGACGTTGGAAACCATTCTCCCCCCGGAGCGCGTGCTTTATGACGTACCCGGGGGCAGCAAAAAGCGGGTGCTGGAGTTTTTCAGCACCTTTATCGCCCAAAACACGCCCAGCCTTGACAGCCAAGAAGTGTTCAGTCGTTTGATTGGGCGCGAGCGTCTTGGCAGCACGGGGATTGGCAACGGTGTTGCCATTCCCCACGCAAGAAGCCCGCACTGCAGTGCCCCCATTGCTGGCTTTTTGAAACTGGCGGAACCCGTCGATTTCGATGCCATCGATGGGGACCCGGTCGATCTCGTGTTCGTTTTGCTGGTGCCTGAAGAAGCCGATGACACGCACCTTGCTTTGCTCGGACAAGTCGCGACGATCATGAACGACGCCGATACTCGCCAACAGCTGCGCAAAGCAGGCAGTCAAAAAGAACTGTTGACGCTGATAACGGCCAAGATACGCGAACAGGCTGCGTAACAGATCTACTCCTTCAATTTGTCTTTACTTCTTACGCTCAAACGCCAAGAGAGACGCTATGCAACTGGTGATCATTAGCGGCCGTTCAGGTTCCGGTAAGTCTATCGCCTTACAAGCGCTGGAAGATCTTGGCTATTACGCGATCGATAACTTGCCTGCCATGCTGTTGGGCTCGCTTATCGACGAGTTGCGCGCCCAGGGTGAGCGCACCCGGATTGCCGTCAGTATCGACGCACGCAACTTACCTACTGCGCTGGAGCGTCTGCCAGCGCTACTTGAAGAATTGCGCCACCGGGAAATTCGTTTTCAGGTGATCTACCTGACAACCGATGCGCGTATTTTGCTGGAGCGTTACTCGGCCACCCGCCGTCGTCATCCCCTCACCCGTGATAGCGACATGACGCTGGAAGAAGCGATCAACAAAGAAGAAGAGACGCTGAATGACATTCGCGACCTCGCCGATTTATTGATCGATACGTCTCGACTCTCCGTACACGATCTGCGACGCCGCATTACCGACCAAGTAGCTCATCAGCGCCAGCATCAACTGACGCTCACCTTCGAGTCCTTTGGCTACAAACGCGGCGTTCCGCTGGATGCCGACCTCGTGTTCGACGTACGCTGCTTGCCCAATCCTTATTGGGACCCTACTCTGCGCCAATATACCGGTCGCGACGCCAACATCATCGACTTCTTGAGCGGCTACCCCGTGGTAGAGGCCATGGCAAGCGATATTGAAACGTGGCTGGAGAAGTGGCTACCAGCTTATCAAAATAGCCATCGCAGCTATATGACCGTGGCCATTGGCTGCACGGGCGGCCAACACCGGTCCGTTTATATGATCGAGCAGCTTGCACAGCGGCTCGTCAAACAAACAGGGGAAGTGCAGTTGAGGCATCGCGAGCTAGGGCTGCAGTACACGCTCAGCGAAACGCCGACAACCCAACATACGGCGGCGACGCCCAGTACTCCCTGAGCCCTCCCTAAAACCCCACTCGGCAAAAAGGAACCAGAGTGCCCGAAAGAACGTTGACCCTTACCAATCAGCGCGGCCTTCACGCCCGCGCAGCCACCAAACTGGTTCAGTGTGGCCAGCAGTTCTCTGCCCAGATTCATGTGTACAAGAAGCAGCAAAAAGCGGATGCTGCCAATATCATGTCACTGCTCATGCTCGCCGCGCCCTGCGGTACCGAGCTCACCGTCATTGCAGAAGGGGAAGACGCCGAACGAGCGCTCGATGCTATCGAGGCGCTATTCGACGCTCGGTTTGAAGAAGATCAGTAATCGATGCAGCGTACGCTTAGCTGCCCGCCACGGTCATCGCATCCACCAGCCAGCTCCCCGTGTGAATGCTGCCCCGTGTATCCGTGTCATCCCCTACGCCGCTCAGCCCGGCAAACATCTTGTTCAGGTTACCGGCGATCGTGAACTCCTCGATTGGGTACTGAACTTCACCGTTTTCAATCCAAAAGCCTGCCGCTCCCCGCGAGTAATCACCGGTCACACCGTTCACCCCCTGCCCCATGAGTTCGGTGACCCAAATACCTTGCCCCATCTGACTCAACAGCTCGGCTCGTGGCGTTAACGGAGCCAGCAGGCGTAAATTGCGCGCGCCACCTGCATTTCCAGTCGAGTGCATACCTAAACGCCGTGCGCTATAAGCAGAAAGCATGTAGCTGGCAACCTGCCCCCGATCGATGAATCGATTATTACGGGTTTGCACCCCCTCGGCATCGAACGGCGAGCTCGCCGTCGCCCCCACTTCCATGGGTCGCTCTTCCAAGCCAAACCACTCGGGGAAAAGCGGCGTTCCCAGACGGTCACACAGAAAAGAGGCTTCTCGGTATAGCGCACCGCCTGCCAAGGCGCTCATTAGATGACCGATCAGGCCGCTGGCTAGCGTAGGGTCGAACAGCACCGGAAAGGTACCGGTCGGTGGCCGACGCGCACCCAGTCGGCGAAGCGTGCGAGTTGCCGCTTCTCGACCGACCTCTTCCGGGCTGCGTAAATGGTGTGGATTACGTGCGGCGGTGTAATCATAGTCGCGCTGCATACCCTGATCGTCCTGGGCGATCAGCATGCATGAGAGCGAGTGATTGCTGCCTTTTTGAGTGCCCAAAAATCCGTGGCTGTTGGCATAAACACGGACACCCTCGCCGCTGGAGAGTGACGCACCCTCCGACTGATGAATCCCCTCCGCGCTGCGTCCAGCCTGCTCGCAGCGAAGGGCCAGGTCGATGGCCTCATCCGTGGTGAGCGTCCACGGGTGGTGGACTTTCAAATCGGGTAGCTCGGTGGCCATCAGCGACGCGTCTGCCAAACCGGCGGCAGGATCTTCTCCGGTATAGCGCGCGATCGCGAGCGCTTTCTCGACCGTTGCGCGAATCGACGCGCTGCTGGCATCGGTAGACGAGGCGCTCCCCTTTCTCTTGCCCACGTATAGCGTTACCGCAATTCCCTGATCGCGCGACAGCTCAACGGTTTCCACCTCGCCTAAACGAACGCTGACGCCCATGCCTTGATCGACGCTGGCACCCACTTCAGCAGCATCTGCACCTAGCTGCTTTGCTAGGGCAAGCGCTTCTTCAGCGCGCTGTGTCAGTAATGCCTGCTGCGCCGATGCATCAAATGCCTGTGCCATGTGGCCTCCTTTTCGCCTGAAACGCGTTGGCGGATCAATGTTGTGGTCACAGCCTGATATAATGCTGCGAACGAATCTAATCTGTGAGTAGCTATATGCCCAAGCAACGTCCCGAGCCAATTGACATCGACGAACAGGTAGAGCGCCCCAGTAAATCGCAGCTAAAGCGAGAAATGCACGCCTTACAGGCGCTTGGCGAAACCCTGATTGCCATGAACTCCACCGAACGCTCACGCTTTCCGCTGTCTGACGATATGCTGCGCGCCATCGATGAAACCGCTCGCATTCGCTCCCATGAGGGCCGCCGACGTCACATGCAGTACGTTGGCAAGCTCATCCGCAAAGAGGATCTAACGGCCATTCAAGGCGTTTTCGACGCCATCGAACAAGAAAAAGAGCAGCGCGATCATGCTTTTCATCGCCTGGAAAAGTGGCGAGACCGCATGATCGACGAGGGCGACGATGCCGTCGATCTCTTCATGGTCGATTATCCCAATGCGGATCGGCAAGCGCTGCGCCAACTCGTGCGCAACGCGCGTAAAGAACGCGAACAGGGCAAGCCCCCCACCAGCTCGCGCAAGCTGTTCAAACACCTGCGTGAGACGCTAGCGCTGTAAGCCGGTCATGAAGACTGCGTACCGCCGACGGTCAGCTCATCCAGCTTAAGCGTGGGCTGACCGACACCGACGGGCACGCCCTGCCCCTCTTTACCACATACGCCAATGCCGGTATCCATCGCCATGTCATGGCCAATCATCGACACTCTGCCCATGGCTTCGGGCCCGTTGCCTATCAGCGTCGCGCCCTTGACCGGCGCTGTGATCTTGCCATCTTCGATCATGTAAGCTTCGCTGGCCGAAAAGACGAACTTACCCGAGGTAATGTCTACTTGACCGCCGCCAAAGCTGACGGCATAGATACCCCGCTTGACGCTTTTGATGATGTCGTCAGGATCATCCTGCCCCGCCAGCATGACCGTGTTGGTCATACGTGGCATTGGCAAATGCGCAAACGACTCGCGACGCGCATTACCGGTGGGCGCCATTTTCATCAAGCGCGCATTCAGCTTATCCTGCATATAGCCCGTCAAAATACCGTCTTCGATCAACGGCGTGTACTGACCGGGCGTGCCTTCGTCGTCCACACTGAGCGCGCCACGGCTATCGGCCACCGTGGCATCGTCGACCACCGTGACGCCCTTGGCGGCGACCTGCTGCCCCATCCGCCCGGCAAACGCCGAGCTGCCTTTGCGGTTGAAATCGCCTTCCAATCCGTGCCCAACGGCTTCGTGCAGAAGAATACCAGGCCAACCCGCCCCTAACACCACCGGCATCTGCCCGGCCGGTGCGTCGACAGCCTCCAGGTTGACCAGCGCTTGACGCACCGCTTCTTTTGCGTAGCGCTCGGCCACGCCTTCATCACGCAGACGCGACATCGAGTAACGACCACCGCCGCCCGCGCTACCGCGCTCCCGGCGGCCGTTTTTGGCCGCAATCACACTGACGTTGAAACGCACGAGGGGGCGAATATCGGCGGCAAGGGTGCCGTCGCTGGCGCGTACCAGCACGACTTCGTAGGTGCCAGAGAGCGACGCGCTCACTTGGCTAATGCTGGGATCCGCCGCTCGCGCCACCCGGTCGGCTTCTTTCAACATGGCGAGTTTCTCTTCCGCCGACAGTCCCGCCAGCGGATCGACACCTGCATAGCGAGATGCCGCGCTCACTGGCGTGACGCGCTGGCCCGGCAGCTGCTTGCCGCTGCGTACGATGCCAGCCGCCGTTCGCCCGGTGTCCATCAAGGCATCGGCGGTGATTTGATTGGAGTACGCAAACCCCGTTTTCTCACCCGCCAGCGAGCGCACGCCCACGCCACCATCAATGTTATAGCTGGCCTCTTTGACCTCGCCATCCTCCAGCACCCACCCTTCTTGCCAAGTTCGCTGAAAATAGAGATCGGCATAATCGATGCCCGCTCCCAGGGCATAACCAAGGCCAGTATCCAGGGCGTCAAGATCGAGACCACCAGGGGTAAGCAAAATGGAAACGGCAGACTCGATATCGCTTGTTTGTGGGGTCATTGGGGGCCTTCTAAAGTCACTTGCGGCGAGGTCCAAGGACCTCGCACGCGATAATAGAGAGTGGTTGCTTGATCCAACGCATCGCCGAATAGCTGGTCGGCAATGAATAGCGCGCCGCCAACGATGGGCGCGCCGACCGCAATGGCGGCGATGGGTAAACTTTGGCTCACAGGCAGTGTGACGCCGAGACGCTGATCGAGTTCACGCTGTAAGAGGTTAACACTTCCTGTCAGCGTCAGCGTGGTCGCAGGGGCATCAATTTGTAGGGGGCCGCGCAGCAGCAGCTGCCCCTGGGCCACGTCAGCGGTACCGTGCACACGATCGAAGGCGGTGCCTTGACCCGTCAAATCGGAAAAATCGAAGCGCAAGCGGCGCAGAATGTTATCGAAATTGAGCAGTCCAACCAGGCGGGCTGGCGTCGATTCGAGCGTCACGAAACGCCCATCACGAAGATCCGCGCTCATCTCTCCACCGGCTCGGCTCAAATCCACCTGCCAGGGTGCGCCGGGCCACGTGAGGTTGGCGGATACATCCGTCGTACGGCTTCGCATGGCCACCGGCTGCCCTAGCCGCTCTAGCGCCGTACCGACATCGCCTCCCTGAATAGAAATATCGGCGCGGGTTCGACTGTTCACCGCATTGCCCTCCCACACCAGTTCGCCTCGCGCAGAGAGCTGACCGAGTGTCAGCCCCACCGGCGCAAGCGTAAAACGACGCTCATCGGCTTGCCAAAACGCGGTAAGCGGTCCGTAGCGGCGATCACCCACACTCACTTCCGCCAGTCGCAACCGGCCATTAGGCAGCGCCGCCAAGCCGTCTGGGATTGGCACGGGATCTGCGTACTGGGTATCGACCGCCTCGATCCAGGAGTCGGGAGCAGCGACGCTAGCATCATGGGTGTTGGCGGGGAGATCGAACAATGAATCCAGCATCAGCGTGGTGATGGCGATGTCCAGCGGACGCTCGCTGGCAGGTTGGTAGTCGACCCGGCCGTTCAGCACATCACCATTGAGGGTTAAGGCTGCACGCTGAGGTTCGATCTTTCCTGAGGCCGTCATCGCGCCCAGACAGGTCTCACGATACATCAGACACTCAGTGCGCAGCCGCACGTCGAAAGGCGAACGGTCACCACGGCTGGAAGCGTTTTCCAGATTTCCTGACATCAGCGGAGCAAGGGCTGCTTGCCACGCCAACGGGTCCAGTGTGTCAAGACCTGCATCCAAGCGCCAGCCCGGCTGTCGGGGCCAGCCGGAGCGCGATACCGCGCTGCCTAGCGCTACTTGCCCTGCCTGTGCACCACCCTCTAAAGAGTGTACCTTGGCCACGAGCTTATCGGCCAACTCAACGGAAGTACGCCCAGAGGCCAACTCAGCGCGTAACTGTAACGGCCAGGCCTCTTCGCTGCGCTTGGCAAATGGCTCGGGCAGCTCGCTCGTCACGCCGAGAAGGCGACTTTGCAACGTCACCACGGGGCTAGGCGTCAGCGTGACCTCCCCTTGCCACGGCGTGCTACCGTCGATGATTTGACGAGCTTGTTCGGCAGGCACGCTCGCCAGCGACCAGAGCGCTGAGGTCGCTACGCTCCCTTCAAGGGCGATGCGCTCATCGGCCAAGAATGTCGCCCGCAGATCCCCTCCCTGCCACTGACTACTCAAGTCGCCGGTCAGGGCATGCGCCTGCCCCACTTGTTGCCAGTGAAGTTCCCCCCCCAGTTCACGCAGCGTAATAGGCAGCGGCGCATAGCCGACAGCCGATAGCACCGGGCGGACATTGATCTCGAGCTGAAGCGTCTCTGGGGATTCGAGTGGCAGCTCCAGCGCGACGTCACCGTCAAGATGTCCCTGCGCCGACAGCGCGTCGAGGGGTAGCGTATCCATGTCGGGCATGGCGCGAAGGAAACTCAGCAACGCAGCGCCATGACTATGTACGTCTGCCGACAGCGTCAGTGGCTGCTTCTCTTCCATACGTACCACACCATTGGCGACTTCCACACCCTGACTCTGCGCATGCGCCACTTCGGCTTGCAATACGCCTCCTTGCCAGAGCAAGCGCCCCTCAAGATCCTCTAGTAGGGGCCAATCAGGCGCTATCGGTAGATAGCCCTGCTCGATCGCCAGTGCCAGCGTTGCCGATAGCTGATCCGATGACGCGCGCGGCCCCAGCGGCTGGCTGAGCTTCAAAGAGCCCTGAGGCACCATGCCCCCTATATCGCTGGCCAACCAATCGCGCAGCGCTGGGTCGAACGCTTTCATCGGCAGCCACTGCGAGAGCGGACGAGCGCGCGCATCCACGTCGGCAAAGGCGATGTCGAGACCGAACTGGCCGTTTTGCTGCCCAGTGATCAGGCCAAAGCCACCGCTGACACGAGCTCCCTCCCAATCGACGTTCAGATCGCGACCGCTGATCATGGTATTGGGGCCGTCGTAAACCCACTCGACGACCCCTTCTGCATGGCCAAGCTGCATCGGCGCATCAAACAGTTCAGGGAAGTAAAGCGCGCTATCGCCCGCGCTATTAAAGGTCACACGCCCACGCAAATCGCGCGCCTGAACCCAGGCATCCAGCGGCCCGCCGCCCGGTGCCTGCTGCCATGGCAAAACGGCAACGTTGGTCAGGGCTGCATCGACCCCCCAACGGCCGTCACGCTGGCCTAGACGTAAGCCCTGCACCTGCCCGCGGGGTGAAAGTGTTTGCAGAACCCGCGTCACCGACTCAGGCAATAGTGCATACTCACGCCACGCCGCCAAAGAGGCGAGCTCGAATGCGCTGGTGCGCAATTCCCACTGTCCGGGTTGATGCGATAGATACCAGTGACGTGGTAGTGCCGGGCCAGCGCTGCCCCCCTCGGGTTGTGCCCACTCGACGGTCTCGGCACTGCCGCTGAGCCATGCCTCCCCCCCATCGCCATCACGCAGCCACTGTCCGCTGGCCTGAATATTGCGAAGCACGGCGTATTCGACATCCTGACGCAGGGTGAGCTCAGGAACATCCAGTGCCAGCCGCGCATCGGCCAAGGCACCCTCTTGCCAACGGCCCCAAAGCTGTACCTGGCCACCCACCTGCTCCAAAAAGGGCATCCGATCCGGCCGAAACAGGGCGGCCAGTACCACCAAGTGGTCAAGCTGCATGTCCAGCTGAAGAGCCGCCGAAAAGTCGCTAAACCCCTGCTTTCCTGGCTGCATTTCGGCACGAAGGGTCATGGCCGGAAGCTCGGCATTCGCCGCATCAGGCGTATCGACGATGGTCAGCGCGCCCTCTAGACGCGTCCGTCGCCGATCACCGCTCAACAAGAGCGTGGGCGCGTGCAGCATCACGGTTTGCTCCGCGCCATGCAGGGTGACGCGACTATCATCCACCCAGACGCGCTGGCGCAGTAACAGGCCCGCCCAAGCATCTAAGGCGTCGAGGTCGACGTCGGGCTGGGGCGTCACGCCCAGGGGGAGTTCGGCCGGAGAGGGCCACCCCCATCCGCTATCCTGCTGTTGGTAAAGATGAAAGCGCAGCCCAAACATACGCGCATCGCTGAAGATGGGCGCCAACCGACGCAAGCTCTCCCAGACATCGAGACGTAGCGACAGGCGGTCGACCTCCACCAAGGCCTGTCCCTCAGGGGTTTGCGCCTTAAGTTCATCGAGCGCTAGGTGCAGAACATTACGTTCTAACGAGAGTGCTAGTCGGTCGACGTGTACCGGCACCCCGATGCGCGCTTCGAGCATGGCTTCGATACGTGGGGTCAAGGCATCCGTCTGGCTGGCCAATAGACGAAACGCCAGCATCACCACAGCCAGCGTCGCCAGCACGGCAGCGACGCTGATCCAACAGCCACGAACGAGAGAGCGTGATGACATCATTACATCAGTACGATGTCGTACTGCTCTTGAGAGTAGTGCTGCTCGACCTGGAAACGGATCGTTTTATTGATGAAGGTCTCCAGATCGGCGACAGCGGCAGACTCTTCATCCAGCAGGCGATCCACCACCGGCTGCGACGCCAGCACCATATAGGTCTCCGCGCTATAGGCACGCTCTTCGCGAAGGATCTCCCGGAATATTTCGTAACAGATGGTTTCTGGAGTTTTGAGGGTCCCGCGGCCGCCACAGGTCGGACATGCTTCGCAGAGAGTCTGCTCTAAGCTTTCCCGAGTACGCTTACGCGTTAACTGCACCAGTCCAAGCTCGGTAACACCGGTGCATTTGGTTTTGGCGTGATCACGCTCTAACGCTTTCTCTAACACGCGCAACACTTGACGCTGGTGCTCGACATCCACCATATCGATGAAGTCGATGATGATGATACCGCCCAAATTGCGTAAACGAAGCTGGCGCGCAATGGCAGTGGCGGCTTCCAAATTGGTCTTGAAAATCGTCTCTTCGAGATTGCGATGCCCCACGTAGCCACCGGTATTCACATCGATGGTCGTCATGGCCTCGGTCGGGTCGATGACCAAATACCCGCCCGACTTGAGTTGCACCTTGCGCCCCAGCGCTTTCTGAATCTCGTCTTCGACACTATAGAGATCGAAGATCGGACGCTCACCGGGATAGTACTCTATACGGTCGACCGCATCGGGCATGAACTCTTCTGCGAACTCCACGAGCTTGACGAAGTTTTCCCGGGAATCGATGCGCACCTTCTCGATGTCATCGCGCATCACGTCTCGGAGCGTGCGCATGAACAGCGGCAGGTCGTCATAAATGACGCTGGGCGGTGCAGCAGTGATTTTGCGCTCGCTGACTTTTCGCCAAATGCGCAACAGGAAGTACATATCGCTGGCCAGTTCTTCATCGCCCACGCCCTCTGCGGCAGTCCGCACGATGAAACCGCCTGTCACCTCGAGGGTTTGCTCCTCGATGCTCTTGTCTAGCAGCATCTTCAAGCGTTCACGCTCACGCTCGTCCTCGATGCGCTGCGACACGCCGTGGTGTGGCGAGTCAGGCATGTAAACCAAGTACCGCGAGGGGATCGATAAGTGCGTGGTTAGACGTGCCCCTTTGGTGCCGATGGGATCTTTGGTGACCTGAACGACCAGGGCTTGGCCTTCGTGGAGCAGTTGCCCAATGGTTTGCTGCTCCTCGCTAGGAGTGCCGGGCGGCATGACTTCGTGTGCATGGATGAACGCCGCACGCTCCAAGCCAATATCGACAAAAGCAGCCTGCATGCCAGGCAGTACGCGAACGACTTTGCCTTTGTAGATATTGCCTACGATACCGCGCCTGCGAGAGCGCTCGATGAGCGCCTCTTGCAATACGCCGTTTTCTACCAGCGCAACGCGGGTCTCCATGGGCGTTAAATTGATGAGGACTTCACCGCTCATGCAAAATTCCTTATTGGGTGTCCAATTCCTTGCCAGCGCAGCGGGCGATGAGTCGGTGGTTACGTAAGATAACGGCCCGCCCAAATGGGAACCCCTTGCTGGCGAAGCAAGCGCGTGGTTTCAAAAAGAGGCAGCCCTACCACGGCGGAATGACTGCCCTGAATTCGTTCGATAAAAATAGCGGCTAGCCCCTGGATGGCATACCCGCCCGCTTTATCGACAGGTTCACCGGTATGCCAATAGCATTCGATCTCGTCTGCCGTTAACGCGCGCATGATGACCTCGGTGGTCACACAGCAGGAGAGTATACCCCGCGACCCGCTGACCGCTACTGCCGTGAGTACTCGGTGCGACCGCCCTGCTAACAGCGATAACATATCAGCCGCGTGCTGCTGGTCGCGCGGCTTGCCCAGAATCGTATCGTCGACGACCACCGCCGTGTCCGACCCTAGCACGGGCAGCGTGGTTTTCCCCGTCGCTGCCTCTGCCTTGGCAATGGCCAGCCGCTCTACATAAGCGGCGGGGGATTCTCCCTCGATGGGCGTTTCGTCGACGTTACTGGGCATGACGGTGACGGGCACCCCGATCGACGCGAGCAGCGCCTGGCGTCGCGGTGAAGCAGACGCCAAGCAGAGCACGGGAGTCGTGGCAACGTCACGCATTGGCCATGCGCCGTTCGATGGCGTGGAACATCGTCGCCAGCCACGGCCACAGCAGCGCGCTCACCAGCGAAGGAATCAAGAAAGAGAGGTGGATCGAGAAGTCGCCGGTCAACGTGCGCAGCCACTGCTCGATGAGCTGAACCAGTCCCAGCAGCACCAGCACCAGCACCGATTGCTGTACCAACGAGTAAGCGCGGAAACGGGGATAGACCAGCGCCGCTAAGAACGCCAGTAACGACAGGATGAGCGCGTGCTGCCCTAGTGCCGTCCCCTCGATGAGATCCATCAATAGGCCAAATACGAAGCCATGAAAGACACCGACTCTATCAGGGGCACGCATGCACCAGTAGATGAGCATGAGCCCCACCCATTCGGGGCGAAACACTTGCCAACCATCAGCAAGTGGCATGACCTGCAGGCACAGCGCCAATACGAGACTGAGCCAGACCACCACGAGCGGTACCATCGGCGCACGTGCCATTAGCGCGCCTCCTCTTCGGACAGGGGGGATGGTTGCCCAAGCCGCTGAGCAGCATGGAGCGCGTCGGCTGAAATCTCCATGGACTCATCCCAAATAGACGGATCCAACTCTTCGCGGGGAGGTGGAAAAAGCAGCAAAAAATGTCGCGAACGCTGGAGCTGAGCAGATGGTTCAGCGACCACACGAGCAAACGGCTGGCCAGGATCGTGATAAACCTCAGTTACCCTCGCCACGGGGTATCCCGGCGGAAAGCGCCCCGCCAATCCGGACGTGGTCAGCAGATCACCTTCACGGATATCGGCCGTATCCGGTACGTGAAGCACGTTCACACTGCCGTAGCGGCCAGTGCCCTGAACGATGAAGCGCAGACCGTTGCGATTGACCTGGACCGGCAGCGCGTGGCTGGCATCGGCCAGCAACAAGACCCGACTCGAGTATGCCGAGACGGCCGTCACCTGGCCGACGAGTCCTGATGCATCGATCACCGGCTGCCCCACGTAGGCACCGTTACGATGCCCACGGTCGACCACCATCTGATGGCTAAAAGGGTCGTTGTCCAACGACAGCAGTTCCGCCGTCATATAGGGAATGTCCCGCCGCTCGGCGGCGCCCAGCAGTTGGCGCAGCTCCGCGTTCTCAGCAGTCAAATTCGCCAAGCGTTGACCACGGTGGGAAAGTGTCAATATTTGCTCGCGCAAGCGTCGATTTTCATCCACCAGCGCCTGCTGGTCGGAGAGCGCCAGCGCCCCCCAGTTCAGCAGGTCGCTGGGCACACTAACCGCCCACTGAATGGGTGCAACGATCGTGGTCATTTGGGCGCGCAGATCTTCCATGCGAGTGAAACGGTGGTCGACAAACATCAATGCGCTTGCCGCCACAACACAGAAGAATAGCCGGTAACCGGGTAGCGGCCCGTGTGAAAACAGCGGTTTGATAGGCAATCCCCCGCGATAAACCGCTGCGATCAGTCGCTCGACAGCAACTCAAACGTGTGCTGATCGATCATCTCCAATGCCTTGCCGCCTCCACGTGCAACGCAGGTCAGCGGATCTTCCGCCACGATCACCGGCAAGCCGGTCTCTTCGGCGATCAACTTATCCAGGTCACGCAGCAGCGCGCCACCGCCGGTCAGCACCAAGCCGCGCTCGGCGATATCTGAGGCCAGCTCGGGTGGAGACTGCTCCAGCGCGCTCTTGACGGCGGCTACGATAGAGCCCAGCGTCTCTTGCAGTGCTTCGAGAATTTCGTGGGAGTTCAAGGTAAAGCTGCGTGGAATACCCTCGGCAAGGTTACGGCCACGCACATCGATCTCGCGCAGCTCGCCGCCTGGATAAGCACAGCCAATCTCTTCTTTGATACGCTCGGCCGTCGCTTCACCAATCAGGCTGCCATAGTGACGGCGCACGTACGCGGTGATCGCCTCATCAAAACGGTCACCGCCTACGCGGATCGATTCTGAATATACGACACCGTTGAGCGATATGATCGCGATTTCCGTGGTGCCCCCACCGATATCCACGACCATCGAGCCCTGCGCTTCTTCCACCGGCAAGCCAGCACCGATCGCTGCCGCCATGGGCTCTTCGATCAGGAACACTTCACGCGCGCCGGCGCCTTCCGCCGATTCACGAATGGCGCGTCGCTCCACCTGCGTCGACATGCAGGGCACGCAGACTAGAACGCGCGGACTGGGGGTGAGGAACGTACTTTGATGCACTTTACGAATGAAGTGCTGAAGCATCTGCTCGGTAACGGTGAAGTCGGCGATGACACCGTCTTTCATCGGACGAATGGCCGTAATATTGCCAGGCGTGCGACCAAGCATGCGCTTGGCATCGGCACCCACCGAGGCGACGCTGCGCATGTTGCCAGACTGGCGGATGGCGACTACGGACGGTTCATCGAGCACGATGCCACGACCGCGTACATAAATCAGTGTGTTGGCCGTACCCAAGTCGATCGACAGATCGCTGGAAAACAGCCCCCTCAAACGTTTGAACATGGATGTTGTTACCTAGTGCAGACCGGGAACCCTGTGCGGATGCAAACGGTATCACCGCAACCCCTTGGCAGCAAGCACGAGTCGTCCCGAACACTGCCCGCCAAGGCCAATATGTGGTACCTTTTGCGGCTATTTTCCACGTCTGCTCCGTCAGACGAATTTAAGATGACCGTACGTATACCGCTCAAAGCGAAATATGTTCCATCACCATTGCGAGGAAACCTCGATCATGGCGCTTGAAGAATCTCATGTGCGCCGGGCCGCACACTTGGCCCGACTCGCCGTTAGCGACGACCAAGCCAGCGGCTTCGTCGACGATCTTAGCCGCATTCTGGACATGGTCGACCAGCTCCAGAGCCTGGACACCGAAGGCGTCGCGCCGCTGTCCCATCCGCTCGATGCGACCCAGCGCCTTCGCGCCGACGAAGTCACAGAAACGAATCAGCGCGATACGTTCCAACACTGCGCCCCGGCAGTGGAAAACGGCCTTTATCTTGTCCCGCGCGTGGTCGAATAAGCCACGCTCGTCGTTCGTTTCCACTCCTTCCATCCGCCTCTGAACGGAGCTTCCGGGTCATGCATGACAAAACCGTAACGCAGCTCGCCGCCGCCTTAGACAGTGGTGAACTCTCCAGCCGAGAGCTGACGTCTCATTTTTTACAGCGCATCGAGAAAACCGACGACCAGCTCAATAGCTTCATTACCGTGACCGCCGAGCAGGCGCTCATAAAAGCCGACGCCGCTGATAAAGCACGAGCCAGCGGTAAAGCAGGCAAGCTCACCGGAATTCCTCTAGCGCTAAAAGATATTTTTTGTACCCAAGGCGTGAAAACTAGCTGCGGCTCCAAAATGCTCGATAACTTTATCGCGCCTTACGATGCCACCGTGGTCGAAAAACTGAGCGCTGCAGGCACCATTAGCCTGGGTAAAACCAATATGGATGAGTTCGCCATGGGCTCTTCCAACGAAAACAGCCACTACGGTGCCGTCAAAAATCCTTGGGATCTCTCAGCCGTGCCCGGTGGAAGCTCGGGCGGTAGCGCTGCTGCCGTGGCTGCCGGGCTCGTACCCGCGGCGATGGGCACCGACACCGGCGGCTCCATACGCCAGCCAGCAGCATTTTGTGGCATTACCGGTCTGAAGCCCACTTACGGACGTGTCTCTCGTTACGGCATGATCGCCTACGCCTCCAGTCTCGACCAGGCAGGCCCCATGGCACGCACTGCCGAAGATTGTGCGCACCTGATGAACGTGATTGCCGGTCACGATGTACGCGACTCCACCAGCGTCGCCCGTGGCGTGCCGGACTACACCGAGACGCTCAACGCCCCGCTCTCTGGCCTCAAAATCGGCCTACCGACGGAGTATTTTGGTGACGGCCTGGACCCCGAGGTCGAGAAGGCCGTTCGTGACGCGGTGAAAGTGTATGAATCGCTGGGCGCTTCGGTGCGCGACGTCAGCTTGCCGCACACCCACTACGCGATTCCGGCTTACTACGTCATCGCCCCTGCCGAGGCCTCGTCGAACCTATCGCGCTTCGACGGCGTGCGTTTTGGTCATCGCTGCGATGCGCCTGCGGATCTCGTCGACCTCTACACCCGCTCACGGGCGGAAGGGTTCGGTGAAGAGGTGAAACGCCGCATTCTCATTGGCACACACACGCTATCGGAGGGCTTCTTCGACGCCTACTACACCAAAGCGCAGCAGGTTCGTCGCTTGATTCGTCAAGATTTTCTCGATGCTTTCGAGGATGTCGACGTGCTCATGGGCCCCGCCTCACCGACGCCTGCCTTCGACCTGGGCGCCAAGAAAGATCCGGTTTCCATGTATTTGCAAGACATCTACACCATCGCCGTCAACCTGGCAGGCATCCCAGGTATTAGCGTTCCCGCTGGCTTTGCCGGTGGCCGCCCGGTAGGCCTGCAGATTCTGGGCACCCACTTTGCCGAAGCGCAGCTGCTCAACGTTGCTCACCAGTTCCAGCAAGCGACCGACTGGCACCTTCAACTGCCTGCTTTTGCCGAGGAGAACGCCTAATGCAATGGGAAACCGTGATCGGGCTCGAGGTCCACGTTCAGCTCGCAACGCGCTCTAAGATCTTTTCCGGCGCCTCCACTGCGTTTGGCGCCGAGCCGAACACCCAGGCCTGCGCCGTCGACTTGGGCCTGCCGGGCGTGCTGCCGGTGCTCAATGAGCAGGCCGTCGCCATGGCCGTGCAGTTTGGCCTCGCCGTCCACGCCGAGATCCCTGAAGTCTCGGTGTTCGACCGTAAGAATTACTTCTATCCAGATTTGCCGAAGGGCTACCAAACCAGTCAGATGTACCACCCCATCGTGGGCGCGGGTGAAGTCGAGATCACGCTGGATGACGACACCACCAAACGGATTCGTATTCACCACGCCCACCTGGAAGAGGACGCCGGCAAATCGCTGCACGAAGACTTCCACGGCATGACCGGGATCGACCTGAACCGGGCGGGCACGCCGCTTTTAGAGATCGTCTCCGAGCCGGACATGCGCAGCGCCAAAGAAGCCGCCGCCTATCTAAAAGCGATTCACTCCATCGTGACCTACCTGGGTATTTCCGATGGCAACATGGCCGAGGGCTCGATGCGCTGCGACGTCAACGTGTCGGTACGTCCAAAAGGCCAAGACGCGTTTGGCACCCGGGCGGAGATCAAGAACGTCAACTCCTTCCGCTTCGTCGAGCGCGCCATTGCGTTCGAAGTCGAGCGGCAGATCGAGCTCATCGAAGATGGCGGTAAAGTCGTCCAAGAGACTCGCCTGTTCGATCCAGAGCGTGACGAGACCCGCAGCATGCGGACCAAGGAAGAAGCCAACGACTACCGCTACTTCCCCTGCCCCGACCTGCTACCGGTGGTGTTGGACCAGGCCTATCTGGACCACCTGCGCAGCCAACTGCCGGAACTGCCCGCCGACAAGCGCGCCCGTTTCCAGAGCGAACTAGGCCTCTCGGCGTACGACGCCAACGTGCTGTCGGCCAGCCGTGACATGGCGGAGTTCTTCGAAGAAGTGCATCGCGTCTGTGGCGACGCCAAGCAGGCAGCCAATTGGGTACAGGGCGAGCTCTCTGGTGCATTGAACCGGGAGAACCTGAGCATTCAACACAGTCCGGTATCCGCCCAACAGCTGGGTGAGTTGATCAGCCGCGTACTGGACGACACCATCAACGGTAAGGCAGCGAAGCAGGTCTTCCAAGCGCTTTGGAACGGCCAGGGCGAGAGCGCAGATGCCGTCATCGAGGCCAAAGGCCTAAAACAGGTCACCGACACCGGCGCCATCGAAGCAATGATCGACCAAGTCATTGCCGAAAGCCCGGCACAGGTGGCGCAGTACCGTGACTCCGAGCCGGAGAAACGCGGCAAGATGATTGGCTACTTCGTGGGCCAGGTGATGAAAGCCTCACGCGGCACCGCCAACCCCCAGCAGGTCAACGGCTTGTTGAAAGAGAAGCTGGATGCGCTGCTCTAGCCACGGCTAGTCGGCACGGCCATCAACCAAAAGCGGCTGCCTCGGCAGCCGCTTTTTTGGTCTCGAGCGTCTCGTTAAGCCAGTTGACTCGGCTGAGTAAAACGCTTGAGCTGCGCGCAGCCTGCCGCCCAGACGTCAGCCTCTAGCTCGGCAATGGCCGCCGTGGGAAAGCCAACGCCCTGGCTTGGCGCGCCTTCGACCAACAGCCCAGCCAAGTCGCCCACCAGCGGCATGTGGCTAACCAGCATGATCGGCGAGTCAACGGGATGCCTGAGCAACCAGTCGCTGACATCGCCGGGCGGATCTTCCGGGGTAATGAAGGACAGCGTATTGAGGGGTGCGCCCAGGGCATCGCTGATTCGCTGGGCGGTTTGCTGAGCACGGACGTAAGGGCTGGCGTAGAGCGTTGGCCTAGACAGCTCGCCTTGATCGATACGCGTCGCCAGCCAGCGAGCCATGGTCTCGGCCTCGTGCTCCCCCCTGGGCGTCAGCGGCCGGGCGTGGTCTGGAAAACCTGGCGCGGCTTCGCCATGACGCATGATCAATACGCTGCAACTACCTTGCTGTCGGTGGCTATTCATGGGAATCTCCGCTGCCTTGCTGATCCTGATGAGCCTGCTCGCGATGCGCCTGCTGGACCGCTTCGCGGGGCAGAATGAACTCCACGTCGCTACTCTGCTCGCCCATCATGAGCGTTCCCGCCATGTCCTCGGCAGGCACGCCTTCGAAGAGTACACGATTCAACCCTTCGGCCAACGGCATATAAACCCCCATCTCACGCGCTTTTGCGCAGACCAGCTTGACGGTATTGACGCCTTCAGCCACTTGGCCAAGCGCAGCCACCGCTTCCTCTAACGACAGCCCCGTACCCAGTGCATGGCCCACGCGGTAATTGCGCGACAAGTTAGACGAGCAAGTGACGATCAGGTCGCCCACGCCTGCCAAACCAAGAAACGTCATGGGGTTGGCCCCCTGGGCAACGGCGAAACGGCTCATCTCGGCCAGCGCTCGGGTCATCAGCATGCTGCGGGTGTTCTCCCCCATCCCCAGCGCCGCGGCCATGCCCGCTGCAATGGCGTAAATATTCTTTAATGCGCCCCCCAGCTCCACGCCGTGACGATCATTACTGGCGTAAACGCGGAAATAGCGACAGCCCAGCACTTGCTGTACTCGAGTGCGCGTTAGCGCATCCGCACTGGCGATCACCGTGGCGGTCAACTGCTTGTCAGCAATCTCGGAGGCCAAATTAGGCCCTGCAATGACGCCAATATGGGGGAATCCGGTCTCTTGCTCCAGCACTTGGCTCATCAGTAAAAAGCCAACTTGCTCAATCCCTTTGGTGGTGCTGACCAGGATTTGTTCGGGCGAGAGCCAAGGCTTGGCCGCTTGCACCACGCTGCGAAACGCTTTCGACGGGATGGCAATCAGCACCAGTTCGGCACCCGACAGCACCGTTTTCAAGTCGGTCGATGCGGTGACGGCAGGGTTGATTGCATAGTCGGGAAGATAGCGGCCGTTGCGGTGCTCTCGGTTGATCTGCGCGACCAGCGCCTCGTCGCGCAACCATTGACGCACGTTAGCGCCATTGTCGGCGGCGATACTGGCCAGCGCGGTACCAAAACTCCCGCCCCCCAGCACCGCGACGTTACTTTGCTGCTCTGCCATAGCCATGTCCTGAGTTCTTTTACGTAACGGTGGGCCTCAACCCCCATTTTGATAAGCACTATCTTAACAAAACAAGCGGCCCGCTTGGTTGACCAAGCGGGCCGCGACTAGCGAGCTTAGGGCATTAAGCCGTCAACACACTATTGAGACGCTTCACGTAGGCAGCCGGGTCGTCCAGATGGCCGCCCTCGGCAATGATCGCCTGATCCAGGAGGATGTGGGCTAACTGGCCAAATAGATCACCCTCTGCATTTTCCAAACGGGCCACTAGGGCATGGTTGGGGTTGAGCTCCAGAATGGGCTTCACCTCCGGCAGCTTCTGGCCTGCAGCTTCCATAATGCGGCGCATTTGGTAGCCCATCTCGTGCTCGGGCAGTACCACACAGGCGGGTGAATCGGTCAGGCGGTGGGTGATTTTCACCTCTTGAACACCGTCGCTCAGCGCCTCTTTGACGCGCTTGACGAGATCCTCTTTCGCCTTGGCCGTCTCTTCCTGGGCTTTTTTCTCGGCTTCGTCTTCGACATCGCCCAGGTCCAGCTCGCCTTTGGCCACGTCGGCGAAAGGCTTGCCATCGAACTCGGTCAGGTGGCTCATCAGCCACTCATCGATACGATCGGAGAGGAGCAGCACCTCGATACCTTTCTTGCGGAAAATCTCCAGGTGCGGGCTGTTCTTCGCGGCATTGAAGCTATCCGCCACCACGTAGTAGATCTTCTTCTGACCTTCCTTCATGCGCTCGACGTATTCGGCCAGAGAATGCTCCTGGGCGGACGTGTCGGTATGCGTGGAAGCAAAGCGCAGCAGACCGGCGATTTTTTCGCGGTTAGCGAAGTCTTCACCTGGGCCCTCTTTCAGCACACTGCCAAAGGTGTTCCAGAACGTTTGATACTGCTCGCTATCTTTGGACAGTTTCTTGAGCATGTCCAGCGCACGCTTGGTGAGCGCCCCTTTGATCTTGTCGACCTTGGGATCTTGCTGCAACAACTCACGAGAGACGTTCAATGAGAGATCGCGCGTATCCAGCACACCCTTGATGAAACGCAGGTAGAGGGGCAGGAACTGCTCGGCATCATCCATGATGAAGACACGTTGCACGTAAAGCTTCACACCGCGCGAGCCATCACGGTCGAACATGTCGAACGGTGCGCGGCCCGGCACGTAGAGCAGGCTGGTGTACTCGAGCTTACCCTCGACTTTGTTGTGACTCCAGGTAAGCGGGTCACTGAAGTCGTGGGCAACGTGCTTGTAGAACGCCTTATACTCGTCGTCGCTGATCTCGCTCTTCGGGCGCGCCCACAGCGCGGTAGCTTCGTTGACGGTTTCCCACGTCGTCACTTCGCTACCTTCGATCTCGTTACCGTCGTCATCCTTGGCGGTTTCGACCTTGGGCATACGCACCGGCACTTCGATGTGGTCAGAGTACTTGCGCACCAAGCTTTGCAGGCGGTAGTCGTCGGCGAACTCTTTTGCATCGTCTTTTAAATGCAGGGTGATTTCCGTGCCGTGAGCGTCACGCTCGATGTCGGCAACAGTAAACTCGCCTTCGCCTTTGGAGCGCCACTCGACGCCTTCAGATGCGGCGGTGCCCGCTTTACGAGTACGTACGACCACTTCGTCGGCCACGATGAAGGCCGAATAGAAACCAACCCCGAACTGACCGATCAGCTTGGCGTCTTTTTGCTGCTCGCCGGAGAGCTGCTTCAAAAACTCTGCCGTACCGGAACGCGCGATGGTGCCCAAGTTGGCAATCACATCTTCGCGGTTCATGCCGATACCATTATCGCGCAGCGTGATGGTGTTGGCGTCGCGGTCGTGCTCGATCTCGATACGCAGCTCGCTATCGCCTTCGTATAGAGCGTCGTTATCGAGTGCGGCATAGCGTAACTTGTCACAGGCATCAGCGGCGTTGGAAATCAGCTCGCGTAGAAAAATCTCCCGATTCGAGTACAGGGAGTGGATCATTAGATTCAGGAGCTGTTTGACTTCCGTCTGAAAGCCAAGAGTTTCTTCATGGGTCGCAGTCGTCATGCGCTTAGCCCTCATTGATCACGTGTTGCTTGACGCCTCTGCCCATAGGCAGAGGCGGAAAAGGTAGTGAACTCAATATGGGGATAAGCGAAGGGATTTCAAGAAGGTGTGCGTGAAGAAGCGGTGGCTGCCTCAGTAGCCGATTTCCAAGCGCGATAGTCGGCCAACTGCGTATCGACGCGGTTTAGTAACCAGCCTACGATCAATACGTCATCGACCACTCCTAGCAGCACCAAAAAGTCGGGGATCAGGTCGAATGGCATGACCAGGTAGGCCAACGCCAGCGCCATGGTGCCAAACGCAGACCAGGGAATCGGCCTGAAATCTCCTTTCAGCACATCGCGGGTCATGGGTAAAAATAGCTTGAGCGCACGGGCGATACGTTTAACGGCCCATACGCGTGTTTTCAATCGACGAAACAATCCCCAAACGGATAATCGTGCCATCGTTATCGAATCCTCTTAGTGTCACGATTGTCAGAACCTTATCTGTGCGTATAGTTCACTTGTCCGTATAGTTCACTATTGCGCCTTTGACCCTACCAGCGAGCAAGAGGGAGTGCCATGCCGGCTACGCCATTACGTTCTACCCTTCGCACTCTATGCGCAGCAGCCATCATCGGCCTACCGACGGGGAGTTGGGCAGCCACTGATGACGCTATGCGTGATGCGCTCAACGCCGCACGCCAGCAGCAGTGGCAACACATCGATGAGCGCGCCATCGAAGGACACATACTCAGCGGTTATGTCACCTATCACCGCTTACGCAACCAGTTGCCCAACGTGGCCGCCAGTCAAGTGCTGCAGTTCATCGAACAACATGCCGACTCTCCGCTATCGGAATGGATGCGCGGCCAAGCCATTGCCAAATATGGTCATGCAGGACGTTACGGCGATCTACTCACCGTCGCCGATGGCGAGCCTGCTGGAACGGCACGTCAGTGTTACTACTACATGGCGCTCATCGACCGTGCCCCAGAAGAGTCGCGCCGCGCGGGCTTGGCGCTTTGGCGAGTAGGCAGCTCACAGCCCGATGCCTGTGACCCCCTTTTCAACCGCCTACGGGCCGATGGCACTATCGATGCGACCGCCATCTGGGAACGCAAGATGCTAGCTTGGCAAGCGGGCGAATCGCGCCTGAGTAACTACCTAGGCGGACTACTGAGCAGCGAGTGGCAAACGGCCCTCGACACAGTGGACGCGGTCAGCAACAACACCAGGGCTATCACCAGCGCCCCCACCTGCCTAGGCCCGGAGTGCAGAGCCACGGCGGCTTTCTACCAAGCCGCCATGCAGCGCCTGACCCGAGACGACACGCCTACCGCTTTCGCCGCTTGGCAGCAGCTCTCGCCGCGCTTGAACTTAACGTCGCTAGAGCGCCAAGTGATCGATGAGGAACTGGCGTTCTATGCCCTTGTACGCAATGTACCTGGCACTCTGGGCTGGGTCGATAGTGTGCTGCCCTCTCTAGAGAGCGAACGCGTGCTGGAGCTGCGCGTACGTCGCGCCTTGGCAGACCGCCAGTGGACAGAGGTGATGCACTGGATTGCTGAAATGCCTTCCAGCCAGCAAGAGAGCAGCCGCTGGCAGTACTGGCTGGGGCGTGCCAACGAACAGCTGGGTAATCAGGAAGCTGCTCAGGCGCGCTACCAGCAGGCTGCCCAGGACCGTAGTTTCTATGGCTTTGCCGCCGCTGAGAAAATCGGCCAGCCGTACCGACTCAACCACGAGCGCCACCACTTCGACGAAGCCACCCGCGAGGATATCGCGCGACTGCCCGCCGTACAGCGCACGCAAGCGCTGCTGCGTATTGGCGAAGAGGGCCTGGCCAACAGCGAGTGGCTGCATGCCGTGCGCGAAGCGTCGCCTTACCAGGCTCGTGCCCTCGCCGACTACGCTGCCCATCAGCAGTGGCACGCCCGGCTAGTACAAACCACTATTGCTGGCGAGATGTGGGATGCGTTGGAGTGGCGCTTTCCACCCGCTTACCGCGATGACTTTTTGGCTTGGGGTCATCAAACCGGCGTTGACCCTTATCTGCTGATGGCAATCACTCGCCGAGAAAGCGCCTATAACCCGGTTGCCCTCTCTCCTGCAGGTGCACGTGGCTTAATGCAGTTAATGCCGGGCACTGCCGCGCAGGTGAGCCGCCAGTTGGGGCTTAACGACCCCGGGCCTTATGGCGTACTGGAGCCTGAGCTGAATATTCGCCTGGGTAGCACTTACCTTCGCGACAAGTTAGAACGCTATCAGGGCAACCGCTTAGCGGCGACTGCCGCTTATAACGCTGGCCCTGGTCGCGTAGACCAGTGGCTGGGCAGCAACAGCATGGAGTCGTTCGACCTGTTCGTGGAGAGCATCCCCTTCCGCGAAACCCGCGATTACGTGCAGGCCGTACTGAGCTATCGGGTCATCTTCGAGAGCCTGGCCAACGGCGGTAGCAGTGAAGGCGTTTCGCTATTGAACGACAGCGAGCAGAGCGTTCGCTACGACCGCGCGCTGGTTCAACGCTAAGCCTGTCTCCGCTCCCCTCCCGCGCCCGGTCACACCGGGCGCTGCTCCAGCGCCAGCCGCAGCCCGAACATGACCAGCACCGCCCCCGTGGCCGCATTCAGGGTTTGTGCAAAGCGCGCGCTGGCCAGCCATTTGCTGGCGCCTCCCACCATCAGCACCACGCTGATCTGCCAGATATTAGCAATGACAAAATGTACGCCTGCCAGCCAGAGTGATTTCAGCAGCGCAGGGTCGGTGGGTGCGATAAATTGCGGCAAAAACGCCATATAGAAAATCACGGTTTTAGGATTCAGCACATTCGAAAGAAGCCCCTCTTTGATCGGCTGCCAAAGCGGCACTGGCATGGACTCCTTCATAACACCTTTCACCGGCAGCGGTGTTCCCTGGCGAGCTGCCAGCAGACTAGTGATACCCAGCCAAATCAGATATGCCGCCCCTGCCAGCTTCAGCATATTAAACGCCCAAGCCGACTGCAGCAGAATGAATGAAATCCCTAACGCAGAAACGGTGGCATGCACAAACAAGCCGCAGCAAATCGCTACGCTAGTGGCCACCCCGTCCCGAATCCCGCCTCGCGCTGTATTACGGATCACCAAGAGCGTGTCTACCCCTGGGCTTATCGATAGCAGCGTAATTGCCACAACGAAAGGGATAAACTGCGCATCAATAAGATTGAGTTCCATCATGGGCCAGGCTCGCTGAGTGATAAAAAATCGGGTAAGCGGATTAAATGGTTGATCTTACCTTTGCATGAGAGTGAGACAGACCGGCATCTCATCGGATTATCTGGTTGATGCTTCACCTACTGCTGGTGCATGTTTCCTTCGCTAATTCCAGCAAGAACCCCACACGCCTC